>JBLHIH010000175.1:0-7412 GCA_047616645.1 Flavobacterium sp. | reverse complement strand
AACTCATTAAACGATCAAAAGCTTCTTGGTATCGAGCTAGCGTATTATGAATGACATTGTCAGGCAACGCAGGCGCAGGATATTCTTTATTCCACTGCCCAGCTGACACTAATTCCTCGGTGTAGTTGCGAACATACTGCTTATCAAAACTATTTTGTTCCCGCCCAGCTTCCCATTCCTCTTTAGGCCAAAAGCGGGAGCTGTCGGGGGTGAATACCTCATCAATAAGAGTCACTTCGCCACTAATCGGATCAAGACCAAATTCAAATTTAGTATCCGCAATAATAATGCCTCTTTGATCTGCAAAATCCCTCGCAGCTGTATAGATTAACAAGGATTTATCTCTAAGTTCTTGCATACGATTCGCGCCAACAACTTCACAGGCTTGATCAAAGCTAATATTTTCATCATGACCTTCATCTACCTTCGTAGACGGTGTGAATATAGGTGATTCTATTTTACTGCTGTTCTGCATACCTGCAGGCAGTTCAATTCCACATACTTGACCGCTTTTTTGATAATCTTTCCAACCACTACCCGTCAAATACCCACGAACAATACACTCAACTGGTAATACCTTAGATTTTTTACAAATCATAATCCGACCATCAAGCATGTCTCTTTCTGAAGCACTTAAGCCATCAATATCTGCGGGGTCATTTGAAACAAGATGATGTTTCAGTGAAGCGCCAAACTTATTTTCTAAATACTCAAACCAAAAATTGGAAATTTTTGTGAGCATTTTTCCTTTGCCTGGAATGCCATTGGCTAGCACAACATCAAAGACACTTACCCTGTCGGTTGCGATAATCAGAATGCCTTCACTGCCATCACTTAATGTTAAATCATATAAATCCCGGACCTTTCCCTGACGTTTATTACTTAAGGGTAAATCAGTACTTGTGACGGCTTCAGACATGTAATCACCTTCTCGCAGAAAGAGTTTAGAAATTGAAAGTTTAAAAAAAACGCAAGTTTACCGGATAGCTCACTGACAAAAAAGCAATTAGCTCAATGCCTGCTCAAAATCAGCAATCAAATCCTCTGTATCTTCAATTCCAATTGAAAACCGAACAAGTGAATCAACAATACCCATGGATGCGCGTCTCTCTGGCCCCATTTCATAATAAATTGAGTGCGCTACAGGGATCGCCAAGGAACGTGTATCCCCAAGATTACTTGTGCAAATGACTAAATCCAATTTGTTCAGAAAATCGAAACAATCTAACTCATCGACTAATTCTATACTGAACAAACCACCAAAATGTTTAAAAAGATCTTTAGCGAGATTGTGCTGTGGGTGAGACGCCAATCCAGGATAATAAACCTTCTTTACCTTAGGATGATCGTTTAAATACTCCGCCAACACGGAAGCATTGTGACAGGCTCGGTCCATTCTCAGGGCGAGGGTATCAGACCCAATCGAAAGGTGATGGGCTGCTTCTGGACCCAGCGTCGCACCAAAATCTCGAAGACCTTTCTTTTTTATCTGCGTTATACCCCATAGACACGGATTTCCTTTTTTGTAGTTGTCATAAAGGTTTTCGAAGGAACGCCAATCAAATAACCCCGTATCTGTGATCGACCCGCCCAGTGCATTCGCGTGGCCACCAATATATTTGGTCAAAGAGTTTATGACTAAGCTGGCTTTAACTGACTTCCCTTGAAACAAATAGGGAGATGTCATTGTATTGTCGACTAAATAGAGTAATTCACGTTTTTCACAAAGCGCTCCAATTTTCGTTAGATCTGAAACCTGCGTTCTTGGGTTCGCAATCGTTTCAACAAAAACAAGGCGTGTGTTTTCCTGAATTGCAGCTTCCACATTACTAACATCCGTCGCATCGACAAAGGTCACGTCTATACCGTAGTTAGCAAATGAATTAAAAAGACTATTCGTATTTCCAAATAAATAGGAAGATGAAACAATGTGATCACCTGCTCTTAACAAACTAAATAATGTCGTTCCTATTGCAGCCATACCTGTTGCAAAAGCGGCGGTTGCGACGCCATCTTCCATCATCGAAATTTTGTCTTGTAGCGCTGTCACGGTTGGATTTACCTGTCGTCCGTAAGTATATCCACCACTTTTACCTTGGAATACGGCAGCAAGATCACGCGCATCATCATAGGAATACGTTACAGCTGTGTGGACCGGCTTGTGTATTGAACCATGTTCAATATTCCCTCTGCGGTCTGAATGCAATATTTTTGAGGTAAATCCTGTATTAGCCATTTTGTTCTCCTGATCATCCCAGAAGGTTTTCTTTTTCGAAGCGGTGGCGCTATCGGCAAAAAAAAACCCACTCGCTAAAGTAGGTCATTTGACTTACCTCTTTAGCTGAATTTATTGAGCGCCCGCAAGCTGAAATCAAATCGGCGCATACTATTGTAACAACACTCAAACCCTAGTTTGAAGTGCTTGAATAAACTGATTGTAAATTTCAACGCAGTACAAAGCAAGACGAAAGCAAGAAGGCTAGATGAAATCGATCGTAATCGACACCTTGCCTAAGATGATTCCATTTTCAACAATAAGGAAATATTTGTTAGTATGGCTGACTCATATTTAACCTTATAATGAACTGTTTAGTAATTTATGTATAAAAATCAACAACTTCTAGATTTTATCGAATCTTCACCAAGCCCTTTTCACGCTGTTCAAAGCATGTCATCAAGATTGCTGGACGCAGACTTCACCCAAATTTTTGAGGAGGATACTTGGTCACTTTCTCCGGGAAAATATTTCATATGTCGGAATGCCTCTTCCATTGTTGCCTTTATTATCGGGACCGAGGACCTAACTGAGTCAGGTTTTCGGATGGTAGGCGCTCACACAGATAGCCCATGCCTGAAAGTAAAACCCAACCCGGCCTTATTAAGAGATCACTATTTGAACCTAGCGGTTGAGGTCTACGGAGGTGCATTACTGAATCCTTGGTTTGATCGAGACCTTTCGCTTGCGGGCAGAGTCAGTTTCGAAAATGAGGAAGGCCATCTTATCAGTAGGCTGATTAACTTTAAGCGGGCCATTGGGACCATTCCTAGTCTCGCTATCCACTTAGATCGTGACGCTAATAATGGTAGAACTATCAATCCACAAAAAGACATTCCACCATTACTACTCATTAATAATAAAGACGACAGCCAAACCTTCGAAGATATACTTAAAGCTCAAATAAAATCAGAACATGTAGATGTTTCTGTAAACAAGATACTCGCTCACGAATTATCATTTTTTGATACACAAGCTCCCGCACTTCTTGGTATCAACGAAGAATTTATTGCCAGCGCACGATTGGATAACCTCCTAAGTTGCTATATCGGTTTGTCTGCCTTATTGAATGCTGGGGATACCCTCAGTACATTACTGGTCTGTAATGATCACGAGGAAGTGGGTAGTACTTCAGCCGAAGGCGCTCAAGGCCCACTTCTTAAAAGTATTCTAGAACGACTTATCCCAGACAATGAAAAACGATACCGTAGTATTTCAAGATCGATGATGATCTCGGCCGATAATGCTCATGGCATACATCCCAATTATCCAGACAAACACGACTCAAATCATGGTCCACTTCTCAATAAAGGACCTGTCATCAAAATTAATGCAAATCAACGCTATGCAACCAACAGTGAAACAACAGCTTACTTCAAGCATCTATGTGGAAAAGAAAACGTTCCAACCCAGTCCTTTGTCGTCAGGAGCGATATGGCATGCGGCAGCACAATAGGTCCCCTCACCGCCAAAGAAATTGGTATTAGAACACTGGACATTGGTGTACCCACATTTGGTATGCACTCCATTCGAGAATTGGCAGGTAGCGAAGATACTGGTTATCTATTGACCGCACTTAGTGCATTCTACAATGATGCAGAAAAACTCTAGACGATTTCATAAAGGGGTCACAAGGTGCCAATCCATATAGACTTAAATGACATTAGGGTTTTTAAGGCTGTTTATGATCAAAATGGTTTTAAAAAAGCGGCAGATACGCTTTTCGTCACCCAGTCAGCGGTTAGTCAAACCATTGCCAATCTAGAGCACAAACTCGATACGTTGCTCCTTGAACGTAACCCTCTAAAATTAACCGAGGCAGGCATTCGATTACTTAACTATGCCGAGGTAACGCTTAGTAGCGAACAAGCAGTGTTGGATGACATCCATAACATCAAAAATGGAATACTTTCTACATTGTTATTAGCGTTAAATGGCAGTGTTAACATTCTCTTCACGCAGAAATTGATGAGTATTTATTGCCAGGACAGTCCTCTCACAAAGTTGAAAGTCAACGTCATGCCAAGCCGACAAATCATCACAGCTATCGGAACTGATTTATGGGAAATCGGATTTGGTCCCTTTCAACGGGAAATGCCCCCTCACTTTGAAACTATTCCACTCTATCAAGATCATCGGATACTGATGATTAGTAAAAATTATCCAGATCTTGCAGCGCTATTGTCGAAGCCTGAATCTATACTACAAAAAGTACCCCTAATCGTCTCCCACCTTGAAGACCAAGATCTGCGGCCTGCACTTGATAAGCTACGTCATTCCTTTGGGACAATATGGGAGATTAATGATACTGAGCTCCGCATCAGTCTTGTCGTCCAAGGATTGGGCATGAGCTTTCTCGATCAACGTATAGTTGACTATGACGAGAGATGCAAAGATTTAGTGCCACTTGATATGGTCGATTTTGGCAGAATTCCTCTGCAATTTGGCTTGTATCACAGAAAAGGTAAACATCTATCCATGGGGGCCAATCGATTTATTTCTGTTTGCAAAGCATTTAACTTCGATAACTAAGCCGTAAACAATACTTTTATCTCTTAAAACATCTTAAACCCCAGAAGATACGATTCTGATTCACTCAATACATCCAGATAAGAAGAGAGAAACACAATGAGAATGTTCATCAGCTTAATGATTAGCTTATCCTTTTACCTACCCATGACTGTGTCAGCAGACAATCCTCAGAAAAAAATGATGGAAAAGCGCACGCTCATAAAAACAAAAGGCGTAAAGACAAAAGATGATGCAGATGAGCATCATCTGACTACAGTATTAGAATGGGTCGAATCAGAACACTTGGACCAAGAGAACACAGAGCTCGAAAATATCGAACATGAAAATACAGAAGTCTACGTTACCGTTGATAATGATCAGGGAGTCATTGTTAACAAAAATGGCGCTGTCATGCCTAAAGGTTTTCATAAAATAACCAGCGAAAAAGGGATCGCACATGCGGTGGCTTTCACAGATTCTATTCGCCCACCTCATCATCAAAAGCCGATGTCTTCGGAGGCAGCAAACTGTATTCTTAAAAACATCAGTAAAATCAATTCTGATGCCGCCGCTCACCTCCTGAAGCAAGCGTGTAAAGCACTAAACCCCATTGCACCTAAATCTGAACAATAGAACCATTACTGAATTGACTAAGACTAAAGCGCTGGTAATATTACAAATATCTTATGGTGCTCTAGTATGATTTTTGATTTAAACATCCTAGTAATTCTTTGTGCCAGTATCGCAAACTTTATCACCGGGGCGATCTGGTACTCTCCTCTGTTATTTCTACCCTATTAGTGCAAGGCATCGGGGGTGGATTTACATAGTTTTTTAGACAATCCAGCCAAGGTCTACGGCCTCACTTTTATCTTTACCATTATTTCGGCAATGGCATTTGCGCTATTATTAGGTAGCAATATTGATCTAGGCAAAGCCATTAGCTCGGCTCTAATGGTTAGTATCGGATTAACAGCTAGCGCTATGGCCATCAACTATCAATTTGCCAAGCTAAGTTGGATTCACTTGATGATAGACTGTGGCTTTCATGCTGTAAGATTTGTGGCAATGGCAATAATCTACTTTTATTTTCTGTAAATACCTCTAGGTATTCCCTTGTAAGTTCCTTATCGAAACTTACTGATTGAAAGTATTACCTAACATATATTCTGTTTTGCAGCTTTCAGCCAATTGCACCTATTTATGGACGGGAACTAGCTAGTGTCCGTCCAGAAATCAAAAACGTCGGGGCTACTTCCCTCATAAGCGCTTGAAATTATTACCTAACATATTCTTGGTTTCGCAACATTCAGCCAAATTTGACTATTTCTGGACGGAAACTAGCTAATAGCGACAAGAAGAATATTGTCTACCAAGATTATTAAAAAGGTGAAGGATGAATATCCTGATATACTAGGTATCGCACACACCGGCAGAGAATCAAATAGGAAGGCCGCAGCCTTTAAATTAATAGCCTTTAAAACAATAGCTCACAAGCAGTCATATGAAATTACTTATTTTCGGCAATTCTGGTTGAAGGAAATATGCCCATATTTACCCATAATAAAACATCGATCACCAGCGAAATCCTTGAGGAGCTAGGGCTTGAACAATAACGATATATTACGCCGACTCAGGTACACCTTTGATTTTTCTGATGGAAAGATGATTGAACTCTTTCGCCTAGCAGATCATACAGTCACTCGCGCGGAAGTGAGTAACTGGTTAAAAAAAGAAGAGCACCCTCAGCACAAATCTTGCATCGATAAAGAGCTAGCCATTTTTCTTAATGGACTAATAAATGATAAAAGGGGAAAGAGAGATAAGCAGGTAAGGCCAGAAAAACGACTCACGAACAATATCATTTTGATGAAACTGAAGATCGCTCTCAACTTACAATCTGAAGATATAATAGCAATATTGTCCCTGGTGGACTTTAATCTAGGAAAAGCCGAACTCAGCGCTTTCTTTCGTAAGCCTACCCACAAACACTATAAAAAATGTCAGGATCAAGTGCTTAGAAATTTTCTTCATGGTTTACAAGTAAAAACCGAGTCAGCTTAAGTCATTCCTCATCAAGCCACTTGCTAACCTTATGCTAACTGCGGCGTGGTCAAGAGAGTATCGATAGTCTTGAATAAACAAAGGCGATCAACTCTATCCTTTCGATATTCCGCAATGGTAGGAATTCAACACCATAGTGAACCTCTCTTTCATCACTTTCATCACTTTAAGTCGACCTTTAAGTATCGATGGCACTTCTACCGTTCTCGTAATATCCGCGATCGTAAGCTGTAATGTCAAAGTAATTTCATCCCCACTTTTGCCAATGCGGATAGGAGTAACCATATGCGCTCCACTTTCACTAATGTCCACTAAATGGCAATTAATCTCCTTTGCTCTATCACCAATGGCATTATTGACCACATTACCATTCACCCGAGCCTCTACGCGTACAGATTTCCTGACATAATTGGTCTCCAATTCATTAGGATATTCAATGTGCATATGTGGATAGGGTAGTCGGTACAAGTGGACAATTGTCGTATTAAATGCACAGACTCTATCGTTGACCATCATTCTTACATTAATCGACTGCCCTGCTCGCACGGATATTAAACGCCTA
>JBLHIH010000174.1:0-7537 GCA_047616645.1 Flavobacterium sp. | reverse complement strand
CTATTACTATTACGAGTCCTAAAATTGACGAAGCCATCCGCAGCAATAATGGCGCATTGACCGTTTCTTTTACCGTGAAGCCACCGCTACAATCGGGCCATAGCGTTCAACTCATTCTGGATGGAAACCTTGAACAATCAACACAAGATTCCACTCGTTTTGAATTAGATAATGTTGATAGAGGCACTCATAGTATCCTGCTCAATATTGTTGACGAGAAAACCCGCACCGTCATTAAGAGCAGCAGCATTATAAATACCACGATTCTGAGATATTCTATCCTGATTAACCCAAGAGTAAGCGCCAAGCAAAGCCGAGGAGACTAGCACCCCCCGTTTTTTCAAGTTCCATCAATATCCAACGAAATCCCTACCATAAATCGCACCATAATGGTGCAAACTAACAAAAAGTCAATTACACTCTCTGTAATAACCTGAGGTCGCGTCCATAACTGTCTATGTTTATGCGCTTATTGACATGATCTCAAGATGGTTTGCTTCTTGCATGGCTTGTACTACGGCATTATGCAAGATGCTTCCTGTAATGTAGAAATTGAAAATAAAGTGGTCACCAAAGTCATGAATGGTACGAGGCTAAATGTAGACACGGTATCAGAGGTGCTCCTTAATAACCTCAACATCGCAGTTATCTGTTTGGATGCCAAGCTCGCGATAATCTTAATTAATCAATCGGCCGAAATGCTATTAGAAGTTTCAGGCAAACGAGCAAAAGATCATCATATTAAAGATCTCCTCTTAAACAGTGATGAGTTATGTGCATCCTTGCAAGAAGCCTTATCAAACGGTCAGCCATATACTCGGCGCAAAGTAAAATTGGACCTCATCATAGGACATACAATTACCTGCGACTATGCGATAACACCTCTCGAACATCCGCCACGATTATTATTGGAGCTCTACCCCTTAGATCGTTACCTAAAAATTGATCGTGAAGAATCAATCACAGCACAAAATGAAGTCACGCGACAAATGATTCGTGGGCTCGCTCATGAGATAAAAAACCCGCTGGGAGGTATCAAAGGCTCTGCTCAGTTACTTGAGAAAGAACTAAACAGCGCGGACCTAAAGCCTTATACCGACATAATTATTGACGAAACCGATAGGCTGACTTCCTTAGTCAACAGACTCTTAGGACCTATTTCATTACCACAGCCAGCCTCAGTCAATATTCACGAAATTCTAGAACGGGTCCGTAAGCTCATTGAATTGGAATCCAATCCGCCTATCAAGGTAATACGGGATTATGATCCGAGCATTCCAGACCTCTATATTGATAAAGAGCTTATGGTCCAAGTTTTTCTCAATATTGCACGCAATGCGATGCAAAGTCTTGAACAGACGAATGAACCAAGGCTGCAATTCACCTCAAGAATTGAACGTCAATTTACAATTGGTCACCAAAAACATCGCCTTGTCATCAAGGTTGACATCATTGATAACGGTCCAGGAATTCCAGATGGACTGAAGGAGCATCTGTTTTATCCAATGATCAGTGGCAGACCGGATGGGACAGGACTGGGTTTATCTTTTGCTCAGGCGATAATTCATCAACACAAAGGGCTAATCGAAGTGGAAAGTCACCCAGGTGAAACTAGTTTTTCCGTCATTACACCACTGGAGACTTTGAAATGAATCCTACTGCAAAAGTATGGGTAGTCGACGATGAGCGTTCTATACGATGGGTTTTGGAAAAAGCACTTTCCAAAGCAGGTATCCAAGTCACTTGCTTCGAAAATGGTCAGTCTCTTCTTACAAGGTTAAAAAGCGAAAACCCTGATGCTATTATTTCAGATATTCGTATGCCGGGTATCGATGGGCTGAGTTTATTGGAGAAAATCAAACAAGCATACCCAGATATTCCGGTCATCATCATGACGGCTCATTCAGATCTAAGTAGTGCAGTGGCCTCCATTCAAGGCGGGGCTTTTGAGTACATTCCTAAACCATTTGAAGTTGACGAGGCTGTATCAATTGTTCAGAGAGCAATCGAACACAATATGCAGAGCGGGCAGATAAGCCCACCCTTGCCTAGTACACCAGAATCAGAAATCATCGGCAAAGCGCCAGCAATGCAGGAAGTATTTAGAGCTATCGGCAGGTTATCTAAGTCTAGTGTTTCCGTCTTGATAAATGGGCAGTCTGGCACTGGCAAAGAACTTGTCGCCAAGGCACTTCACAAACATAGTCCCAGAGCAAATCAGACATTTATCGCCCTTAATATGGCTGCAATTCCACATGACCTCGTAGAATCAGAGCTTTTTGGACATGAGAGAGGCGCATTCACCGGCGCTAACCAACCGAGAAAAGGGAGATTTGAGCAAGCAGATAGAGGAACTCTTTTTTTGGATGAAATTGGGGACATGCCATCAGAAACGCAAACACGCCTTCTACGGGTATTATCGGATGGGGAATACTACCGTGTTGGTGCCGCCGAACCTTTAAAAGCAGATGTTCGAATTATTGCTGCAACTCATCAAAATTTGGAAACCCTCGTATCTGAAGGAAAGTTTAGAGAGGATCTCTTTCATAGACTCAATGTTATCCGCGTTCACCTCCCAGCTTTAAGCGAAAGAAGAGAAGATATACCTGTATTGGCGGAGCACTTTCTTAGCAGTGCAGCTAAGGAGCTCAACGAGAGTGAAAAGCGATTGACGAAAAAAGCAATGGCTTTTATTACTAACCTGCCGTGGCCTGGAAATGTCAGGCAATTGGAAAATTTTTGCAGATGGATTATTGTTATGGCTCCGGGCAAGGAAGTGACCATCGACGATTTACCACCCGAACTATTGGGCGAGACAAATCTCACCAGTAATACTGAAAACTGGGAAAACCCACTAAGAACTTGGGCCGAACGAGAACTATCTATGATCAGCCCGGACAACCCTGGCTTACTCAACACGGCTATGCCCCAATTCGAACGAATACTCATTTCAGCTGCTTTAAAACAAACCGGCGGTAGAAAGAACGATGCCGCAATTTTACTGGGTTGGGGCAGGAATACGCTAACGCGTAAGATTCACGATCTTAATATGAATCTTGATATAAATCTTGAGACATAAGTCCTATTGTCCATTTAATCAGCAAGTTTTACCTACACGACAATCCATCACTACCCAATGGAATTACTGACGAACTCTTACCTGAATTGATCGTTCGGTAACATAAGCGCCAGCCTGACATTGGGCCTCAGATGTAACGGTATAGAAGGTTTCGCTCGATACCACCAGGGGTGTGCAAGAAACAACTGCTTGGCAACTTTTCATTGCAGGATCAGCATAGGTAAATGTACATGTAGCACAACTACCACCGCCACTGGGAGCAAGAATTCGGTTAACGCCTAGTTGTGCACCACTTTCAGCTGCCTGAAATACCTTGAGGGGCAAGACCTCATAACTTTGAGTTTCTGAATCTATTACAACCATTTGAGACATGGCGACAGACAAGAGACCAACAATGACAATGACAAAAAATTGCCCCTACCAAACCCATACCCTTTTGCTGCCCGCGATTAATGAACATTACGTAACTGCACTTCGTGGGCGATTCGAACCATTTCGCTATCATGAGAAAATATCAAGTCGATCGCGACGATTGCATTTCTTTGCAGGCTTTGATCTATCACCGTAAAAGGCGTAATGGAGCTATCTACGTTTTGTACTAATACCGCTCTATCTGGCAAAGCACTCGGTAAACCACCAACTGACGGCTGGCTGCTGTTAAATTCATAATTTTCATAGCGAAACAAATTTTCTCCATCTATACAAAAGCTAACAGGCTCGGCGACCAAAAAAAACCTTGAACTGGGACTATGATTAGGGAACTGATGACTCGCCACTAGTGTCACTTGGATTTCATTATTGACATCAGGTAAGCCTAGAGTCGACGCGCCAGACAATATATTACTAGAAAGGTTGTAAACACGGGTATCAACAGGATAGACAGCCGTACGGCCGGTTGCAGACTCTTGGCCAGCATTAAAGGGGATCGCTTGAAAAGTAGCTGCGCCTGCTTCAACCGGCAAATCAATATAAGAACCTGCCGCATTAATGGGGATAAATTCCAAACAATTTCCGGAAACCCTTGCACTATTGGGTAAGGCTGATCGCAGCTCTCTTGAAATTCTATCCATTGCAACCCTAGCTGAGTTCCCCAAGGTTTGCCTGCCTAAGGTTTTATCATAGGCTTGAACGGTAAAGTTAATAATTTCAATGCTGGCGAGGGAAATAATGCTCATCAAAACGATCACCATGATCAGCTCTATCATGGTAAATCCTTGCGCAACACGGCTCACTAGAAGTTTCCTTTATAAAAAGCAAATTCTACAGTTGCTCCGGAAGGAGGTGATATCGACAATTCGACAAACTTTGCATCACTATCTGTATCAAGACCGTGTGCCGTGATTTGAGCTGCGTCCATATAAGAAACTGACACTTGAACTCGATAGCCAATATAGTTTGGTCTGGTATTACCAAGGGAATCTAGAGGTGGACTTTCATCGAGACCATCGTAATCGTCAACGTCATCAAAGGTGGATCGCGTTTCACCTTCTACTCCTAGAACACCACAGATAGTGCCAGCGGGATAACATGCGGGAATGCCGCCGGATGGGGAATTTTCGTCAAAACGTTTAGTGAGTATTTCTTCGGTGTAGGCCTGAGCGAGTTCAACTAGCTTAACTTGAACCATTGAGTCTGCACTATGACTCGCCGAAAATGAAACTGTCAGTGCGAGACTGACCAGTGAGATGGATATGATGACTATTGTGACGATAAGTTCAACAAGCGTCACGCCAAGACATTTATTGTATGCGCTTACACCTTAAAGTCTATATACAGTCTCCGACATGCGCAAACCCCAAGGGTGAAATACAGATTGGGAAGTGAATACTGTCAGACAATAAGATTGCAATTCCATTGGCCACAGCCCCTTGCGTTGCACCCACAAATATATCTGATACATTGCCCAACCCATCAAATTCCACATCTAAGTCGGTGCCGGTGGCCAGTGATGAAGGTCCAATACCCGCTGTCACACTTACGTTTACATTCTCAGCATCAATGTTAAATTGATGAAGCGTTGTGATAGTACCGGCGTCATCTTCAAGAATCCGGTATTGCCATCCATCAACCAATTGAGAGATGACGAGATGGATATCAACACCTCCGTGACTGAGGGATATTTTCTGCGCAAGACGCGAAACTGACACTAGTTGCGAGGCCGCGCTATTCACACGGTAGGATTCATCAAAAAACCACCGTGAAGAAACAGCAGAGGAGATTATGGCAACCAATACAATTCCTGCAATCAATTCGATGAAGGTAAAACCACTAGACCTAGAATTGGGTCGCCTAATCATCATTCGCTTAAGGTAGGAGTTACATTCCTGCCGTGACAGTTCCGGTTTCAGTGTCATAACTTAACGTCGGTATCGTAGTCGCCGTCAAAGAACCAGCAGCAGTGTAATAATAAATGCAATCATCACCACTAGTATGCGTTGTGAAATCATTGGTTTCATCAACTACCGCAGCAAGGGCAGCCACAGATCCAATACTTGGCGCTCCCGCCTGCAAAATATTTGAAAAAACGGCTGAACAATCCGCAGAAACAAAGGCATCATGACCATTTGCGGTTTGATCCGTTGTGCCATAGGGATAACCTTCTGCATTTGTTCTTAAACTCCCGTAAGCTGTAATAGCAACACTTTCAACTGGTTGCCCTTCCGCTACCCACTGACCATGATATAGAGCCATACCTGATTGCAATCCACTACCCACACCTTGGACAACGGAAGCATGAGCCTCATCTGTCACATCCATAAACCGAGGCAATGCCGTTGCTGCCATGATACCTAACAATAGAATGACAACGACTAATTCTATTATTGTAAAACCCGATTGTTTTCTCATTCTTAACTCCCAAAAAAACTATTAATTTGTTCTATCATCTTAAGTCTAGTCAATAGATTGAAATTGGGTACTGAGTTTAGCGGCTTTAATAGAAAAGAATCGCATCGAATTTGGAAAACTCCTCTACTTCCATTATAAAGCTAATGGGATTTACTTACTAACGAGATGCAGCAGCCGACAGATCCCAGAGTGGTAAAAAGACACCTAAAGCGAGTACTAATACCATCATGCCGATTCCAATGATCAAAATCGGTTCTATGGCATCAGCCAAGCCTTTCAGTTAGTAATCGACTTCATGTTCGTAAAATTCCGCTACTTCTGCCAACATTTCGTCAACACCACCGGTTTCCTCTCCAACACTAATCATTTGAAGAACAAGGGGTGTAAACAAAGCAGTGGACGCGGCTGCTTGAAGAAAGTTTTCTCCTCTTTCTATATTAGAGCGTATTTCTATGACTTTTTTTTCCATAAATTCGTTTCCTAATGCCCGACTGACTACATTTAACCCTTGAATAATAGGAACACCAGATTTCATCATCATGGCAAAAGAACGACAAAATCGCCCAAGGTGAATTCTTTCAAATAAACAGCCTAGAATGGGCAAGTGCAATTTCCAACTGTCCCACTTGTAACGACCTTCACTGGTACCCAACCAAGATTTTGTACCCGCGTAAACAATCAAACCTATCAGTATTAGCAAATGCCAATAAGACACAAAAAAGTCTGAAGTCGAAATTAGAACCTGAGTCTGCCAAGGTAAATCTGCGCCTAACTTCGCAAACACGCCGGAAAAAGCAGGGATAACAAAAATATTAATGATCGTTAACCCAATAGCCATCGCAACAAATACAAATGTTGGATATCGTGTAGCAGATTTTATTCGTTTAAGCGTTTCACGCTCAAGCTCAAGCTCAAGATAGGCGAATAGTTGACTAAAAGCGCTGTCTAATTGGCCGCTATTCTCTCCAACATGAATTATGCTGACATAAATATCAGGAAATATTTTTTTATGTTGGCTTAAAGCTCTCGCTAGAGGTTGGCCAGATTCTAAGTCCTTTACTATCATCTTTATGGTTTTCCGCAAGACTGGGCTAAAGGTCGATTCTGACAATCCAACTAAATCTCGAATAATAGGAATACCCGCTTTCATCAAGCTATACATTTGACGACTAAATAGAATCAGATCTTCCAGAGAAACTTTTTTACTTTCAAATATTTTACTTAAATCATGATTTCTTTTTTGCCGGGTTAACTTGATCTTTACGGGAATTAAGCCGGTACGAATCAATTCATTCGCGACATATTCTTCATCATGACCTTCAAGTGTGCCAACAATGATATCGCCACTGCCATTTCGACTCGTATATTGAAAGGTGGTCACGGCGAAGTTTCAACTTGAGTACCTGTTTCATCAGACGCGCTCTTTACAATAGCCACGAGTTCAGTTTCACTGCTCTGCATTTCTTCTCTAATCTCGTTTTCTGCCCCCCATCACCTTCTAATTGACCAGTAACTCTCACGACTTCTTCCAAGGTTGTTAGGCCTTGAACAGCAATCTCCATAGCACTGTCGTATAAACGTTTGTAATTGGGCTTGTCTTTAGCCAGTTTC
>JBLHIH010000173.1:0-7686 GCA_047616645.1 Flavobacterium sp. | reverse complement strand
CTACATATTTTTTATAAAGACCTTCGGCAACACGTTCACTTTGTCGATACGGGCCATAAGGACCGCCTTTATCTGGGCCCTCATCCCACTCAAGGCCTAGCCATGCGAGGGATTCAAAAATAACAGCCTCTGATTCTTTCGTTGATCTTGCTGCGTCTGTGTCTTCAATTCTGAGGACAAATTCTCCACCATGTTGTTTTGCAAAGGCCAGACAGAATAGTGCCATATAGGCAGTACCTACATGGGGATCTCCTGTAGGAGATGGCGCAACGCGTGTTCTTACTTTTTGAGTCATTAAGTTCTACCGCAGATCATTTTGGCTCGGATTCAAGAGCGAGATTCTACAGGAAAATCTTTAGAAGTGAGAGTCGAAAATTGCCCGTTCATTATGTATATCGCTTTTTTCACCCAGAGCTACGCTCTCCGTAGGCTCCTAACGGCTCCTTTCTTATTAACGCTTCTATCCAATCTAAATACTATTAGAAATTCGAACATGAATATCGACAAAGATTAAATGAATAAGGTGATAGAATATAAGATCTATTTAAATTTTTAAATGGGATATAAGTAGCATGGCAAAAAAGATAGGTATTCTTTTTATAGTCGCCTGTCTCTGTGTGGCGCTTTTTTTCTATAATAAGCTTAATTCCCAGCTAACAAGAATTACACCTGAATCGATCGCACTGTTACAAGAAACCGTGGCGGCAGAAAACGAAAGCGCCATTAGCAAACCGTCTATTTTAGCACCAACTAAGATGGATCTAGGCGCCTCACTTCTACAGCAAGCACCTCCAAACCCCATCAATAATCTCTATTATGGAGATCTGCATGTGCATAGTTCATGGTCATTTGATGCAAGTCTCTCCGGAAATCAGCTAGGTCCGAAAGAGGCTTATCAATTTGCTCGCGGAAAGAAACTACATTTAAGATCTGGTGAAATAGCACAGTTATCTGTTCCACTTGATTTTGCGGCGGTAACGGATCATGCAGAGGGATTTGGCATATTCGAAGGTTGTGCTGATCCACAAATCACGCCAAAACAAATTGAATTTTGTGCATTATTCGAAGACCCATCACTCTCAACCTTTTTGATGCTACGAAAAGAAGGCACCAGCCGCCCCCCTGTACGTAATAGTTTTTGTGGTGAGGGTGGTCAATTTTGCATTAAACATGGAAAGACAACTTGGCAACGAACACAATCTGCCGCAAGCGACGCTTATGCGCCCGGTGTGTTTACCACCTTTAATGCTTATGAATATTCACCAGCTTGGCCAAAAGGTGGTTCTACTCACCGCAATGTTATTTTTCGCAATAACGAAGTGCCAGAACTTGTCGTCAGTGCTTATGATGCTAGTACAGCACCCACGCTATGGCGGATGCTTGAAGAGACCTGCTCCGGTGATTGTCAATTTCTTACCATCCCACATAATTTAAATCGATATTATGGTCGCGCTTTTTCTCAACAAGACGAGGATGGCGCAGATTATAAAGTGGAAGATTGGAAGCGCAGAAATCAATACGAACCATTACTGGAAATCTACCAAGCTAAAGGTAATTCGGAATGTGCATTAGGTGTAGGGACAACTGATGAAGAATGTAATTTTGAACAATTTTTTTCTCCCTGTGAAGATGGCGAGTCAATTGCCTGCGCTGGAGAAAAATCCTTTGCAAGAGACGGTCTAAAACTAGGCTTAGCGCTCAAAAATGAACTCGGATTTAATCCATTAAAAAATGGATTTATTGGTTCAACAGATACACATAACTCCACTCCCGGCGACACCGAAGAATGGGACTTTAGAGGCAAGAGTGGTGTCAAAGATGCGAGTGCCGCTATGCGCTTAAAAAAGAAAAAATTTGGACCCGCTACACCATTGACCCACAATCCAGGTGGTCTCGCTGCGATTTGGGCCGAAGAGAATACCAGAGATGCATTATTTGATGCACTACTTAGGAAGGAGACTTTCGCCACAAGTGGTACTCGAATTAAACTTCGATTTTTTGCTGGATTCGATTTCGATGCGGATTTAAAGGACGACCCTCTGTTTGTTACCAAAGCGTACCAAGTAGGGGTCCCCATGGGCGGAACCTTAAAAGTTGACAAAAAGAATCAAGAGAAGAACACGCCATTAAAGTTGTTAGTATGGGCAGTTAAAGATCCCAACAATGCCGACCTTGATCGAATTCAAGTGATCAAAGGATGGATTGAAGATGGCGAACAAAAAGAGCTTGTTCAAGATATCGCTTGCGGCGGAGGTCGAAAACCTCAACCTGATACCGGTCGTTGCCCAGCAAGCGAAGCTCTTGTTGATCTGAGCACCTGTCAAGTCAGCCAAGGCGATGGCAATAAAGAACTATGGTCGCTTTGGGAGGACAAGCATTTTGATCCCAATATTCCTTCGTTCTATTATATGCGAGTTTTGCAGAACCCAACCTGCAGATGGTCTACCTTCGACGCTATCCGATTAAGCGAAAGCCATGTAGAAGAACTAAGCCCTACCATCCAAGAGCGAGCGTGGTCCTCACCCATTTGGTATTCTCCTGATGCAGAGTAAAAATTACTGAGTACTAACACCTGCTTTAAAGCGCCCTTTCGATTCAGCATCTTTAGTAAGCTTATCACTGTCAGACAAACGCTCAAGTGTGACGCCAATAATATCACCATCAAATTCAAAATCATGAGGGTATTTACCAACGGGGGAACCGGTGTCACGACCTACATCGAAAGTCTCACCACTCATGGAATATACGACAGGAACAGTTTTATCTATCCGTTCTGACGACACGATAATACCATCTATATACAAACTCGCCAAACCGCCTTTACCAAATCCGCCATCATGTTCATAGTGAACTCGAATCGTATGTTCTCCAATTTCAAGCGCGCTCAAAGATTCGATTGTTGTAAATTCATGACCAAACCAGTTATAGACAAAAACCGGCGCGCCCTTTTCATTCAAGTAGAGACTCCACCCTGCCATGTTTCCGCCCTGACAGACAAGGACACCAGAACTTGGCGCGTGAGTTAATTTGATTTTCGCTTCAATATTATAAGAAACATTTTTAAGGTTGATAATCGAACTCTCGGGCATGCGAGTGTGAGCCCGTGTGTAAGTCATTTTATTCACACCATCCATTGAATGGGGTACAGAATACTCACCCCCTCTTTTGGCAGCAGCATCACGAAGAGGATAAACCTGATTTGACTTCGCTTCGACTTCAAATAACGCACGCAGCTCACTCAGTTTGTCGGGGTTCTCTAGAGCAAGATCATTTCCCTGTGAAAAATCATTCGTAATATTGTATAGCTCCCACACCTCTTGGGGGCCATCAAAGTCATATCCGGCAAAACGAATCCAAGGGAGGCGCCCATGAAAGCATGATGCCATCCAGCCGTCGTGATAAATGCCTCTATTACCCAGAATTTCAAAATACTGGGTCTTATGGGTACTTTCTGCCAATGCATCATTGAAGCTATAGGCCATACTTGTTCCATGTATTGGCATTTGATCAATTCCATTCACTTTTTGCGGCGCTTCAATACCCACAATTTCCAAAATCGTGGGAACAATATCAATGACGTGATGGAATTGGCTTCTAAGCGAATCTGTGTCTTCGATATGTTTGGGAAACGATACCGCCAGTGCATTTCTGGTACCCCCAAAATGTGAAGCCACTTGTTTCATCCACTGAAAGGGAGAATCTAAACCCCAGGCCCAACCTACATTAAAATGGTTCTCGCATCGATCAGTACCAAAGTCATCCATGTGTTCCAACAACCATTCAGGATCTTCGTGAACACCATTTTGAAAGGAGGGCGCACTCCAAGCACCATGTACAGTTCCCTCAGCGGAAGCACCGTTATCACCCGTAAGGTAGATCACAAGGGTGTTATCTAGCTCTCCAAGTTCTTCAACTGCATCAATGACACGCTTAACTTGCGCATCAGTATGAGCAAGAAAGCCACTAAATACTTCCATCAAACGACTGGCAACAGGCTTATACTTATCTGGGTATTCATCCCAGGAAGGCACCGCACCCGGTCGAGGCGTGAGTGTTGTACCGACGGGTATTACACCAAGCTCAAGTTGTCGCTTAAATATCTCTTCGCGCATCACATCCCAACCGTCATCAAATTGGCCTGTAAACTTCTCAATCCATTCCGGCGCTACATGGTGTGGTGCATGGACAGCAGCAGGCGTGAAATAACAAAAGAAAGGTTTATCAGGTGCAGACACATGCTGTCTTTGCATCCACTCAATCGCCTTGTCAGCCAAATCTTCGGTTAAGTGATAGTTGTCTTTACCAAGGTGAGGTTCAACGGGGGTTGTTTGATCATAGGTTGCAGGTTCCCAATGTGAGGCTTCGGCACCAATAATGCCGTAGAAACGCTCAAAGCCCATGCCGGTTGGCCAGCGATCAAAGGGCCCCGCTGGGCTTTGTTCCCACGAGGGCGTTAGGTGCCATTTTCCAAAACAGCCTGTTGAATAGCCATTCTGCTTTAGTACTTCTGCAATCGTCGCTGATTCTTTGGGAATAGCACTGTCATAGGCAGGAAAACTATTGGCAATCTCTGTGATTCCCCCCATGTGAACACTGTGGTGATTACGTCCAGTTAACAATGCAGCACGTGTTGGCGAACACAAGGCTGTGGTGTGAAACTGATTATATTTCAATCCTTTTTCGGCAATCTTGTCGACACCCGGTGTCGGAATCGGCCCCCCAAAAGTACTACAGGATCCAAAACCCACATCGTCAAGCATAATCAACAATACATTAGGGGCACCCTTCGCAGGTTGAGAAAGTGCTAAGCGCTCAGGTGTGGAATCTGGATATAGCCTCTCAATTTTTCCTTTAAACTCGGAGGAGGAATTCGGTATATCGCTCATCTGTTGTGCCCTTAGTTGTGGCTTTATAGTTTATTGCATTCGTATTTTCTTAATTCTGAAAAGCGGGCACATCGAAAACAGAAAAGTATCTTTTAACGCGTTCAAGGTCATTCTCCGTCACAATCAAACCCTCATCAATACTCTCGCTCAATGACTTCTTGCCTCCGAGCAGGTTCGCCCAAGTATGCTGACTCAAAGTGATTGATAAGCTTGCCTCTTCTCCAGTGGTTGGGATCGCGACTTGACCTCTCACTTTTAAGCCTGATGATGTTCCATCGTCAAAGTGCCAACAAAGCTCCTCCTCCAATCCCTGCGCTTTAGCTGGGTCAAGTAAGACGCGTAAAACAGGAACATAAGTACCCGCTGAACTGGCCATTACCTCATCAAAACGAATTCTATGAATGCGAAACCGATCCAAATTTAGCTTACCTTCAAGCTCAAGCACCCTTGTTAGACACCAATTGCGAATGTTGGCAGCGGTCGTCCTTTGGGATACGCCTCTTAAAGCATCTGCAAGTAATTGCTTGTCTTCTTGCTCAGGTTCAAACCCTACCAACCAGTTAGCTAACTCTATCGCCCAACGAAAATCGCTTTTACCCAATGCATCGCTAACGCAATCTCGTACAGTTTGACGTCCACCGAAACCTTCAATTAGCCGCTTGGCGCGCTCAACTGGCGGCATAGGAAATAAATTGCCAGCATCTTCATCAAACCAACCAAATAGACCTGCATGAATTTGTTTAACATGATGTTCTACAACACCGTAATATTGTTGCGTAAGGTAAGTTCTCTCAAACCGCTCGGGTAATTGAACAAAGGACGTTAACTCATCCAAGGACAAGCCCTTATTTGCCCCTCTCACGGTTTGATCCCAAAGAAATTGAATAGAATCTCGATAGTCCAAAACGGACTCCGCGATTTCTGTTTTACCCGTAAGTGGCGGACCGTGAGCACCTAAAAGATAATTTGCGCCCAATGTTGCCAGATGATCAAGACCCGTTAATAGTATCCGTGGATCTCTATATTCTTCGCCTCGGATCGCAAACACATTAAAGAGTGTGGGCCAAAGAATATTGTTTATGCATACCTCTAGTTCCGGGAACCAGATAGTGATTGAGTCACTCGCATCTGAAGGCGCTGGTGTACAGCGCACTTCAAGACCGGCAATCGTCATGGTAGTTTCTGTATCGAAAGTTTCTGTCGCTGGAATATGTCCTGCAGTAAAGGGGTGATGCTCAGCATTTCGAAAATGATTACCTAAGCCTACATTCACTAGACCATCCTCACCTTCTGTTGGCAATACGATGCCAAACTGATGGACAAGGCCGCGCGTGGTTCTTGGACCTACCTCACCGCCGTAACGCTGTCTATTTGCGACAATACCGCTATGGCCATAAATATCTAATTTGCCATCTTTGGTCGCCTCAAGTAGCGCTGTCGTGCCATTGACATAATGAAAATGCGTATAGATACAGGCGACAACTGGCGCAGAGGTGAATTTTCGAACTTCATCGAGAGCGCTTTGCATTTCCTCAACACATTCTCCCGTGTCAATGACGATGAGACCTTCCGGACCCTCAACAAAACTTTGATTTGATAGGCCATTGCCTACCATGCACCAAGCATTAGCACCGAATTGATACAACTTACGCTCAAGCCTTTTTGTATGCGCGATGGTTGCGGGGTGGGCCAACTGACCTTGGGGCGCGATTGCTGGTGGGGTATCCCCGAAAGATGCACTTAGTGTTGTCTCAGACATTCATGTTCTCCTTAATTTGGTCATGTATTTTATTAAACGAACAATTACCAATTTAGGCATAGAGTAATAGGGAATACCTTTTAATACTGTCGTATATATGACAATCTGATAAAAAAAGAAACAAAAGAAACAAAAGAAACAAAAAACAACGCTTCGGATCTATTTATGGACACTTTCTCTTTAATCGCTAAGGCAAACGTCACATCAGCGCTTCCTGAGGATGCCCAAAAAGAACTCGCCTCAGTCGCTCGAACAGAACAGTTCAAAGTGTATACACAACTGGCGGCGTCCGGTGAGTCGCATCAGTATCTGAGATTAGTTATTGAGGGCCATATAGACCTCTGTGCACGTTCTATCGACGGTAAAGAAATCACCATGGTCAGTATCGGGCCAGGAACTTGGGCGACTTGGCTCGCCAGTATAGATTCTATCCCTCCCATACATGATTTTTATGCTGCGGCACACTCTCAGTTTTTGGCATTTCCCGTTGAAAAGGTCATCGCGGTTATCAACCGGTATCCTATCGCCTATCGCTCAATAATTGAGGAAGTAGGAAATAGCTTTCGACATCTCCTCGACTGGGCCGAGCAATCGACCATTTTAGATAACGAAAAGAGACTGGCACGATTGATTGAAATTACCGCAACGATGCAGGGCAAACCAGTTGAAAAGTTTGAGGTTCAATTACCTCAGGAAAAACTAGCACAACTGATGCGCTGCTCAAGACAAACTGTTAATCAGATTCTAAAGTCGCTCGCCAATAAAGGCCTTCTAAAAACGTCTTATGGAAAAATCATCGTCCCAGACGGACATAAACTCCGTGCCTGGTCCAGGATCTAAGAAAAAGTATGATGCATTCACATAATAAGAGAACGCTGACGATACTCAACTTGACATTAAGGGTCGATAAATTGAGGGTCGATAAATTGAGGGTCGAGGATATTTTAGATGGGAATATGCTTTGATTTGATCAACCATAAAAAAGATTCAGTCGCCATTTGAATAATTGCCATAGTTTCCTTTTTCCAAGGTTTGTCATGT
>JBLHIH010000172.1:0-7739 GCA_047616645.1 Flavobacterium sp. | reverse complement strand
GACTATACGCATGCCCATTTATAAGCGGGTTGGCCGTGATGCACAGCTCCTGCAATTTAAGTGCATAGCGTTCGTGGAAGAACTGTTATATGGCGATCTGCGAAAAACGCCAGTGCAGCAGGGTGACACCAAATGAAATCAACAATGATATTGGGTTTGAGTTTTTTAGTTCTGCTCACAGCTAAGTCAACTGCCGCAGATTGGAAGTTGCCAAGAACCACACAGGGTGATCCTGATCTTCAAGGGATCTGGACCAGCGCAACGGTGACGGGGCTGGAGCGGCCGGATCAATTTGAAGATTTGGTCATCACAAAAGAGCAGGCCAGAAAATGGGAAAGAGAAATGGCGGGTATGTATGAGTCTATAGACGAATTGCCCGATGGTGCTCAAGCAGGCGAAGATGTAGGTGGTTACAATACTTTCTGGATGGACCCAGGTACGCGGGTTATGCGTGTTAAAGGCGAGAGTAGAAGCTCCATACTAACTTCGCCTCAAGATGGCAAACTGCCTTTTCGAATTGGCGCCCGAGTCAAGTTATTTCAATTTTTTACCGCTGGCGCCGATGGCCCTGAGCAGCGCCCTCTGGGGGAGCGTTGTATTGTAGGCTTTGGGTCAACCGGTGGACCGCCCATGTTACCGGTCTTGTATAACAATAATTATCAAATTGTGCAGTCTCCGGGACATGTCATGATTCTTGTAGAAATGAATCATGATGCGCGAATCATTCGAATGGATACTGAGCATCTGCCAGAGAATATCCGCCCTTGGTTAGGGGATTCTATTGGGCATTGGGAGGGCGATACCTTGGTTGTGGAGACTACGAACTTTCATCCTGGTCAAAGTTTTCGGGCCGCTATCAGGCACCAGTTTTATCTCACTGCTGATGCTGTAGTGACTGAACGATTTACGCGTGCGGGTCCGGATGAACTTAATTATCAGTTCTCTGTTGATGATCCCGGTGCCTATACACAAAGCTGGCACGGAGAGATTGCCTTGATTTCAAGTGAAGGACCTATATATGAATATGCATGTCATGAAGGTAATTACTCCCTACCTAATATTTTAAGGGGTGCCCGACTACAAGAAAAGACAAAAGATGAAAGCACTGAATAAGGTGCTGAGTACAGCGCCTAATATAGCTGCGAGCCTCCTCAATGATTCTCGCCTGCTATGTTGTTTTATGCTGCTTATGTGTATTCCGATCGTCGTTGTAGGTCACAACATTTCCGAAAACAATGCCCGTTTTGTTGAAGGTATCAACGGTCCTGCGATAGTCCCCTTTATGTATCTTGGTGCCAAACATATGGTGACGGGCTACGACCACCTATTGTTTTTATTCGGAGTATTGTTTTTTCTACATCGATTTAAAGATGTGCTCCTATTCGTAACAATTTTCACACTAGGCCACAGTATTACTTTGATGTTGGGTGTGCTGCTTGAGATTAATGTAAATGCCTTTCTCATTGATGCTGTTATAGGCCTGTCTGTCGTATACAAGGCGTTTGAAAATATCGATGGATTTAAGCAGGTGTTTGGCAAACAAATGGATGCACGAGCCGCTGTTTTTGTTTTCGGGCTATGTCATGGACTGGGGCTTGCGACCAAGCTGCAGGAGTTTTCCTTGTCAAATAATGGTTTGGTCACCAACATACTGAGCTTTAATATTGGAGTAGAAATTGGCCAAGCTATCGCCTTGGCTTTTATTCTAGTGATTCTCAGTCAATGGCGACGCTTAACACAATTTCAAAGCCAGGCATTTGTCAGCAATAGCATATTGATGACGCTAGGGTTCATGCTTGCTGGATATCAAATGGCGGGATACCTGTCGAGTTAAGTTAATTTCTTACTACCAATTGAGAACGGAATACGATGGACGCTGTTATTGATAAGAAAGGACACATTTTGATCGCTACAGGCATCGCCTTTATGGTTGCTGCTTTGATCATAGTGACACTCATATTGCCCGCTGAATTTGACATTGACCCACTGGGCACAGGCCAATTATTGGGGTTAAAAGGCTTGTCAGCCGATGCATCAAAAACTGTGGTCATGGAGCAGGCGAAATATCAAGAAGATAGCGTTTCATTCCTTCTGCAACCTTTTGAATCTGTTGAATACAAATACCAACTGCACAAAGGCAGTAGCCTTCTTTTTAGCTGGGTGGCCACCAATATACTGACCGTCGAATTTCATGGCGAACCAGAGGGTGGGCCGGAAGGATTTGCAGAGACTTATAGTGTCGGCAAGGCTAAACTTGAGAATGGTACTTTTACAGCGCCTTTTAATGGCATCCATGGTTGGTTCTGGGAAAACCGCGGTTCAGAAGCGGTGACAGTTGTACTGACAAGCAGCGGTTTTTATAGTGCAACGCTTACGTTTCGAGAAGGATCAATAGAGAAGCAGGTATTAAGCGACAAGGTAGTGCTCGCGCCCTAGCAAAATTAAAGAGGTTGCTCACCCTCGACATAGATCGCGTGGCAAGATTTGCAAACACGGTAGAGTTGAGCGCCTGCTTCAAATAATTCATCTGCGTCTTCTGCTTCGGCAGCGGTTTTGGCTCGCATACCTGCACTGGCAAGACCTAGAGAGATTTCCCGCCAGGCTTCATCATCCTTTGCCCGACCGGGCATCAATAACAAATTGGCAGTCTCTGCCACCACAACAGCGCTATGTTGTACGGCAAGCCATCCCTCTTTTGTTGTGGGGGCTAATTCTTGCGTACCCGCTTCCGTGATGATACTGCCAGCAGAATCCCAGAGATGGTCGGCAGCCGGATCCAAGACCCATTGCATGATGTGTTTAACATCGCCAGTTGATTGGAAGGCTAGCGGTTTAACTTCTGCGGGTTGGTTACAGCCTGTGACAAGAAGAAAGCACAATAAAATGGCAGTAATTTTCACGAGGATCTCGGCCCACGCAAGCATCGGCCCACTTATGATAACTAGGTATTTTAAAGCCATATCAATATCTCAGCTTAATGCGCTAATGACTACATTGGTTCGATATAGATCATAGCTGCGCTTGGCGCGACGATCAACAATAGCTTTATTCGCATCGACGTTTTTGATTTCTGGATACTCACTGACTAGTTCCCGTTAGTAAATAGGTGATTTTTGCTCAAAGTCGCAAAACTATAAATAAGTTAGGTATTACTTTCATGTACTTACAGGGGAAGTGACCGAGGACGCCTAGTTGACGTTTTTTGGCTTCTGGATGTACACTCGCAATTCTTTAGCGTAATATTTACCGAGTTTCATAAAGTTGGGATGCCGCCTACATTGCTAAATGAGTTACTTTTACAGTTTGCCTTGTGGCTCGATTCACATCAGTTAAGCACTGACCTACATGAGTCATATTATATGTATAGCTGGGTAGAATCGACCCACGTTCTTACATTGATGCTCTTTCTGGGTATGTTAATTGCTATCGATTTGCGTTTATTGGGTTTTGCCTTTAAGGATGTCCCTGCCTCAGTAATGATCAAAAGGCTGGATAAGCCTATGATCTTGGGTTTTTCAATGATGATCGTTACTGGATTTTTGCTTTTTTACGCTATACCAGTGCGTTCAACTCAAAGTATTTGGTTTCGTATTAAGGTCGTTTTACTGATATCAGCAGGGATTAATGCCTTACTTATCAGAAGAATGACACAATCCTCAGCGCTAACCTGGGATAGAGATCCTGTGCCGCCTAAACGGATTAGGCTCGGTGCAGGTCTATCACTTGGGCTCTGGACCGGCGTCATTGCTACAGGAAGAATGATTGCCTACGATTGGTGGGACTGTTCGAGAGAAATGCCGTATTTTATGTATTGGGCTGCGGGTTGTGTCAATGAAATGGATGCATTTGAATAAGCGGTTTGGTATTCCAATTATGTATTGGAGATCCTGATGGATTTGCTTTTTA
The DNA here is from genome assembly GCA_047616645.1 of Flavobacterium sp. Classification (GTDB taxonomy): domain Bacteria; phylum Pseudomonadota; class Gammaproteobacteria; order Pseudomonadales; family Azotimanducaceae; genus JAHRVQ01. The sequence continues at coordinate 3,833 of JBLHIH010000172.1, read as the reverse complement.
TCTTTGAATGGATTGATACTTCGTGGCTTGCGGAGATATCAAAGGAATGGGGCGGTATCTATGCGATAGTGCAGGCGATTCATCTGAGTGGTATGGCCTTATTGGGTGGAATGATTTTGTTGGGCGATATGCGCATGCTAAATCTGATGTTGAAGGATGTACCTGCAGAAGTAGTCATTCGCAATACTCATTTTTTGATCAAAATCGCACTGCTTCTTATCATTCTTTCTGGCACCTATATGATGTCTGCTGTCGCGATCAAGCTTTACTACAATTCGTTTTTTCTGGCGAAAATGATTGGGTTTTCGATGGGACTGATCTTTCTATTTACGATCCGGCGACAAGTTTATGAGCGATCATTTAATGAGTTTAATACCCTAAATAACATTGCCATTCACCCATTGAGCATAAGATTGGTGGCCATTGCCAATCTTATGATCTGGTTCAGTGTTGCAGCCTCTGGTCGCTGGATTGGATTCTCATAGATTGATGACGAGAAAATTAAACCGGCTAAAAGGAGAGTGATGAAGACTAACACTTTAAATCTTGTTTCAGCGAGCTGTTCTCTTGCCATTATTCTGGGTTGGAGTGCTTATTGGGTCGTGCAGGTAATCGATGTTTTTGAATTGTTGGCCTTGGCTAATGCGGGTCTTTAGTCTGCTTTAAAAAGAGAGTTTGCTGTCTAAATGGAGTGTTCGAGAAGCCCAAATATGAAAAATTCCCCCTTGTTCGCCCTTACTTTGATCCTTAATTTTACGCTTCTGGCGCAACAATCTATTGCGGCAGATTGCAAAAATACCAGAAAGACACCGGGTCTTAGTACGTTTTATTCTGATGGCTGGGGCATTGAGAAAACCAATACCCGATTTCAGGGTCAAGCTAAGACGAGCCTGTCAGCAGCAAATGTATCCCAACTAAAATTAAAATGGGTATACGGTTTCTCCACCCACCAGCCGCGATCTTTCCCCTTAGTTACCGAAGACACAATGTTTATTGCTGACGGAGAAAAGTTGGTCGCCTTAGATCGAGAAACTGGATGTGTTCGTTGGCAGTACTCTGAGAAAGGCGATATTGGAACTGCTATTGTTCATCGCATTATCGAAGATCAAGTCAACTTATATTTTAGCGATCGAATGAATGGCGTTGTCGCTGTGAATGCGCTTGATGGACAACAACTTTGGTATGAGTCTCCAGGCGATAATCCTGTTCCCATGTATTCAGGTACGCCTTTGGTGGATGATGAGAATGTTTATGTTCCCCTGTCGTCCATGGAAATAGCACTTGTTATTAATCCCTTTTATGGATGTTGTACCACAAGCGGCGGTATGGCCTCACTTGATTCCCAAACCGGTGAACTAAATTGGTATATAAGATCAGTGCCTGAGTTACCTCATAAGACAGGTAGTCATTTTTTACTCGTAGAGGAATATGGGCCCTCAGGTGCGCCTGTTTGGGGTACACCGACCTTAGATAAAAAAAGGTCCACACTCTATTTTGGTACCGGACAAAATTATAGCCGACCCGCAAGTGAAACCAGTGATGCAATCTTTGCTGTTAACACGAAGGATGGTAGTACGCGCTGGATTCACCAGTTTACTAAAGGGGATGCTTACAACTTGGCATGTAACGTGTCAGAAGATCATGTGAACTGCCCTCAGCCTGTGGGTCCGGATATTGATTTTGGCGCGCCGCCCATTCTTGCCACAATGAAGAATGGTAAGGACATATTATTAGCCGGTCAAAAATCGGGTGATGTACATGCGATGGATCCAGATACTGGCGAACTCATTTGGCAAACAATGGGTATTGGCCGGGGAGGTGCCCTGGGCGGCATTCATTGGGGCATGGCCGTAAACCCAAATAAGGAGATGCTATTCGTTCCTATTAGTGATGTCTTTACAGGCCCCCTTACCGGTGATGGTGATGGGCAACCTGGGCTATTTGCATTGGATCTGAATAACGGCGCCATTGCCTGGCAGTATGTTCGTAAGCCGCGCTGCGCAGAGCAAACCTGTGCTGCTGGGCTCTCTGCCGCCATTACTGCAACATCTGAGCTTGTATTCACCAGTAGTCTAGATGGGTTTATTGAAGTGCTTGCTGCCTCAGACGGGGAGTTATTGTGGTCATTTGATACTTGGAAATCATTTTCTGCTGTTAACAATATCCCAACGAATGGCGGCAGCTTCGATTCCCATGGCCCCATGGTGGCTGATGACCTGCTTATCATTTCATCAGGTTATGGCACATTCGGTCAAAAAGGGGGTAATGCTCTGTTGGTATTTCAGCTATCGGGAGCGGTGTTATGAGTTCCAAGAGCATGAGTTCCAAGAGCATGAGTTCCAAAGCCCAGCTTTTGATGCTTTTACGGCGACTTTTTTCGACGCTGATCGATATGGTGCTTGTACCGTCTTTAGCATTATTCATCATGTGGGTGACGGGTGTGCTTGAGCATGCCGAAGATTTTGCCGGACACCGACCTGTGATCACAGCTTTGCTATTGGGTGTTGTGAGTTATCTGATCTTAAATGCCTGGTTACTGATGCAGAGGGGTCAGACTATTGGCAAAGCGCTGCTGGGGATATCGATTGTATTGGCGGTTGATGGCGGTAAAGTTCCAATATGGCGCTTGATCTGTATCAGGGCTTTGTTTTTCCCATTGCTTTATCTGACGATGATACCTTGGTTCATACTCATCCCCATTCTTGACCAGATATTGATCTTTGGTAAAAACCGACGTTGCCTTCACGATTATGTTAGCGGTACGCAAGTTACCCACCGTCTGTAATAGTCATCACGCTTTGGTCGTGTAGCTAGCCTTATTTTTCGCCAACAGGGGCAAGCCTTGTGGCAGAAAACTGCCATTTAATATAGCATTTAAGATACTGTTTAAGATACTGTTTAAGATACAGCGGCTTAAAGCTGAATCACGGTCGTTGCAACCCGGTCAATAAATGTTTGATCGTGTTCAACAAATATCATTGTAGGTAGAGATTCCATAATGGCGACCTCGATTTGCTCCCGCGAGAATACATCAATGTAATTCATCGGCTCATCCCAAATTAGATAATCTGCATCCGTGAGCATGGATCGCGCTAGGTCAACTTTTTTGAGTTGACCTTGGCTGAATGTCTCCAAGGGTCGATCAAAGACTTCTCCCTGGAGACCAAAAGCGCCAAGGGTTTGCCTGAATCGCGATTCATCAATGCTCTGTTCAACAAGTTGTTGATGTAAACTCCCATTTTGCCAGAGGGGATGTTGATAGGCTCGACTCACTGTGACGTAGTTTGGTTTTTTTACTACGCCTTGAATTGGCGCAAGATCTCCCGCCAGTACTCTCAGCAAGGTAGACTTACCGCAACCATTAGCCCCGCTTATCGCAATGCGCTCACCAGCGTTAACTGTTAGGCTGACATTGTCAAAAATGAGAGGTGAGTCATCGGTTTGGTTATAAGCGAAACTGATATTGTTGGCAATCAACAGTGCTTGTCGTTGTTGCCCGCTTGTTTGTATTTTGAGTACATGATCTTTTTCCTGATTCTTCAGCAATGTAGCCTTGGTTTCTAACTTACCGTCAATTCGGCGCTCTGCTGCCAGCGCACGTTTCATCTGTTTTGCTGCAGTATGCCCAATACGCCCGGTATTGAGCATCGCGGAGCCGCCCTTTGATGGGTCATTCGTATGTTTGTCAACTTCGCGACTTAAAGCGCCTTCACGACGTTGCTGTGCAACTTTTTTGAGGTGTTTGACCTCACGTTTGATATTTTCCCGGGCTCGCAATTCAGCAAGTTCGATCTCTGCCATGTGTTGTTTCCAGCTACTGTAACTGCCTCGAT
>JBLHIH010000171.1:0-7746 GCA_047616645.1 Flavobacterium sp. | reverse complement strand
ACTTCTTATCTTTCAATACTTCTTATCTTTCAATACTTCTTATCTTTATTACCACATAGAATCAGAATGTTGACATTAACTACTTGGAAGTCAACTAATACGTTCCAATGGCGGCAATTTTTTTCTCTATGGCTTCTCTAGCTCTAAAAATCCTTGACCTGACAGTGCCTACTGGACAATCCATCACTTCTGCAATTTCTTCATAACTAAGCCCTTCAAATTCTCTTAATGTTATTGCAGCCTTCAAATCTTCGGCTAAATCGTCAATTGCCTGATAAACAACAGCTCTCAATTGTTCAGTTGCGAGACTATTTTCAGGGTTCTCCATCTGGCTCAATGCGCCGGACGCTTCCTGAAACTCTCCTTCGTCTATATCAAGATCAGTATCCGGAGGTCTCCTCGACTTCGAGACAAGGTGGTTCTTAGCCGTGTTTATGGCAATTCTATATAACCAAGTATAAAAAGCACTATCGCCTCTAAAGCGAGGCAATGCTCTGTAAGCCTTTATAAATGCTTCTTGCGTTACATCAAGGACCTCGTCCTGGTCTCTGAGGTAGCGACTGACTAACCCAACAATCTTGTGCTGATATTTCAGTACCAAAAGGTCATAAGCTCGCTTATCACCCCTTTGAACTCGCGCAACTAGCTGTTTATCTGTTTCTTTTTGCGGGTTCACCAGCTCTCCCTAATTCGGATGCGCTTACCGCAGTCGATAAACTAAAGTTCATCAACATCCAAGAGCCGTGCCGTTTCCTTAGTTGATTCTCTGTATGCAAAGATAGACAGCTGAAAACCCTTATAGTTCTTTCTAATTTCATATATTTTACTAATTTCATATAAATATTAAGATAAGGATCCATCTGTCGGTAAATGAGGAAGCGCAGCATAACAGGTTCCAGTTTACCCTGCCTTTATCTAGACAAATTAGGTACTCTACGCACACACTAGAATCGATGTTATCAAATTGCATACAATTACACATACAGTCGACGTGCTGATCATAGGCAGCGGTGCTGCGGGCATGACAACTGCGTTACAGCTATCAAAAGACAGCCCAAAACCTTCAATCGCCCTCCTTTGTAAGGATATCGTTAGTGAAGGCTCAACTTACTACGCTCAAGGCGGTGTTGCTGCAGTTTTAGATGAATACGACAGCCTTGATTCTCATATTGAAGATACTTTGGAGGCAGGTGCAGGCCTATGCCACGAGGAAGTTGTAAAATTCACAGTCGCTGGGAGCAACAAAATTGTCTCCTGGTTGATAAACTTGGGCGTCCAGTTTGATATAGAAGTCCAGGCAGATGGCAGCAAGGAATTCCATCTAACAAAAGAAGGTGGCCATAGTCATAGAAGAGTCATACACGCAGCCGATGCGACAGGACGAGAGATTGCTTCAAAGTTAGAACAACAAATTCAACTGCAGGACAATATTAGTATATATGAGCAATCCGTTGCTGTTGACCTGATTACCATGGATAGAATAGGCCAAAAGGGCAACGCCTGTATCGGTGCTTATGTACTTAACCTAAAGACACAACATGTAGAGTTATATCGCGCTAAACACATCGTATTGGCAACCGGAGGCGCAAGTAAAGTTTACCTTTACACCAGCAACCCAGACACAGCATCAGGTGATGGTATTGCTATGGCTTGGCGTGCAGGATGTCGCGTGGCGAATATGGAATTTAATCAATTTCACCCCACCTGTCTTTATCACCCAGAAGCGCGATCATATTTGATATCAGAAGCCCTAAGAGGAGAAGGTGCAAAACTTTTGCTCCCTGATGGATCTCAATTTATGCATCGATTTCACGAAAGGGCTGAACTCGCCCCTCGAGATGTCGTTGCTCGCGCTATCGATCACGAAATGAAAAGATTGGGTTGCGACTGCATATTCCTAGATATTAGCCATAAAGATCAAGGATTTATAAAAGAGCACTTCCCCACTATTTACTCAAAATGCTTAAGCTTGGGAATAGACATCACCAAAAAACCCATCCCTATTGTGCCCGCTGCTCATTATACTTGCGGCGGCATAATGACGGATTTGTCTGGCCTGACAGATATCCCCAACCTTTATGCCATCGGAGAATCCAGCTTTACCGGTTTACACGGCGCAAACAGAATGGCGAGTAATTCATTACTCGAATGCATGGTTTTTGGTTTTGCTGCGGCGGAACACATTAAGAAAAATCCTCAGCAGCAAGCACATTGGGAAATTCCAGATTGGGATGAATCTCAAGTCACCAATTCAGATGAAGACGTCATCATTTCACATAACTGGGATGAGCTGCGACGATTTATGTGGGACTATGTTGGCATTGTAAGAACGGATAAAAGATTACAACGAGCACGGCGACGAGTACATTTACTAGATCAAGAAGTAGCAGAATATTACAGTAACTACAAAATTAGCAGCGATTTAATAGAGCTCAGAAATCTGATGACGGTTGCAGAACTTATCATACAATCAGCGATAAGAAGAAAGGAGAGTCGAGGGTTGCACTACACACTAGACTATCCAGACCTCAACAACCAAGCACGAGACACTATTTTGGTTCCGCCCCGCTTTGGTTAGAAGCTTTGGTTAGAAGCTTTGGTTAGAAGCTTTGGTTAGAAGCTTTGGTTAACGATTTTGCTTAGCCCCATAAAGTGAAAAATAAATTCTTGCGTGCCTATGGGAGCGACTGTCTACACTATCGGGTAATAACACGAGGGGATAGGTTTTTTCACTGTCGATAAATTGGCAAACAATAATACGCGGCCAAACTAAGACGTTATTTTTTAATTTAACAGCGCGCGTCTCCCCACTTCTCAACCCAATTTTCCAACTAATTTCACTTCCCTCTTTTACAGCTTCAAGTTCCACAATGCATTCTGGGTGAAGATGATAAGCTAGTCGACAGAAATAGACGGCGGATAAACAAACGATAATTGCCAACAAATAAATTGCCAGTTCTTGCACAAAAGAATATTTTGATAACAAGCTCAGAGCATAAAGCGTTGATGCATGCGTTAAGACTAAAACGACAATGTGGAGGCGCGAAGGTTGGCAATTAAGGTGAAGGTTTTCGCTTAGGGCTCCCTTTATCTCAACCATATAGTTAGTCCGCTACCGGCTGGACGCGTTTAAGCATTAACTGAATTAAGGCATCAATCTTCGGATCTTCTGAGTTACTTTTGCGGCTAAACCAAGAGAGCAAATCAGGATCTTCTTCTTCGAGCAATCTTACATAAGTCTGCTGCGTGGCGTCATCCAAGGAGTGAAACTCCTCATCAAAGAAAGGCAGTAACAGCAGGTCAAGTTCAAGTAATCCACGACGACTTCGCCATCTCAAACGATTCAATTCCAGTTCATTCAAAATTTAATCCCGCTATTAATTCCACTATATAGAATGCAATTCATGTAACATGCCCGACATGGAAAAGTTAATCACTCTGAATCATTTTGGCTTTCTTTCAATTACTGGGAAAGACGCCAAAAAATTTTTACAAGGATACACTACCTGCGATCTGGAAGAGGTCCTCGAAGGTCAATCTCGCTTGGGCGCTATTTGCAATATCCAAGGTCGAATGCTAGCTAACTTTCGTATTGTGGCTCAAGAAGACGGCTACCTTCTCCGACTAAATACAAGCCTCATAAAGGAGGTTATTGACTTCCTGCAAAAGTATATCGTGTTTTCAAAGGCAAAACTTGAAAACGAAAGTCAAACTAAACATTGTTACGGCACTTTTACGCGGGAAGAACAATGGCCCACCTCCATACTTGAAAACAAACGCATAAATAATGACACCATTATCTGTGTGGACAATGATCGATTCGAAGTTTGGTCAGAAAAAGAACTTGATACCTCAGATGAAGTGGAGACTTGGGCTTGGTCAGAAATTGACTCAGGTTATGCATGGGTTGATGAGTTGTCTCTAAACGAATATTTACCTCAAATGTATAACTTGCACAATCTCAAGGGAATTAGTTTTGAAAAAGGCTGTTACTTGGGACAAGAAATTGTTGCTCGTATGCATTTCCGTGGGAAACTGAAGAAAAAATTATATCAAGGGGAAGCTTCCAGAAAAATTAAGAATGGCGAAAACATCCTTAACGAAAGCTTAAAATCAGTGGGCAAAGTAGTCAGCGCACAAGGTTCTCGGTTTTTGGCTGTCATTCAAAACAAAGATGAAGACAAGCAATCTTTAGATTTCAAATTATCTGATGAACAAAATGTGAATGTAAGGCCTGTACCCATCAAGCAGGAATCGCAATAAACTCAAGTACGTGACCATCCGGATCTTTTATCCACATTTGCCCCATATCAACATTTGTCTCAAAAACTTCGATTCCCTTATCTTTGAAATAGCGCAAAGTCTCCTCGTAATCCAAAGTCGAAAATGCGGTATGGCTTCCCCTTGGATTGATAGAAGTTGGTGGAGTACCTACATCGTCACCTTCTTTAAACTGTATTAAATGAACCTGCCCCGATCCTGCTTGGAACCAAGCGCCAGGAAACTTAAAGCTTTCTGGGCGCGGAATTTGATCCAAACATAATACTTCACGATAAAAACGAATGGATGTATTGATATCCCTTACTGGAAAGGATCTGTGATGCGCTTTAAATTCCATTTTCTTGTCTCTGCTCTTTCAAGGTAGGTTCTTACAAAATAGCTTCTTACAAAATAGGTCCGATTGAATTCTACAAGATTGAATCCACTAGTCTAGTCTTAGCGCTAATCAAGCCTACTTGAACTTCATCACTTGAAGTTCAGCTGCGATCAGCTATACCTTAAAGATCACTTAGTTATTAGGGAATAGAGAACTAAATGCAGCAATCCATATACACCGTGCGCGATGAAATTCTTAGTGCGATAAAGAGTGATGATCTGATTTTACCGACCATGCCTGAAGTTGCGCTAGAACTAAGCGATGTAGCCAGTAATCCTAATGTTGATGCAACGAGAATAGCAAAGGTCATAAGCTGTGATACTGCTTTAACAGCGCGTATCATCAAAATCGCAAATAGCCCACTCGTGCGGGGGGTAACTTCTGTAGAAGATTTACAAATGGCCATCAGCAGGATGGGTGTTGATTATACAAGCAACCTGGCGATAGGAATTGCCATGGAACAATTATTTCAGGCGACTTCTGAGGCAGTCGATGTACGCTTGCAAAAAACCTGGGAGCACTCTACAAAAGTAGCCGGACTAAGCCATGTTCTGTGCCGACACTTTACAAACCTAAGCCCTGAACAAGCCACTCTCGGAGGCTTAGTACATGAAATTGGTATACTTCCCATTCTACTTTGGGCAGATGATCACGATTGGGCCGAAGAAAAAATTAATGCTGTAATTGAAGAATTGCACCCAGAGCTTGGCCGCATGATTTTAGAGTCGTGGGGTCTCCCCCTCGATTTGCACGAAATCCCACAGGGCCATCTGGCCTTTTCAAGAAGCGTAGAAAAAACAGATTATGTGGATGTAGTCATGGTGGCTAATATTCAAGCCAGAGAAGGATCAGATCATCCATTGGCGAGTATGGATTGTTCAAATATACAGGCCTATGAACACTTGGGTATAGAAGTAGACATCGTTTTGGCCAGCAATGACGACTTGCGGCAAGAAGTAAATGCTGCAATTGAAGCCTTTCACTAGCGCACAATCATTAAAATTGCCTATCGCTTGATGCCTGTCAGCAAGGACATCCAACATGAACTGCTTCTCTTGTATAATCTAAATATTGTATAGCTCTTGGATACTGGAAAAATCCTTTCGCCCATTACCTTTCTTGGCGTGATTGATATAGAGGTTTCGGGCCAATGAACCAAGTGGGGTTGAAGCACCTTTATCTAGACCTGCCTCCATCGCGAGGCCTAAATCTTTGATCATCAGGTCAACCAAAAACCCACCTTCATAATTATTAGAAGCTGGGACCCCATCCATCACACCTGGGTAGGGGTTGTATACTTCTAGTGCCCAATTTCCCCCAGAGCTTTTTTTCATTATTTCGGACAATACTGAGGGATCAAGACCATTATCTACGCCTAATTGTAGGGCTTCAGCAGTTCCAGACATGAGGATCGACAACAACATATTATTGCAAATTTTGGCCACCTGCCCTGCACCGGCTTCACCGGCATGAAAAATATTCTTACCCATGTCTTGTAAGACTGACAAGGCGATTTCGAAGGCTGGTGTAGAGCCACCGACAATAAAGGTTAATGAGCCGGCAACTGCGCCCCCGACACCGCCAGAAACGGGGGCATCAATCATATTGATAGCCAATTCACCAGCCGCAAGTGACACCTTTCGCGTGCTCGCAGGTGCAATCGTGCTGCAATCTATAACAAGCGTCTGAGGTTTAATGTGCTTGAGAATTCCGTTTCCAGGATCTAAATACAAGTTTTCAACATGAAGCGATGCAGGAAGCATAGAAATCAAGACGTCGACATCAACTGTTACATCCTTTGCACTCGCACAAACCTGCCCACCATTTGTTGCGAAGTTTTCTAAGGCTGTCGGCACTACATCAAAGCCCTTAACCGAATATCCAGCTTTAAGTAAGTTATTCGCCATGGGACCGCCCATATTACCGAGACCAATAAATCCAATATTTTTACGCATGTAATCTACCTTCTTTCAGTTACTATTTTTGTAAATCGTTTTCGTTAATTCTAATCGTTAGTGCTCAGCGTCAACTTAAGTTTTCAAGCGGGTTATTGTCCCATGGTGGTGTGAAGTGCTCATCAATCCAAGTTGAAGGCACCTGCCCCAATGTCTTGTATCGCCAATCGGGCTTATTGTCTTTTTCGATCAATAATGCTCGAACACCCTCAGAAAAGTCCTTTCGACGAGCACACTGAACCGCGATAACGAGCTCGGTTTCGAGCATCTCTTTCAATGATTTACCTTCACTTTCGCTGAATTGTCTCTCAATAATCTGTGCGGTGGTGGGCGATCCATGTAGAAAAGACTGGGCTGCTTTTTCTAGCCAAGTATCATTAGGTAGTAGCGCAATTTCTTTCGCAAACGATGCAATAAAATTATTCTCCGAGAAACAACGCGTCATTAAGTTTTCAATCAATACGTTATATTGCGCTAGTTTACTCTGGGGAAACAGGGAGTCAGCCTCAGTTATTTCGGGCAATCCGCTGATTACGATGTCCCTAGCTGATCCTGACCAATTTGATGCAAGAAGCGTTTTAATAAATGCATCCTTTGTCTCATGTAGGGAAAGGTGATTTATCAGGCTAACTTTCAGGGCGTCTTGGGCGTTAAGGGTGCAAGCGGTAAGGGCGATGAAGTAGGCCCAAGATTTTGCCATGCGACTGAATAACCAGGTCGCACCCGCATCCGGAAATAAACCTATGGTTATTTCCGGCATTGCGATTCTTGTACGTTCGGTACCGATTCGATAATCACAAGCACCCATAATGCCAAGACCACCACCCATTATAATGCCATGAGCCCAGGCTATCGTCGGCTTTGGATAGGTATGGATTAAATAATCTAATTTGTATTCTTTCTCAAAAAAGGCATCAGCATAGGGATTAGGGCCACCTGGATGTTCTATCATCGAACGATATAAGGCCTGAATATCACCCCCTGCACAAAAAGCACGATCACCGGCGCCTTGAAAAAAGACCGCGACAATTGACTCATCATCACGCCAAACAGTTAATTGTTCAGAAAGCAGTTCGATCATTTCAAGACTAAGGCTATTGAGGGTTGTCTCAACATTTAGGGTCACTAAAGCAA
>JBLHIH010000170.1:0-7823 GCA_047616645.1 Flavobacterium sp. | reverse complement strand
GATGTGGTTCTTCGCGGTTAAAAGAATTGAAGCGATAATCAAAGCCACACAAACCGATTGTATCGAGCGTTAGCCGGACCATGTCCGCAGGCACATCTATTTCATCATTGGCATTAAGCTGACTCCAGCGCGTCATCATTTGTTCAGCGATCTCGAGCATCATCGGAAAGTAGTTTGACATAGACCCCATACTGAAAGCCGGCATGAGTATATTGTGGGCCTTCTGCCAGTTGGGCTCAGTTGTTTTGGCGGTAAACAAGCCATCCAGAGCAATATCACGAATATTATATAGGGCGCCACTGACCTTTTTATCAAAGCGGCTTTCGTCGCAAAGTTCATCGACCAGATGCTGGCTCGAGACCACCAACAAATCACCGCCGGGAAGCTGCAAACGGTAAATTTCACCGAGTTCTTTCGACAGGGCTAACAAAGACTGGACGGGCGCCGCAGCATCAATCAAATGGCTATGGCCTAAGCCTGGTAATTTGCCTTTCGGTTCTGGAAATAGTGGCACCTTGTCACTCCTAAAAAGTTGCTGGTCAATAACGAGCGGCATACTAATTGACAAACACCTAGTTGATGGGGTTATATACCTTCAATGACAGGGTTAAATAGCGTCAAAGATGCAGTTAAATTATATATCAATCATGCTTTCGCTACTCAGTAAGCGCGGTATTAGTAAAGCGCAATTACTAAACAATACAGGCCTATCCTCACAAGACGCCCTATCTGATTCCAGTTTTACAGCATCGCAACTGAATACGCTATGTACTAATGCACTGCATCTTTCCGGGGATACGCAATTGGGTCTGAAAGTGGGCTCACAGTTTGACCTGCCCTCCCAAGGTATTTTTGGATATGCCTTGATGACGAGTGCCACCGTTGGCGATGCGCTGAGATTATTGGTCCGTTATAACCGCGTTATTTTGCCGAGCATTCATATTAGTCTCAAAAGCACTCAGGGTAGGATGGAGGTGCAGGCTCAGGCAGGGCATCTTCCCCCGGAGTTGGATCGATTTTATGGTGAGTTGCTCTATGCAGCCATCCTTAACAGCCGTCATATTCTCTTTGATAACACAAGGACAAGCTTCCGGCTGGAGCTAGATTATGCCGCGCCATTGAATACGCGCTTGTATGCGCAAATCTTTGGCCCAAAGATTAGTTTCAATAGTGGCAGGCGAGCGCTCAGTTTTGATGATGAAAGCCTCGCCATTGCAATATCTACCGCTAATCCACTAGCACAGGATATATTGCAGCGTGAGTGCGACCGCTTGTTGCCGCAAGACAGCCATCGAGGTCTTGTCAGTGCGCGAGTATTGCATGAGCTCTTGCAAGCCAGATCAGAGTTTCCTACTTGTGCGTCCATGGCGAAAATATTACACATGAGTGAAAGTACCCTGCAGCGTCATCTCTCCAAGGAGGGCACCCGGTTCCAGCGATTACTGGACAAAGTTCGCTACCGTCTCGCGAGTGAGTATCTGATCGGTACAAGCTTACCTGTTTCTGAAATCGCCTGTTTGCTGGGTTTCAGTGACACGACTAATTTTCGACGGTCGTTCCGACGCTGGGCGAATGCTACGCCCACGCAGATACGTGATGCACATAGACCTTAATTTCGCGGGCTAGTCGCTCTGTGTCTCGTATGGGTGATTTGGCTAGGGCGGCATTGGAGAGTCTGCGTAAGGTAATTTCTAAGGTCAACAATCCCGACCGGAATCTGCCAAGTTTTCTAGCGGAGCTAGAGGAGGGGTCATCACTGCGCTTACAAAGTTCGAATCACCAATTCGATTAGCGTCAGCCAGACGATATACCTAAGCTAATCGTTGCTTCGCCACTGGTATTCAATTTCAATAGGGTTTTCAAAGAGGTGGTTAGCAATATCATTCGATGAGGGTAATCTCCCGAAATCGGTGCCGAAGTTGAATGGGGTAGTGCAGAAGACGCTGGTTCAACATCTGGATTTGTTAGCGCGACGTCTTCCCTATAAGATAAAGGTGTAGGACAAGTTTTAGGCTAACTAGTGACTCTCCAACTAAAAACGTCAGGCTAGGCGCCCCCGGAGACTTCCCTTTACCTAACATATCTATAGTTTGGCAATTTTCAGACAAATTCGTCTATTTTTAGACGGAAACTAACTACTCAATTCGAAATGGAGAGCAACAGTGATATTAATGACCGGCGACCTCAGCCCGTATTCCGCAAAAATCCGGATGCAAATATATGCCATGGGCATTACGGATATTAAGTTTGAAACGCCAATGAAATTATTGACAGGGAAATTCAAGGAAGTATCGCCGATTGGCAGAATACCTGCGCTTGATGTTGAGGGCACTATCATTCCCGAGTCAGAGATCATTGCTGAGTATCTTGACGAAATCTACCCTGAAGAATCCATGGTTGGTGATACTCCTCTGGAACGTGCACAAGTACGTACGGTATCTCGTATTGCAGACATCTATCTCATGAACAATATCTTCATGTCGCTATCGCAACTCATGACTAAAACACCCAATCAAGGGATATTGGATTTACTGCTAGGTCAGGTTAACCGAGGTATTGGTGCCTTAGAGCAACATATCGGTAAGGGTGATTATGCGGTCGGCGATAAACTAACACGGGCGGATTGCACATTGGTGCCGGCTTTGTGGATGTGTCAAGGCACAGTGCCAAGATTGGGCGGGGAAAATCCAATTCCTGGCACAGAAAAAGTGGCAGCTTATTGGGAAAAGATCCAAAAAAATGAATATGCAGATAAAATTATTGGGGAAATGAAGCGCGGAATGAAAGCAAGGCTTGATGGAACCGAAGCAAAGATGCGCGCCGCAGCAATAGAGAAAGCAGGCAATGCCTAAGCGCATTTCTAGTCTGACTGCATCATTAATGCATTAACAATGCATTAATGATGGGTATCTTAATTACGATACCCATATTTGCTGAGGACAATGAAAACATGCTATCAATGAAAGAGCGAGCAGGGATCGTTGATCACCTGCTTGCTGTGCATCTTGATACATTGCCAGAAAAACTCGTCTCGTATTAAGTTGTCGAAATATTTCGTCACATGCATTTCACGCATGCCTGTGCAGGTCAGCTCGACATAGTCTATTCTTTAAGCATGATTAAACTAGATCCAAGCTAAATTGCTAAGGTTCTGCGTCCGTTTACCGATACACAAAGTGTCACTTAAAGTTTTCCAGGATAACAGCATGACCGAGAATGCAGTTGAAGGATTAGATTGTATTGAGGACGCCAAACACGTCATTCTGTTTGTCGATGATGAGAAAAGTATCTTGTCATCATTACGACGTCTATTCCGCACTTCCCCTTATGAACTACTTACCGCAATTAGTGGTGCCGAAGCACTAGATATTCTGAAGGTAAGGATGGTAGATCTTGTTGTGTCTGATATGCGGATGCCTGAAATGGATGGCGCAGAATTTCTGACGAAGGTTGCTAGTCAGTGGCCAGAGACAATTCGAATCCTCTTGACAGGATATTCTGATCTCGAGTCGACCATCGCGGCTGTGAACAATGGCAGGATATACCGCTATCTGAGTAAGCCCTGGGAAGAGAATGATCTTCGTATGACCATCCACCAGGCCCTGGAAAAGAAAACAATTGAGAAAGAACGCGATCGGTTATTGTTACTCTCGAGCGCCCAAAATGCCGAGCTACTAAGCCTGAATCAGAATCTCGAGAAAACTGTTGAAGCAAGAACAGAACAAATAAGCAAAACGTTTCATCAAACGATTCTCATATTTAGCCAACTTGTCGAACTCAGAGAGAAAAAGCGATAGGACATGGCCGACGGGTAGCAACCCTATCTAGAGAAGTTGCAGTAAAGATGAATTTGGGCAAGAAACAGGTGAATGACATCTATATTGCGGCCTTATTACATGATATCGGCAAGGTTGGTCTCAGCGATGAATTATTGAACAAGTTCGAATGTGATCTGACAGAGCTTGAAAAAGAAAGCCTTGAAAAGCATGTCACTGTTGGACCCGCTATTCTAATGTCACTGCCTCTGCTTGAAAATTCCGCTAATTTGATCCGTTCACACCACGAACGCTACGATGGAAAAGGGTATCCCGATGGGCTAGCGCGAACCCAGCTGCCACTAGGTTCTGGAATTATTTCCATGGCCAACACATTTGATAATTTGATGGCTGGAATATCTGATGGCAAGTAAATGACCAAAACGAGTCAATCAAACGCCTAAAAGCCGAGGTGGGAAAGTCCTTCGGCGGCGTTGTGTTTAATGCATTTCATCAGGTAATAAAAGACGGTTTTAAGCAAGAGATGGATATAGCTGAGTCAATCGTCAGCTCAAAGAATTTACGGGTAGGAATGATTTTGGTACAAGATCTGATTACCCCGGGCGGTTTGTTGCTGCTATCCAGTGGATTGGAGATGAGCGCTCAATTGATCGAAAAAATTCGGGCTTTTGAGGCAGACCAATCTGACGTTCTAAAGATCTATATCAGTCTGAAGGGCTTGGAATAGGCCTTGAATTGGTTGAACCTTGCGAAGCTATAGATATGTTAGGTTTTAATTTCAAGCAGTAAGTTTCGATAAGGAACGGACAAAGAAAGTCTCTTGGGGCGCCTAGCCCCGCTGGAGTTAGTTTATGGACACTCGCGAGCTAAGGTATCAACTATATGAACAATGGTGCTGACGACGTAAAGGGCCAAGAAATACCTGGGCAGGTTTTCAAACGTTCTTATGAGCGCGAGAAAAAGGCTAGAAAGGAAGCTGAGTTGTTGTTGGACAATAAGTCCAGGGAACTTTATGCGCTTAATACGCGCCTTGAATCGCAATATGGTGAGTTAGAGAGTCGCGCTGGTGAGCTTGAATTTTTATATGAATTGGGACAATTGAACGGATCGGAATTTTCCTTTGAAAATATGTTACAGGCATTTGTTGACGCAAAGTGCCAAAGGGAGGGTTGGTTCTATGCCCATGTTTATATCCCGGTGGAGGAAGATCCGAGTCAATTGAAAGCGACGTGCATATTTTCTTCTTCCCATCCCGAAAAAACAGCGCAATTATGTGAAACGCTAAGAGTTATGTCGTTTTCTCTGGGGGATAGACTACCTGGCAGAGTTTATCAGTCGCACGAATCAGAATGGGTCGACCAAGTGCACGTAGACAAAAATAACCCCAGAGCTGAAATGTATAAAGCCTTTGGCATAGTTTCTGCGTTTGCATTGCCGATAATGGTTTCAAGCAAAGTTGTTGCTGTGTGTGAGTCTTTTAGTATTACTGCAAGGGACAAAAACCTTGAGCACGTCAGATTTTCTGAGGTGGCGGCTTTTCAAATAGGCGCTGCGGTTGAAAAAAACAATGCGCAAAGAAAAATGATTAAGGAAAAGGAGGCGCTCACAAATACCAACGCAAGGATTCAATATCTAATTGATAATATGCCGTCCATTGTTTACACGAGTGCTGCATCTAGTCATTTTACAATCACCTCCGTCAGTGCAAACATTGAGCAAGAATTTGGTTACAAAGTAGAAGATGTATTGAACGATGAAGATTTTTGGTTCAAGCATATTTACGAAGCTGATCGAGTCCATTTCTTTTTGGAGCTGCCAAAACTATGGCAGACAGGAGAGCAGATTCATGAGTATCGATTCCAAAAAAGTGATGGCGAATTTCGATGACTCCACGATACCTTACGTCTCATTAAGGACTCGGACGGAACCCCCGTTGAAATCATCGGCTCGTTGGTTGACATCACGCCCCGAAAAATAATGGAAGCTGCCCTGCAAAAAGAAAGGGATGAACACATTGAGCTCCTAGAAAAAATTGAGGAGACGAAGAACCAGCTAATACAGTCTGAAAAAATGGCATCTTTAGGTCAGCTTGCTGCCGGTGTTGCTCATGAGATCAATAATCCTGTCGGATTTATCATGAGTAATCTCGGATCGCTAAAAGAATATTTTTTGCTTTACAAGACCTTGATCTCAAAGTACGAAGCGATAAATTCGCATCTGACCACTGTCACCGACGATAAGGTAAAGTCGATTATTGAAGACATCAGGGCTATTCGGAAAGCGGAGGACTTTGACTTTGTGATAAATGACTGTGAGGCCTTGATAGGAGAATCGCTTGATGGTACCGAACGAGTCAAAGATATTGTACATCAGCTGAAATGCTTTTCTCATGTTGACCAGATCGAGTTGAAACCTGCGGATATTAATGCCTGTCTTGACAACACGCTCAAAGTTGTCTGGAATGAGCTGAAATACAAAGCTGAGATTGTGAAGGAATTTGCGGAACTCCCACTCATTAAATGTAATGCTGCGGAGTTAAATCAGGTGTTTATGAATTTGCTCATTAATGCGAGTCATGCCATCGAAGATCGCGGCACCATTAAAATGGTCACAGAAATTGATGATGATAATCTACTTGTTTCGATCTCAGATACCGGCAAAGGTATAGATGAGGAGAACCTGACTAAACTGTTCAATCCTTTTTTTACGACGAAGAGCGTGGGTGAGGGAACCGGATTGGGGCTCTCGATTTCACACGGTATTGTAGAAAAGCATGGTGGCAACATCTATGTCGAGAGCGAAGTCGGAAAAGGAACAACTTTTAAGGTTGTGTTGCCTTTAAACGGCGCAGTTCGTGTTGGCGACTGATACGTCTCTTTTTGACTAAGAACTAGCGAGCGTTTATGACAATGTGAACGTGCACAACCCCGGATAGCTGCTACGCTTAATTCAAGCCTGTTTTCTAGCAGACAAGGTGTGTACTTTTTTGGGAGGTCTACATGAAAGGAATAGTGTTCTCCGAGTTTTTGGAGATGGTCGAGGAGGTTTTTTCGCTGGAAATCGCTGATCAGATGTTGACTGATGTGGAAGCTGAGCTTGCATCAGGTGGTGCCTACACATCGGTGGGTATCTATGACCATGCCGAGTTGGTTACGCTGGTTGTACGATTGAGTGAAATTGTGGATATACCTGTGCCGGATCTCGTTCAGGCCTACGGCAAACACCTGTTCGGACGATTTAATGATCTATACCCTATTTTCTTTGAAAATGTTTCCTGCACCTTCGACTTTCTTGACTCGATTGAAAACCATATTCACATTGAGGTACGAAAGCTTTATCCGAATGCTGAACTCCCAACATTCGAAACAACAATCAAAACTGACAGCAGGATGACAATGATCTACCGTTCTTCGCGTTCATTTGCAGATCTGGCAGCAGGCCTTATTGATGGTGCGATACATCACTTTAATGAAAATATTGAAGTGAGCAGAGCGTCTCTTGGAGCGGAGTTAGGCACCGTTGAACAGTTCAGTATGCGCCGAGTCGCCTGAACCACACCATGACTGAAGCGCTGCAAAGGCAGGGCCAGCAATTCCGCCCAATCGCTTCTGCGTATTATCAATGACATCAAGCATTTCTGGGATAACAAGGAAGACGCTACTTAAGTTTTGTGCTTAGTTCTGCGCGTTGGGTTGGCTATCAATGGATCATCAGGCCAGGGATGCTTGGGATACCGCCCTTTCATTTCTTTTTTAACCTCATGATAGGACGTGCGCCAGAAGCCGGTAAGATCTTGCGTGATTTGTAGCGGTCTACCTGCAGGTGATAATAGGTGGAGGGTGAGTGGCACCTTGCCATCGACCACGGTGGGAGAGGATTCACTACCAAACATCTCTTGCAGTTTTACCGCGAGCACTGGGCTCGATTCGCGATAGTTAATGCTGATGGACGAACCCGAGGGGACGGTGAACCTTTCCGGGGCTAAGGAGTTCAAGCGCTGCTTCAGTTCATATGGCAATAAGCTTTGCAATATTTGCTTCAGGTCGA
>JBLHIH010000169.1:0-7833 GCA_047616645.1 Flavobacterium sp. | reverse complement strand
GGGGGATACTATCAAACTAACTATCGATTTAATCGTTTTATACAAGCTAGGAGAGAGGAACTGAAATTAGATTTGATAGAACCATTCGTAATTACCAAGGTAAAGTGATGCGAAATACTTCCTATGATCTTCAGCACGCCAAATTCAACACCTTTAAATTCAATGACTTATAGTCAAGCAAAGACATCCTTTAATTTTCAGGGACAGGTCTTGCATTGCAGGGTGCAATGCAATCTTTAATTTTAACCACGCCTAGGGTTAAACTAAATAGCAATATAAAGGCAAAAGAATAAAAACAAAAAAACACTAGGAGCTTAGATGAAATACGAATTGCCAGATTTTGAGACATTAGTGAAATTACATCAAAGTGATGCAAAAGCATTAGACCAAATAAAAAAAGAAGCGAACGAAGCACTTATAAGTAGTACAACTGGTCGTACCCAACGAAGACTCAGAGGTTTACAGTTTCAAATTGATATGGAATTGAGGCTGTCTAAGTCCGACTTGGACAGTTGTATTAGAATATCGCAAATGATGCATGCGTCACTAGGTGAGTTACGATCTACGTTTCAAGAGGCTTTTGGAGATGAAGTGTCACTAAGCAATGCCGCCCCAACAACATTAGAAGAGCAGGGGAATAATGAGCAAGCAAGTGCCAAAATACTCCCCTTTACGCCCTGCACTTAAGCACTTACGCTTAAGTATTACGTCAAGAATACGCGCTTGAGATTATTAGTTAACCCAAGCGCGTGCATTTCTAAACATCCTCATCCAAGGACTAAATTCCTGCCAATCATCTGGGTGCCAGGAATTTTGTAGGGTTCTAAATACACGTTCAGGATGAGGCATCATCACTGTAAAACGACCATCCATATTTGATAAACCAGTAATGCCTAATGGAGACCCGTTTGGATTCATTGGGTAGTCCTCAGCGTACTCAATTTGATGATCCACAAATCGGACTGCTACTTGCCCACTATCTAAAAGGCTTAGTGCAGCATCGCGACTTAAATCCGCTTTACCCTCACCGTGAGATACCGCAATTGGCATATGAGAGCCCGCCATTCCTTCAAAAAATAATGAAGGGCTTTTTTGGATTTGCACAAGAGAGAACCTAGCTTCGAACTGCTCAGATTGATTGCCGATAAATTTTGGCCAGTTTTCCGCACCCGGAATTAATGTTTTTAAACTTGTCATCATCTGACAACCGTTACACACACCTAAACCAAAAGTATCTGTGCGATTAAAAAAGTGCTGAAAAGATTGTTTGGTCTGTTTATGGAACAAAATTGATTTCGCCCAACCTTCTCCCGCCCCTAATACATCCCCGTAGGAAAATCCGCCACAGGCAATCAACCCCTTAAAGCGATCCAAATTAACCTCGCCACTTAAGAGCTCCGTCATATGTACATCAATGGGCGTAAAACCTGCCTCATAAAATACGGCTGCCATCTCTGATTGGCTGTTGACACCTTGCTCCCTCAAGATGGCAACTTGAGGTCTCGCGCCAGTATTGATAAAAGGCGCGGCGACATCTTCGTTAATATCAAAACTTAAGTTCGCAGACAGCCCAAGATCTTCATCATCACTCAGCCGAGTAAACTCCTTGTCTGCCCCTTCTGGGTTATCTCTGAGTTTTTGTATGTTGTAACTTGTTTCACTCCATCTTTGTTGAAGCGCTGCTCTCGTCGCACGGTAGACTTCCTTTTCTTGGTGCCGAATGACTATTTCCTGAGTGCTTGTTGGCATTCCAATTTTGTGACACTTAATACCTAAGTCAGAAAACTTCTTAGAGAATAAATCTACATCAAGGGCTTTAACCTGAATAACTGCCCCTAACTCTTCATTAAACAATGAGGCGAGCAAGTCATCACCTTGGATGTCTATATGCATTCCACAACGAGACGAGAATGCCATTTCAATCAATGTAGCCAGCACACCACCATCTGATCGATCATGGTAGGCCAAGATACGTGAGCGAGTTTCTTCATCTTGCATAAGATGAAAAAATCCTTTTAGGGATTCAGCCGAATCAACATTGGGAACCGCGTCCCCTAACTGGCTAAGACATTGGGCATAAATTGAAGCCCCCAATCTTTGCTGGCCTAAATCTATCAAGAGCAAAACTGTGTCTTGAGATAGCTGCTCTTTGGTAGACAACTGAAGCTGGGGAGTGAGCGTATCACGTACATCGGAAACAGGCGCGAATGCAGAGATAACTAAAGACAAAGGTGAGGTAACAGTTTTGTTTTTAGCGTCCTCCTCCCATGTCGTTTTCATAGACATGGAATCTTTACCAACAGGAATGCAAATCCCTAATTCAGGACAGAGCTCCAAACCCACCGCCGCCACAGTATTATATAGATTGGCATCTTCACCAGAATGACCCACTGCGGCCATCCAGTTTGCCGAGAGCTTGATATCAGATAACTGCGTTATTTTGGCAGCCGCAATATTAGTAATCGCCTCACCCACCGCCATTTTTCCAGATGCCGCACTATCCAACAACGCGATTGGCGTGCGCTCACCCATAGACATCGCCTCGCCCATCACACCTATGTATCCGTTAGCCGATACAGCCACGTCGGAGACGGGAACTTGCCATGGGCCAATAAGTTGATCTCGCGCAACCAAACCACCCACGGTTCTATCACCAATGGTGATAAGGAAATTTTTACTCGCAACAGTTGGGTGACCAATAACACGATGAATAGCCTCGGCTAAATCAAGGGAATGATGGATAGCATGTTTGGTGGGCTCTTGGGTTACGGCGTCCTTGTGCATTTTAGGTGCTTTGCCGAACAACACTGACATCGGTAAATCAACAGGGTTTGCCTTTAACAAAGTATCCTTGACCAACAAGTGATCTGACGATACCGCCGTACCAACGACGGCATAGGGGCATCTTTCTCTCTGGCAAAGTTTATCGAACCAAACCAGGTCTTTTTCCGCAATCGCAAGTACATAGCGCTCTTGTGCCTCACAACACCAAATTTCTAAAGGAGACATCCCAGGTTCTTCATTGATGATATCTCTTAATTCAAAATCCCCACCGACGCCACCATCTTTTACTAATTCAGGGAGGGCATTAGAAAGACCACCTGCACCGACATCATGAATAAACTGAATGGGGTTATCCAAACCCATCTGCCAACAACAATCGATAACCTCTTGGCAACGATGTTCTATTTCTGGGTTGCCCCTTTGTACACTTGCAAAATCCAACTCGGCATCACTGGCGCCGGTTGCCATGGACGAGGCAGCACCCCCACCCAGACCAATCAACATGGCTGGCCCGCCAAGAACAATTAATTTTGCGCCTACTGCTATCGGTTTTTGTTCTATATGTTCTCGTTTTATATTTCCCATACCACCGGCAATCATGATGGGCTTATGGTATCCCCGTATTTCGCCATCAACTTCCATTTCAAATGTTCTAAAATATCCACCTATATTGGGTCGCCCAAACTCATTATTAAAAGCGGCGCCTCCGATGGGACCTTGAATCATGATATCCAAAGCACTCACAATTCTATCGGGCTTAGAAAATGGGATTTCCCAAGGCTCTGGCAATGCTGGGATATGCAGATTAGATACCGAATAACCACATAGGCCTACTTTGGGTTTGGAGCCACGACCGACAGCGCCTTCATCTCGAATTTCACCACCAGAACCTGTTGCGGCACCGGGGAAAGGGGCTATCGCTGTAGGGTGATTATGCGTCTCTACCTTCATCAAGATGTCGATATTTTCTTCGTGATACTGATACTCGCGACTTTCTGGGTTTGGATAAAATCGACTTCCCAGATTACCCGCAATGACGGAGGCATTATCTTCATAAGCACTGAGCACGCCATCACCATTAGTCACGCGATAAGTATTCTGAATCATATCCATCAGAGAATAGGGTTGATCCTTGCCATCTAAGGTCCAACTTGCACGAAATGTTTTATGGCGGCAATGCTCTGAATTAGCTTGTGCGAACATCATCAACTCAACATCTGTCGGATTTCGTCCAAGATCTAAAAAGGATTCAACTAAATAATCTATTTCGTCCTGAGCAAGCGCGAGTCCTAACTCGCTATTGGCCAAACTTAAAGCTTCTCGTCCCTTTGTTAATATGTCTATCGAGACTAATGGCCGAGGCGACTCAACTTGAAAAAGACTTTCAGCATCGTCAAAATCATCAAGCACGGCTTCAACCATACGGTCATGAATTACCGTATCTAGCAACGCTTTTTCATCAGCGCTTAGATCGTCACTTAGTTTTAGATAGTAGGCGATACCCCGCTCGACTCGGATGACAGTTGTCAGCCCACAAGTTTTGATGATATCTGTTGCCTTTGAACTCCAAGGAGAGATTGTGCCGGGACGGGGAACCACTAATCGAATTAGGTCACTCTTAGGGCCCGCATCCGACACTTGTGTTTCTTCATCATGATGGCCATAGGTAAGCAGGGACTTTAGGGTGTTAAATTCAATACCTTCTAGACCAGCTTCTAGACCAGCTTCTAGCTCACAGAAATGATAATAGCGAGTTTCAATTGATTCAATTTTTGAAAGTTGCACGTCTCCTATGAGTTTCTGAATTCTACACTCTGAAAGCGCGGGCGCGCCAAGCAAACGCAACATTAATCTACCCCCATATAATTCACTATTTTTTTCGCCTCAAACGAAAAAAGTTTGACATTAACTCTGAAGCGGCCTCACTACCTACACCAGCAAGGACCTCTACATGGTGATTTAAAGATGGATTTGCCAATACGCGTATTGTCGAATCCACTGCACCCGCACGAGGTTCACTCGCACCATATACTAATCGTTTTATTCGTGCATGTACCAAAGCGCCTGCGCACATCGAGCAGGGCTCGATAGTTACATAAAGATCAGCACCCACCAATCTATGGTTATCGATTTTTTTTGCCGCAGCTCTAATAGCGACAATTTCTGCGTGAGCGCTTGGATCTTTTAGTAGTAGCGTTTGGTTATACCCTTGTCCAATAATTTTATCATCTAGGACAAGCACAGCACCTATGGGCACTTCGTTAAGATCGTAAGCTTTACGAGCCAGTGATTGAGCTTCTGCCATCCAATGCTCATCACGCGTCACTGATCTGGCTCTTCATCCAAGATGATATCAATATCAAGATCATTTGCTAATTGATCAAGCCGTTCTGCAATGACACTCCAATCCATCTCAAAGGGAACTATGATGCTGGCATCAGCTGAGAATGTAAGCTCTCCGCTCATGGGTGCCGCACTAATGTGGGTTTCCATTTCACTCACATTCGCAACGTACTTCTCTAGTGCCATGGTGACATCAGCAACGATGCCTGGGCGATCTGGACCCACAATGTTTAATTCCAGTATCCTTGTATTTTGAACCTCTGTTGTCAGTTCTGTTTCTTCTACAACAGATAATAATTCTTCAATTTTATCTAGTGCTTCCTTCAATGCATCAAAGTGCTCAGCATCCACCTCAACTACGGCAAGACCCACAAATCTACCAGCAAGTTCGGTCATCTTACTTTCGAGCCAGTTACCACTATGACTATTTACAGTCTCACTTATGGTACGAATTAAGCCAGGCTTATCCTTTGCGATAAAACCGATGATTAATTTACGATGCATATTCACTCCTATCCCCACTCAATAGTCGCAGTTTTATAAGCCCTTATGTAGCAAGGTTTTGCGAGGGGCAAATCTGTCTTTACAACATCTTTACAACATTTGTGGTTTAGTTCTGTGTGTCTCACTATCTTAAAATCCTTGTAATATCAGCAGTTTAGCACATCTTCTGTTGTAAAGTTTACAACTGCTAATGCCCTACTCCAAACATACCTTTTTCAACTGCTTTAATGTTTGCTACAGCCTTATTAATCAACTTGTGAGTGTTAGTGCGTATGCTTTTCTTCCTTGTTGTTCTCACATAGTCAACTTTGAAGACTCTCATCTCTCTATAGACTAGATCATCATAGTCTCGGGAGTCCATTGTGTGAGCATCTTCTCGCTTATTCACAATTGCTTCTGCTTTACGAAGAATCTTGTCGTATTCATCAAAGTTCTTTTCACTTAACTCTATTAACTTTTGAGAATCAATCTCTTTTCCTTTCTTTCTGCCGTCTTCAATTAAGTATTTAGCTTTAGCACCTTTAATGCATCTAACTGCTAAACCTATCTCTAAAATATCAGTTCCTTTCTGTTTCAAGTCATAAGCCATTAAGCAAGACTTCAAACTCTCAACATCAACTTTAGTTTGAGCAATTGTGTATTTGGCTTTTTGCTCTGCTGTTGGTTTAAGTTCACTTTTCATATCATCAACTATTTTGTTGAGTCTTTTTTTGATAGTAGTAGCAGTTATATTTTTAGGGATAGCAATAAGTTTGTAATCTTCATAACCAACTACTTCATCAGCACTATCAAACTCTACAATCTCTTGTGTTGCTTCGATGCCAAATAAGTATTGCCCTCTTTCGTTCCACCAACTCCAAAATCCTTCAACACCCTCATACTCAAATACATTGCCAAAGTCTTTGTATAACTTAGTCATACCTTTGCCATTGTTAGTACAAGCAGTTTTGTATTTCTCACTTCGTTTCAAATATTCAAACCACAAGTAGTAAATGCTGTCTGTTGTGGGCACACCTTTAACACTTGTTTTGCCACCTCTCGCATTTTTGTTTTTCTGATAACGAGTATTGCCTTCTACCCACGTTTTAGACAGAGGGCTAAGTGGTTGTGGCTTTTGAAAGCGAAGAAGTTTGCGCATAGTATCAAGTATTAATCCAGTGATACTTAAAGATGTTACACCAAAAAAACCCCCCATAATAGATACATGTTCGCAATTAAGCAGGCATTAACAAAGGATATATAATATGAATCAATCAAAATTTAGCGAAATCTATGACGGCTATAAATATGGCGACGAGGCTATCATTGACACTGTAACTGGTGCTTTACAACAAGAACTCGGCGACTTATTAGCTGGTCAAGCAAATATGAAGTCAATCACACCAGATCACAGGTTTTATGAGAGAAGTCTTAAAGACCAACATAATAGATCACATGCGATACAAGATTTGTCTGCTTTTATTAGTGAATACTATCGCAGAATCAATCCAGCATTAGGCTTAGGTTTGACTGAACAGCAGTTTAATGCATTCATGGTCGTACTAGATAAGGACTTAGCGAAATGTCAAAATCAAACAATGTAGACCA
Organism: Flavobacterium sp.; assembly: GCA_047616645.1. Lineage (GTDB taxonomy): Bacteria > Pseudomonadota > Gammaproteobacteria > Pseudomonadales > Azotimanducaceae > JAHRVQ01. The sequence goes on along the minus strand of JBLHIH010000169.1, from coordinate 615 downwards.
CGAAAATCTAGTAGACAGACTTAAGGGTTCAATCAATTACGATATCTCAAAAGTCATAACTGATCTGCTGAAATTTGAATTAGATTGTTTGGATGGTACAGAGGAGACAGCGTAATGAGTGTAACCGCTCTATCTCCCCACCTACCTATTCTTTCTCAAATGTGATCGGTGCTAGATTGTGCGGCAAGAGTTTATACAGCTCTGCATCATCTGTGTTTGGCAGTTTATCTAATAGATAGTTGAGGTAATGCCAAGGTTCATGCCCCGATCTCTTTGCTGTCTCTATGATCGAGTAAATCGCCGCACTCGACTCAGCACCTGCCTGACTTTGTGAGAACAACCAATTTTTTCTTCCTATTACAAAAGGCCTTATTGCATTCTCGCAAGGGTTGTTATCAATCGGTAATCTACCATCACCAACATAAGGTGTCAGTCGCGGCCATTCATGTGCAAGATAATGCAGTGCCTTACCTAGTGCTGATTTTGGCGGCACTTGATGTAAAGATTTATCTAGCCATATCTTCATCTTATCAAGGATAGGGCCCGCCCTCGCTTGTCGTATGGAGAGTCTTTCATTAACAGGTTTAGCCTCTATTTGTCGCTCAATCGCATAAA
>JBLHIH010000168.1:0-8021 GCA_047616645.1 Flavobacterium sp. | reverse complement strand
CAATAAGTATCCGATGAGGCTCCTATCCCTACCATGGACAACTTCTGCAGTTATTGTCAGAGAAACCTGATGAATATTGTCAGCATTAGACCCAGCTTATGCCCGCCTTCTGCTATTCGACTGCTACTACACATTCGTTTTCGATATGGTTTAATCGATCAACTATTCGTGATCTTATTAAACCGTAAAAACCAGCAAACTCTCCTTCTCCATGAGACAGAGGGAATCGCCGCAAGAATCGCGATGGTCGCCAAAGTGTACAAGGTAATAATAATGAATCCCGATGCCAGGATTGCCCTAGGTACATCTCGAGCGGGGTTTTCCATTTCATCACTACTGGCACTGACTAATTCAAAACCCAACATGCCGTAGATGATGACAGGTATATATTGCAGACTTGAATTCCAATTGGGTTTCATTGTTTCATCGTTAAGCGCATTAGCCACACCATGATCTTGAACATAGAAAACGGCACCTACAATAATGGCTAAAAAAAGATGATTTTATAATTGATACATCAACGACTTCACCATCTTGATCTACGGCTCGCCTGAGATACCGCTGCTTGCCATCAATCTTGACAAAAACCTCATCAATGAAAAATGTATCACCATATCCTTGGTGTTTCTTACGCAATCTAGCAGCATATTTGGATCCAACCTTGTTGCACCACAACCTAATTGATTCTTGTGTAACCCTAATTCCACGTTGAGCGAGTAAATCCTCTATATCTCGGTGACTGTGATTAAATCGAAAGTAGAGCCACACAGCATATTGGATGATTTCGGGCGGAAATCGGTAACGTTTGTACATTTCGGAATTATTCATTTGAGTATTATCGCTGATGGGCAGTTAAGTTGGCAGTACCCTTAAAGAAGCTACTAAAAAACAAACGGAGAAACATACTCAGCGAAAATATAAGCTGCAATTGCTATTCCGCCAGATACGATAGCTATATCACGCACTAAAACGAGCATTCCCTCGTTTTTTAATATCGTATTAATCCGTTCGTCCAATTGCGTTGGGGATAGTACGTCAAGATGATCAAAATCCACATGTTTACCTTCAGCATTAATAGCCAGCAACTCTTCTTGTTTTTTTAAGGTGAAATCATAGTTTGCATCTTTAATCCAGCTGTTAATGACATTTGAAGGTATAGTCATTGCGAAATAAGTAATTGTGAAGAAAAATATCTTTTGAATTGCTCGCCATGCTTCAGGCCACCACCCCTCTGAAACGTCATATGGTAACGTGAATACCACACCTGCTAACGCCATGAAATAAATTGCGACCCACGGTACGTAAATGATGTATTTTAATCGAGTTAAATACTTTATAGCATCCTCATTAACCCAATATTGCTTGCGTATCTTTTTAGCAGTCTTAGCTAAAAGGGCCTTTTTTTGATGCCGTTCAGCAAGTGCATGGCATTCTTCTGTATTTAATTTGATATAGTCCCTACATCCTCTTCCATATGCTTGTTTCATAGCCGCATCCTGAAATGGCAGATAAGCCATAAAAGTAACTTCTCGAGCGTCATTAAACACAAAGTGTACTTTTGGGTAGGCTGTAAAGAAGAAAAGAAATTCTTTTGTTTCATGTCGGATACTGAAACTATCATGACAGTTCCCATCCGCACCGGCATTATAGGCCATATCAAGCATATATTGGCTTGTTGCGTCGACCATCCCTACTTCTTTCAACCTAGCAAGAAAGCCTTGAATGATAAGGTCCCGTATTCGAGAATCATATCCATAATTTGGGTTACAGCTGTATGTCAGGCTACCATTTTCATTCAGGGCATAGCTGTATGTAGCGACATCAAAATCTATATTGTACCCCCAGCCATATGCGTACCTGAATTGCGCATTTAACCTAGATTGATTTTGTCGGTCCTCCTGATCCAAAAGGCTACGGCGGCAACTAGGGCAGTACTTCCAAAGCATGCCAGAGTTGTCGCTATAATAATCATAAAAATATGAATCAGAACAACGTTCACAGGTACGCATATAAGACATTTAGTAAGCTCCACATTTTTCATAGTGTTGATAGGTGAAGAAAATATACCCTAATCAAGTCCAATGTAAATATTGATTTTGGTGGGCGTGGGCAGAAATGAACTGCCAACTTCCTCAATATAAACGAAATTTTACCCGTCTGGACTTCCCAGACTTTGAACCTGGAACCTGCGGGGTCAGGTTCGTTGAAACCTATCATTTGCCATCAAGTTTACAGTTTTGACTGATGTCCAAAGTGACTGTTAATTAGAAATATGCAACGATATAGTTTCAATTATGAATGCCCCCTTTGCTAGTGGAGCCAATCTTTAACGAAGGCAAGCCGAAGATCCGCAATTCGCTCAAACCAGTCCAATCCAGGATAAATATTTAATACTTAGTATGGGACTTTATTGCTCTCGTATACTGAGCTCCACACTTTCAGGGCCTTCTTTGGGACGTTCAGCAAGATTTGCTGGAACAAATCACAACCGCTTCAGCTGGCCTGCGAAGCAGGTGAGCCACCTGGACGTGGTAAATAAAAAGCATTCCCGACGTTAAGGTGCGGTCTATGCAGGCAACCCCCGGATAGTTTGATGATGAAGTACTACCAGCATTAACCGCCAGAATAGATAACATTGCACATTAGGTTTCCTATCATTGGTTCTCTATCTAGTTCAGAAAGCCACAAAAAAATTGGCGGACGATACTCAAAATACGTTCTAGCCGTACTTGTTCTGGTTTACATCTTCAATTTTATCGATCGTCAAATATTGTCCATCCTTGCCGAAGAAATAAAACTGGATTTTGGTATATCAGATGCGGAAATTGGGTTTCTATACGGTACTGCCTTTGCTGTTTTCTATGCGGTTTTTGGGATTCCTCTTGGCAGGCTTGCCGACACTTGGGTGCGCAAGAATCTCATCGCTGTAGGATTGCTTTTCTGGAGTGTGATGACAGCACTCTCTGGCACCGCGAGAGGTTTTGCGTCTCTGGCCACTTATCGAATTGGCGTGGGGATAGGTGAAGCATCAGCATCACCTGCAGCTTATTCAATGCTGTCTGATTATTTCCCTCCTAGATTACGAACGACGGCCTTGGCAATATACTCATCAGGTGTCTATATAGGTTCAGGCATCGGAATCTTTCTAGGTGGTCTCATCTTAGACGGCTGGTCCGGCGCATATCCGGACTCTTCCACAGCACCACTGCAACTAAAGGGCTGGCATGTCGCTTTTATGGTTGTTGGCTTGCCGGGTATATTGATGGCATTTTGGGTTTCGAGCCTTAAGAAACCCGTTAGAGGGCAAAGCGAAGGCATTGTAACCAAACCTCATCCACACCCCTTTCAAACCTCTATGCCCTCTATAGCAACAAGGCAGGCATTAAAGGCATTATAGTGAATCTGGTAGCGCTGACTGGCGTTGTGCTTTTGGCTTGATTACTCATATTGAAAACCGGTAGCACGGCACAGTGGGTTGCCCTTGGCATAGGCGTTTATGCAGCGTTCTCCTGGGCACACAACTTGGCCTTTGCTGATCCCGTCACCTTCAAAATGATTTTTAAAAGTAAGACCATCATGTTCTCAGTCATAGGATTCCCCTGTATCGCATTTATCACCTATGGGCTGGGCTTTTGGGGCCCTCCATATGTTCAGAGAATACATGGCGTCAGCGCCTCTGAAGCCGGCATGATATTGGGTCTTTGCACAGCCATTGGCGGTTGGTTTGGTGTCACAATGGGTGGGGTCATAACAGACAAATTAAGAGTGAAGTATGTTAAAGCAAAATTTTACGTAGGCATGTTTTCAGCGCTTTCCTCGATACCCATCGCCTACACTATGTTAGCAACCGACAATCTCACCACAGCATACGTCGCGAATTTTTTCCTCTCAATGACATCTCCCATGTGGATCGGTCCTGCAAGCTCAACCATTGTTGATATGGTCTTACCTAGAATGCGTGCCATTGCCTCAGCATTTTACCTCTTAATGGTGACCTTCATAGGCTTAGCACTTGGGCCATATACCATTGGGTATTTATCAGATGGTTATACCGCCAGCAGCATGGCCTCTGCCGATGCACTTAGACTTGCGATGACCTCAAGTCTTTTCATGCTAGGCATTGCAGCAATTGCACTATATTTTGCTTCAAGGTTCGTTGAATCGGAAGAAAACAGTAGACTAAGCCGAGCGCGAGCTTTAGGTGAAGATATCTAAATTAAATCCTGTAGCGCCATATACAGTGTAAGATAGGTAGGCTTACAAAAAGAGGAAGTTAATGTGTCAGAAATTTTAGTCAGAAAGGTCAACTTCGATTTTCCGGATGATATCGATCTCTATCCGATCCCTTCGATGCCACGCGTCTCTCTATTTATTGTCGCTTTTTCTCTCACCATGCCCTACCTTGAACCTTATCTCATCAAGATGATGCTTAATGCTAAGAAAGCCGTTGATGATGAAGCATTGCTTGAGGACATGAATCTTTTTTGCCAGCAAGAAGGTAATCACTATCGCAATCATGCAAAAATAAACAAAATAATCAGATCAAAATTCGATGCTGAAACAGCCAAAAAGATAGAAGGTATTGAAGCTGATTTAAAAGCCGACTATGACCGTTTTTTAAAGGAAGAATCACTGGCATTTAATCTTGCTTATGCAGAAGGTTTTGAAGCCATGACTTGTGCAGCTGCTTTAGCAAGCGCAAATAGAGACCCTGAATCGAGGGGGCCAATTAGCAATCAATTCTGGGCAGATCTCTTAGACTGGCATGGACTTGAAGAGATTGAACATAGAACAGTTGCCTTCAATGTTTTTAACGCCGTATGCGGAAAGTACTTCTATCGCCTGACAAGAGGTTTATGGGCTCAGGGACATTACCTTCATGCAATACACAAATTCTATGTAGTCATGCTCAAAGCCAAAGGAATGCGAGTTTGGCCTTATATCCCCTTCTTTATATTGGCAGGAGGACACCGATACATCAACTCTCTTTTTCCGTGGTACAACCCCGCAAATTACAAAATTCCAGAAAATTTGAAACTACGTTTAGAAAAATACACGACTATGGCTTAGCTAGTGGGTATCCATAAATTCGAAGGGCCGCAGAGAGCTAAAACATGCAATCAAAATTTACGCATATTTTAGAAATCGTTTCTGCGCTAGCAGGTGTAATATCCCTTGTTTTTGTGGGGCTAGAAATCAGAAACAGTTCCTTGCAAACCACGCTGTGTAGATCGTTGGCATTCAATCAAAGCGGTTTTCGTACCTGCTTACAGGAAATTTATAGACAATCAGATTGATAGGCTCACGCTTACTTCTACGTTTAATTTTCAAAATGACGATCGTCCAAGCGACGATAAAGTAACTTCAGAACAACAACTAAACGAGAAACAAAATAAAGGTGAACTTATTCTATTGGATGTTCGCCTGAAAGAAGATTTCAATAAGGATCCGAATTTAATTCCTGGGGCGACTTATGTTAACCCTGAAAATCTCCCAGCGTGGTCTAAAACAATTGCCAAAGAATCAGAAGTGTTGGTTTATAGCGTTGCGGGTAAATGGGTCAGTCAAAAACTTCCTCCTAAATCAAGACGACTTTAACGTGACAAGCTTAGAGGGGGGATTAAATGCGTGGAAGCAATCGAACAAGGATCACGCAATAGAGTAAAGCTTAATTAATCAGAACTTTTCCTTATATGTCCGCAAATCCAACTCATGGGACCACGCTGTTTTTGGCTGGTGGTACAAGTACATATAGGCATCCGCAATACCCTGTAATCCAATCAGTCCATCTTCACCTGCCATCTCAGCGAACTTCGGTACGCCTTTGATTATCCTATCCCCTGCAATACCTCCATCGATAACAACATGGCCTATATGAATGCCTTGTGGTTGGAATTCTCTAGCGAGGCTTTGTGCCATTGCTCGTAATCCGGCTTTCGCCGCTGTGAAAGGTGCAAAGAAAGGTTTACCTCGCATAGATGCACTGGCGCCTGTAAAAATAAGCGTGCCTGAGGCATTTGGCTTCATCACTTTTAATACTTCACGAGAAAAGAGAAACCCTCCCAAGGTACAGACTCGCCAACACTTTTCGAAAAAGTCAGCTTCCATTGTCAAGAAGTCACCATTGAAGTTATTGCCTGCGTTGTAAATTGCCAAGTCAATTTTACCAATCTCATTGGTAGACGAAATCAACTGGCAGACATCTGACTCTGAGGTTGCGTCACAAACTATCGCTGTTGCTAGACCGCCATTTGAGCGAATGGATTCTGCAACGCGTTCCAATTTTTCTAATGATCGTCCAGCTATAACAACATGTAATCCTTGCTGCGCAGCATTTATACACAGATACCCACCAACACCTTCCAGCGGACCCACACCAAGAATGACGGCGGTTTTACCTTCTTTGCTTTTAGTAGTTTCCATGTAATGTAATCCTCAGGCGAGATAATATTAGCCTACTCCACTATAAGTGCATGGCAAATCCGAGGTCAATACGTCATTGTAATTGTTTGTTGTTCACCCAAGTATCTCTTAAGATCGAACCTTTAATCCGACCAATACCTAAAGGGTACATAAATGAATGTCAGTGAAGCACTTGTCAAAAGAAAATCAATACGGGCATTTAGTGAAAAAAAAGTAGACAAGGCATTAATACAATCCTTGTTAGAAAAGGCGGCAAGATCACCTTCCGGGGGAAATGTTCAACCTTGGCGCATCTATGTTTTGTGTGATTCCACCATGTTAGATTTTAAAGACTTTTTAGCTGGGCAAACTGAACCTGAAAGCCCGGAATACCCTATCTACCCAACTCCCCTATCAGAACCCTATCGCAGTAGTCGTTTTAAGGTGGGAGAAGATATGTACAAACTGCTAGATATTCCAAGAGAGGATAAAAAAGCGAGATTCGCCCGTCTCATGGAAAACTATAATTTTTTTGGCGCACCGACTGCATTTTTCTGCTTTGTAGATCGTCAAATGGGCCCACCCCAATGGTCTGATCTAGGCATGTTTCTCCAGTCATTTATGTTGTTAGCTGTAGAGCAAGGGTTAGGAACTTGCGCTCAAGAAGCTTGGGCAATGAGACCTAAGTCCGTTTCAGAGTTTGTTTCTGCACCAGACGAACTCATGTTATTTTGCGGCATGGCAATCGGGTATCCAGAAGAGGCCGCGGTCAATTCTCTCATGTCAGATAGAACACCATTGGATAATTTTGCTACCTTTGTATAATACTTTTGTAAAACAAGAAAAATAAAAGGAACTAACGAGTATGGAGTATCGACCACTAGGCCGAACGGGTCTTCAAGTAAGTCAAATTTGTTTGGGTACAATGATGTTTGGTGGCAAAACCGATGAACCTGAATCACTTCGTATGATAGATCATGCCATTAATCAGGGCATAAACTTCATTGATACAGCTGATGTTTATGCAGGAAACGAGAGCGAGCGCATTGTCGGAAAAGCGCTTGAAATTGAAAATCGTAGAGCAAACATTATTCTTGCAACAAAATTTAATTTTGCCCACCCAGCAGATATCAATGGAAAAGGGCTAAGTCGTCGCCATGTCATCAATGCTTGCGAGGCCTCCCTAAAAAGGCTGAAAACCGATTGGATTGACCTCTATCAAATGCATCGCTGCAATTCCCTAGTACCCATTGACGAGACGCTACGCGCGCTGGATGACTTAATCACAGGAGGAAAAATACGATACATTGGTGGCAGTATGTTTCCCAGTTGGAAAATGGTTGAGTCTCTTTGGGTCGCAAAGGAGCTTGGCTTAAATCGCTTGATTTGTGAACAACCCGCCTACCATCTGCTAGATAGAACAGCAGAACGGGAGGTCATACCTGCGGCTCAATCATTTGGCCTCGCGGTAATCCCATGGGGTCCCCTTTGCGGGGGCCTACTGTCTGGCAAATACGCTCGAGATAAAAGTGTAGAAGGTGCACGCTGGCAAGACGGAAAGGACAATGCTAATCGTCGTGCCAACGAGCAAACCTTTGACGTGCTTGATCTACTTCAGG
>JBLHIH010000167.1:0-8065 GCA_047616645.1 Flavobacterium sp. | reverse complement strand
GAAGCACAACGACTTCGTCAAAGATTGGTTTAACTGGTGTGGAAACAAATGCCTGCAAAGGGACCGTCTCAATAGGCAGTTCAATCCCTGCCATTTCTCCGACTTGTTTGCCGTGCCCGGCAACAGCCAGACCTAATTTACGCGTTTGTATTTCACCAAGTTTAGTTTTAACGCCACAAACTCCTTTTTCATCTTTTAATATACCGGTCACTTCACAGTTCTGAATAATGTCTACCCCTAGAGCATCAGCAGCTCGCGCATACCCCCAGGCAACAGCGTCATGGCGAGCAATAACGACTTCTGGGTGATCAATTCCAGCTACTGTTGGCATCCGAGAAGAAGACGCCGCCATAGGTAGCCGACGGTGCAGTTCTTCTTTTGTAATTAAATTGTGTTCGCCACCAAACAATGTAGACGTGTTAATCATTCGCTTAGCGTCGGATAAATCACGATCACTCATCAGGATAGAAAGCATTTTCCGCTTTGAAACCATAATATTAAAATTTAATTCATCGCTTAGGCCATGCCAAAGCTTGACCGCCTCATGATGAAAAACCGCGTTGTCGGGGTAGATGAAATTATCCCGTATTGTCATGGTATTTCGCGCAGTGTTTCCACCCCCTAGCCACCCCTTTTCAAGAACTGCAACATTCTTAATGCCATGTATTTTTGCCAAGTAGTAGGCAGCACCCAGACCATGCCCGCCGCCGCCTATAATAATCACATCATACATTTTCTTAGGGACTGGGCTTCTCCATGCCCGAGGCCAGTTTTCATGATTTTTAAACGCATTTTTGAAAAGATTAAATGCAGAATATCTCATAAGTACTTAAGTCTCATTTAAATTAGTATTTTTAATATATTTGCAGAGAAGACAAACATTGTCAAGCGATCTTAAATAAATATGAATGTACTCTAACATGCTGTTTTAAAGGGAATATATCTTTACAAATATTAGATACTTTTGTACTATCCTAATTTATTAATAAGTAAATTTGATACTAAAATAGATTTAGATCTTGGTTGCCAATCTTTGATGAAAATAAATATTTCTCTATCAGCACTAAGAAGTTTTGTTGCTGCCGTAGAAACACAAAACTTTTCCAAGGCCGCAAAAGAATTGGGCGTCACACAGAGTGCTATATCTCAACACGTGAGCCTACTCGAGCAGCACTTGGGAGTATCGCTCTTTATCAGGGAAGGCAGGCGTATTCGACCTGCAATAGAAGCACGCACATTAGCCCGGTCAATCAAGCATCACCTCGAGGGTCTGAACGAAGTGTTAATGTCCGCCAAGATTAAGCAAGAAACCATTCTGGTTATCAGTGCGCCTCCAGGATTTGCCATAAAATGGCTGTTTCCGAGATTGGGCAGTTTCAACACAATTCACCCAAATATAGAATTAACACTTATTTCAGAACGACAGGTGTCTGAATTAACCGAGGGAGATGCCGACTTTTCAATTGAGTATCTGCGCCGAAGACAATCGTTAAATAACAGCACGCAACTGATTGAGGAAGATATGTTCCCGGTATGCAGTCCCGATTATTTAAGAGAATCTCCGTCACTCAATCTTCCACAGGACCTTGAAAACCATACTTTGATTTTCGACTTCACGCAAACTATTGACAACATTGCACCAAACTGGGCAGCCTGGAAAAAAAAAGCTGGTATTGCCAACCTAGAACCTCGGCACAAGCTAAAGTTCGGTCAAGCCGATATGGTTATTCAGGCAGCACTTGCAGGGAAAGGTATCGCTCTGGGTAGAACTGCACTTGTAGCAGACGATCTTCAAAATGGTAACCTTATAATACCAATAGGGCCAATTATACCTTCGAGGTTCGCTTACTATCTCACCAACCTCAAGACACCCACAGAAAGCACTAAAAACAAGTCTTTTAAACAATGGATTTCCCGTGAAGCCAGATTGTGCCGGCCCAAACTTGTGATTCAAAAATAATTGGCGGCTTCATTGCTTGGGCTTTGACAAGTTAACGCGCTGGGTCCAGCGATATTTGTAACTGCATGTTTAAGTAATGACCTAGCTCACCCGTCACTAACCGCACCTTTCATAAGGTTTTAATAATTCGCGAAGGCCGTCGCATCCAAAACGGCCGCTCTTGTGATATGAAAAATCGATTGATTAAATCATGGTCTCAAGTTCATCGTTAATTAGCGTACATCCAAAGAAACAATATTTGCTGGCTTATTAAAACTAATTGAACCATTAAACTGCACATATTGATTAAGTTGTTCTGTAGCTTGTCCATAAAAATCGTAATAGCTTTAACCGACACCAGCATCATTCTTAAATAAAACTTAAATTCTGTACCAAGCCATTGTTCAATAGATCCAAACCTTACGGGTCTATCAACCCTCTGGATTTGAAAGTCCTTAATCTCAGCGCTAGTCATAAGGTCGCGTAGAGATTCGTGATCACTAAGCGAATAGGGGGCCTACAAAAACTCCAAACTTTCGACACTCAGGTAGTCATTTAACGCTTTCAATATATTCGAGTATGCGTGTGTTTCAGATAATCCGCCCCAAACAGCAACCCCAATTTTTCCTCCAGGCTTAGTCATTCGCACCATTTCTCGTACCGACGCTTGACGATTCTCAAAGAACATCAAGCCAAATTTATTGAGCGCATAGTCGAAATGATCGTCAGCAAATGGCTGCGATGCGCCATCCGCCAAACACCAATTTGACTGTGGTAAAATTGACGATGCAATACCCAGTATGTCAGGGTCACTATCAACCCCTGAGACCTCCAAGTTTGGATTAATACTTAGTGCCGTTCGTGCGACTACTCCTGTGCCGCAAGCAACATACAGCATGCTAGTCTCGTTTGGCTGGGGGCCTGCACCCATTATTTTTAAGACGAAAAATTCGCTCCTAGGCCCAAACTATAGTGGAACAAAGCACTGCTCGTAATCGTGATATCGGTCGCATAAGTATTTCATTTTTTAAAATATTTCTACTCAACAAATTGGACATTAATAAGTTAGTATCCGACACCAATATCTGTGAAAACTTTTAAACTATTGCCGTTGGGCATCAACGCCTTAAACTCTGGATGCTCTAAGAATCGTAATTGGCCGTCTTGCCAATAAAACTCGTCATCAAACGATACCGACGCATCAATCAAGGACCAAGATATTTCTCCGGGGTCTGCATCACCACAGGTATGAAAATGCAGAAACCTTGGATTGGCAAACACAACTTTACCCCAGCGATCTGGATTTGATTCAGCATCATAGGGGTAGTACAACCCAGGATTCATCCCAGCATGCCAAGAATTAATCTGCATGGGATTTTTCATTGAAAACAAAGATCCAATACGCTGATAATGGTCCAAAAACTTTTCTCTAGACTGTCGGTTTCCTTGAACATCCACTATTTGCCCCATCTCTATAGTCACCATCAAAGTCTCATCTAACATCACAACATCATCCTCATAAAGACGATTAGACGTTGAAATCAAACATCGCGCAACGGCCACAACTCCGCTCGCAGTGGAGCAACTTACTGGTCGAGGAGCACATAAAGGAAATCTCGTGACGGTGAAATCCGGAGCTCCAATGGCATCGTCAACTTGAGTGCCACGAATATTGGTTCCAAGGGGACAAGTAACGTGCCATTCATTAGCCTTGCTTGTCTTTTGCTCGTACACTCTTTGTATAGAACGCAAAAATTGATGCGAAACGGTGCAGGCATGACCGCCTAAAATCCCAACATCAAGGGCGTAGCTCACCGTGACATTTGGCATTCCCTCTATCTTACTGAACCGAAGTCTGTCGCCGAGTCCCGATTGAAATAACACGCCATCCGCATTCATCATCTTCGAAACGACAGGATCAGGTAGATCTTCAAGATTTGCCCTCGCAGAGACGGTAATTACATCTACTTCTAGGCCCATTTTCCGCGCTTCCTGCTCTATACATTTTGTTGCAAGTGAATCGTAGACCCCTGCTCCAACATCTTCGGTCATGATCACAATCGAATCGCCGGACGAAACTTTCATAGCTTCTACAAGTAAATTTTGTGCTCCTAACTTGGGATTAAAATCACTAGTCAAAATCATCTCCTTAAAAACCTAATGTAATGTCGATGAGAGGCGTCGAACAACGGATCAAAGCCTTTCCCTGTTCTGGTTCCAACAATGGCTCCTCACTATAAGTCAAATAATGAGCCTCCGCAAAATCCAAAATATTGTTGAACGATTAATATGCTAGATTCGACTTCTCGAAAACTACCTGTAGCCCACCTAAAGTATTTACTCTCACATCACTGGATTGAACCGCGATTATTGCCCGTCAGGCTCTTGCTCGAGTTGAATTAGCTTTTCCAATCCACGACGAAACCGCAAAGAACCAGCATCGAGGGCTAGGTCCAAGTTTTTTGATGTTTTGTTTTTCATGCCGCTATGCACGGCCTCCAATATTTCTTTGTCTTCATTGAAAGCCATGCGCGCGCCTTCGGCAATGTGCTTCGTTACGTCGGCATTATTTGGTTCAGTATTGCGCTGCTGTAACCAATGATATCGCGTAGTATCCTCATCAATAGGTGTCATGAAATTGTATGAGATCATGACATAGGTATCATCTGATAGATCCACGCTGGAACCACCCCTGCCTACTGGAGCAAAAATTGATTTGTTGATCGCAATAGATGGGTAACGTACTTCATAGTGTTGGAGACGATCTGTTCTGCCAGAAAATTGAACCAATGATTCGTAGAAAGGTGGCACAGGGCTATCATAAACCCATCGTGACACCACTAAGCCGTCGTCCAGTACCGTGGTTTCAAGAGGGGTATTTTCGGTCCCCTGCGCAGCAAATGACGTTCTATGCACCCAAGCGACATGCGAAGGATCTAGCAAATTGTCGGTTAGATACAGGTAATTGCAATAACAGGTCATTGCGTCCCCAGATGTGATTCCCCAAGCTGGCTCTTGATAATTATCGATATCAATAATTTTTGAGGAATCTGCTTTTTCAGGATTACCCATCCACACCCAGAGTAAGCCCAATTTATCCACAGTCGGGTAGCTCCTAACTTTTGCAGATGGTGGTATCCGCTTCTGGGTCGCAGCATCAACACAGGTTCCCGTACTATCAAACGTTAGTCCGTGATACCCACACTCTACTTTATCCCCTTTAAGGCAACCCATTGACAGCGGTAATTTACGATGAGGACAGGCATCTTCCAATGCCACTGCGGGCCCCGCTTTGGTTCGGTAAAAAACGAGGTGCTCCCCCAATATTTTAATTGGTTTTAGACTTTGATTTATCTCACCACTAATTGCAGCAACGTACCAAGCATTTCTTAAAAACATAATTCCTCTGGGAGCTAAAGAATACGAAGACGATTAAGCAAGAAATTGATTGCATTGGCTAAGCAATAACAATCTTAGCAAACAGCCTATGTGCGTATCTCTATATGTATATACAACTATAGATCATTTGGCTTATGTACACAATCTTAACTTGAAATTGAGCTCTACGTTTATAGGTGATTCAACGCGCAAAGATGCCGATTACAGAAGATGCCAAAACAATGAAGAGCAATGGATTTAGAAGCTTGGTTATCACCGGCACTTAGAATTGCTAACGCATCAAGAAAATGGCCGCGAGTATCATGATAACTATAAACACGCTTTCCAATGCCAACAGCAGAAACGGCCTAAATCCTACCTTCCCTAGTTTTTGTAATGACGTCTTCATCCCTAAGGCAGCAACAGCGGACAGCAAACATCCGCGTGAAAAGCCGTTTGCCTGAAGCTTCACCGGCTCACTAATCAACTCAACGCTATTCAAAACAACCAACACGACAAAACCGAGTAAAAACCATGGGAATACGATCCGGCTTTCAGTCTCATAATTTCTAAGCATTAGCACAAATGATAGGCCAATCGTGATCGGCACCAACATGCCGACTCGAAGCAACTTCACGAGTGTGGAATAATCTCCAATATCTTCTGACAATATATACCCAGCGCCAACGACTTGGGCAACATCGTGAATTGTTCCACCTAGAAAAAACGACGATTCAAAATCAGAAAGTTCGAGCACATTGGTGATGATTGGGTAGAAGACCATGGCCAACGTACTTAGGGTTGTCACGCCTATCACCACAAGCAAGGTGTCGTCTTCGCGCTCCTTGTACGGCGGCAAAATTGAGGAAATTGCCAATGCGGCAGAGGCCCCACAAATCGCAACAGCCGATCCTGATAGAACGCCAAACTTAAGGTTCAACTTCAGTATGCTAGCCATCAACACTCCGAATAAAATCGTACAAGTCACGGTCGCCAATATTCCAATTATGGGTGCATATCCTAGCTCCATAACATTCGCAAACGTAATTCGAAGTCCGAGAAGAGCGATGCCAACACGCAATACCGTGCGTGACATCAATAATATTCCTCTGTTGCAACGCACATCCTCGGAGAAAAAGTTCAGCGACATTCCGATGAGCAATGCTAAAAGCATTGTCGGCCCACCGTAGTGAACCGAAATAAACGAGGCAGCCATAGCAATAATGAGGCTCAATATGACGCCTAGCGAAATCTCTCTGAAGGCCTCACGGGTCCCCTCAATGCCAATGAAATAACTATTCATTGAAATTTTCACTGCCCGTTATCTATGTGGGCGGACGCACCGAGGTCATCTTCCCTAAGTTTTAAGCTTGGATGACTCATCATAGTAACCGACCACATCTCCCTCTGTGGTAACGCCCAAGCCGTTCAAGACTCGATTAGAATAATTGAAGTACGCCACCACTTGATTCACCTCAAGAATTTCTCCATCTTCGCAACCCAATTCCCGTAGCGGTTTTAAAATGCTCTCATTTATACTCGAAACATTGACCGTTAGTTCGCGCGTGTAGTCGAGAAGTAGTGAAAGTTTTTCGGGGAAAATACCCGCATAATCAGATTCCGTCAGCGCCCCGTATATTCTATCTGATCGTTCATCATCGTTGATTAGACGGCGAGCATTCATAAAATGGTGTGTCAATGAATAATCGCATTTATTCAAAATGCTAACATACGAAGCGACCACTTCCAAAAACCAGAATGGCAGAACATTCTCAGGATTGTGGAGAACCGATTTATACAAAGTCATGTGGCCCTTAATTGACAGCGGACGTAAGGATTGACAACGCATTACGTTGTCTACCGTACCGTGCGGAGTACGGGCAAGGCCATACATTTCTTTCACATGTCCCGGCGCATTTTCATCATCTGCTATCATTTCAATCCACGCTGTCATAGTTCACCTCAGTTATTAATATTTCTCAATATGATAATACTCTAATGTATATACATGTATATGTTATAAATCATATCCATTGTTGTCAAGCAAGTACGTCAAATATCATTTGATTGAAATACTTCTCAAAGCTGGGCGCGCACATCAATATGCGACGGGGCGTCTTACGGTGTAAAATCCTTCTTACGCCTGCGTAAAGGTGCATTTCACCACCAATTATTCATTGATGGCTAAGCCCCGGCAGCTACCGCCACCTTAAGCAAATTTAAATCTGGTTCTAATTAACGCAAGCCTACTTTTTTTGGATCGAAGCGATCTCTCAGTCGATATCGATTTCCTGGATAATAAAGGTCCGCAAAAGATGCAACTAAGTTATCTGTCCAGGTTCGGCGCTGTAACAATAAGGCGACTTCATCGTCAGACAAACCCATTAATTCACGGATTTTTTTACTTGGGCGAACCGCTTCAATCGTATGCTCAACAATTTGCAAGGGAGCAATTTGCGATAAATATTGAGTCGGCGTGATTTGTGTAAAATCGACATTGATATAGTCTGGCGCGATCCTTGGGCTTACAAAGCGATCGTCAAGTTGAATTGTAATACCCAGTTCCTTATGTTTTATAATAGAATGATAAATCGGCTCGTCTATTGCAATCCCCATTTTTTTTGCAAGTCTGGCTGATAAACAAATCTCTTTGCATTTAACCACTTCAGCCGTGTATTGATGCCCCCTCTCCCTGATTTCATCAGCTATATCACGAATCTCTAAAAAGTGACTTTCTGCTTTAATTTC
>JBLHIH010000166.1:0-8074 GCA_047616645.1 Flavobacterium sp. | reverse complement strand
TTAACAGGTCTTGGTCTATTAGGTTTTATGGGCAAGTATGCGACGCTTGACATTGCCATAGGCGCAACCTTAGGTACTTTAATGTTTCTAAATGTTTGGCTCATTATCTGGCCTAACCAGAAGATTATTATTGCCTCCGCCACACAAGTAGCTCAAGGTGGTGAAGCAAATCCAGAAGCTGCCGGGGCAGCACCTAAGGCTGGTTTAGCATCTCGAACTAATACATTGTTTTCAATTCCAATGTTATTTTTCATGGGATCCTCAGCCCACCTTAATAACGGTTTGGCAATGAGCGATACTAATATGACTGCCTTAGCTGTGGCACTTGTGATTATTTTAGCGCTACAAGCCAATGCAATCTTCGGAAAACAAGGACCTATGACATCGGTTGTTGGTGTAATACATTCCGGACTTGCATTGACAGCGGTACTCTATGCTGTCGTAGTATTATTGTAAGCATTTAATTGTGTCATGATAAAAAATATAAAGGCTCCTACTACGGAGCCTTTTTTTTCCAGACAACTAATCATAAATTGCTAAAAGAACATGAATGACAAAAAGCGTAGTGTAGATTCAATTCCAGCCATAAAGCCCGATAAGGACGAAGTTGCTGCTTATCGTCGTGGTGGAAGATCCGAGGCACCAAAACAGAGTAATTTTAACGGTATTCTCGTATTCAGCCTTATTGTTATGGCGATTATGATTGGTGTTGGCGGCTTTACGTTGTTTGAAGTGCAAAAACAGCTTGATCACTCTAACGCACTTCTAGAAAAATCCTTACAAAACTTGAGAAGTCTTGAAAATGACCTAGCACGAACAGGCTCGGACTCCTCTAGAACCTTTCAAGCTATGGAAACTCAGCTGAAGACCAACGTATTGGAAATTGACAAGTTATGGGCGATCGCACATAGACAAAATAAACCTAAAATTGACGCGTTGGATAGTAAACTTAAGAAGGTCGGTTCTGCCCAAGCGAAGCTAAATAATGACCTGGGCAATATGTCAAAAACTATCGCCAGTTTTCGTATTGGGTTTACGACGTTAGTGAAAGATTTGACCTTGGTAAGGCAAAATATTGTCTCTGACACAGAGACGATGACTACCCAAGTCGCGATGGTACGAGGACAGGTACAAGATCAATCGGATCTTCAAGAGAATACTAAGCGGACGGTCGGTTCTTTAAACAAAAAGATCACCGAGCTAGAAGAAGCAGTAGATGTTTTCGATCGTTATAGGCAGCAAGTGAATAAGAAAATATTAGCACTAGAAAGGCAAGCTCAACCAAGTGTCGTGACGCCCATTAATGAAATAACTAATTAGCTCGCCAGTTAGACAGGATATTAATTTCTATTAAGTATTCTTGGTAGTGTAGAACAACCCCATCCTGAGTGATTTCTTTTAAAGAGAGGCCTTCAGAGATTCGGTCCCCCTCTTTCAACATTTTGCCATTGATATTAACTATGCTAAAACTTTTGTCTTCTCCGTAAAGGTGAGTGGAGAAACTCAAGTCGGGTAAGAGATTTTTGATTGCTGCAGGCAATTCAGTAAAAGGTAATTTTCTCGCAGCTTTTGAGATTGATGGAGTATTTGAGATTGCTGTAGGCATAGATTGCACAACGGCAGGTTTCTCAAGCTCTTGTTGTCGTGCAATGTCATCAGTTTTTGTTAGCCAATAATAGAGTCCTGTCGCGTTTACACAGACAAGTACGATAAGGATTATCATCCAGTATTGCGCTGATTTTTGACTGGCGAGGGGAATCCGATATTGACTGTTAATACTAGGAGATTGTTTAGTCTGTCTTTCTTGTTCAGACTTATTAAGTGCGTCGAGAATGTATGACATCGCTAAATCTCTACTTTAACAATAAGGGGAATATTGTTGTCTAATCGTGAATTGAGATGAATCCAGGTTTGAGGGCCAACAATGCCATCTGGCACCAATCCTGTTGTTAGTTGAAATCGCTTCACACTTTCTTCTAAGTGCGAATCAAACTTAAATTGAATAAATGATGAAGGGTCGCTTCCATTTGCTAATAGCCTATCCTGAAGAAACTGGGCGGTAATGCCATCATCTCCTATGCCAATATGGCGCTTGTATTGCGCCGGAAATCGCCATAATAGTGCATAAACACCATCCCATCTACCCAATAGGTGAGTTCGATTGACGAGAAATGATGTTCCTTTTGCTCTTAGTGTGATGTTTTGATTTGAAATATTATTGATAATGAAATATTCGTCATTTAGGGTGATGAGAGCGGGTCGATTGATCTGAGAAATCTCATGAAGATTACCGACTTTTTCATAGCATTGTAAATCGGATATCCTGGCAATTTGGCAGGGATTGCTATTTACATTCAAGACGACATTGATATTCCACATACTAAATAATTCAGTATAAATTTCAGTTTTTTGACTGACACCTTTTATATCTTCGATGAGCACGTAGTTGCTTTCGGGAATCGGATTAACGCGTATATCAACATTGTTTGAGAGCACCTTGGATGGTGGCATCTGTATTTTTGCCGGAAACTGCCCCAGTTCATTTGATGGCTCGCGGATACCATCTAATTTGCTTGCGTCTTGATAGTAATAGGCAAGTCCAATGCTCATAAATGTCGTTAACAACAAAGTAAGCATGAAATGTGCAGCACTGATTTTTGGCTTGCTAGCGCCAAGAATTTCAGTCGCCGCTTTATTGATGGTATCGACTTGTACTTCTAATTGGTTTTGAACATAAGTTCCGAGTAGTGCACGGTCCGATATAAGGTTGATTAGTCGAGGAATTCCCTTGCTGATTTTATAGATTC
The DNA here is from genome assembly GCA_047616645.1 of Flavobacterium sp. Lineage (GTDB taxonomy): Bacteria > Pseudomonadota > Gammaproteobacteria > Pseudomonadales > Azotimanducaceae > JAHRVQ01. The sequence continues at coordinate 5,267 of JBLHIH010000166.1, read as the reverse complement.
TCCTTACGCTTTTTGGTGGAAACAAAATACCTTTTGCACCGGCGACTTCTAAGCGATATTGAATATAAGCGGCAACCTCTTCTAGGTTTAGTGCGCTCAGGTGAAACCGTGCGGTAACGCGTTGCGAAAGTTGCCGAAGTTCTGGTTGTGCCAAAACGCTAAGTAATTCTGGTTGGCCGAGCAGAATTATTTGTAATAGTTTCCTGTGATTAGTTTCAAGATTGGTAAGTAAACGAAGTTGTTCTAAGACATCGATTGATAAATTTTGTGCTTCATCGATTATAAGTACGGTTCTTCTGTCAGCTTTGTTGGATTCAAGTAAAAAAGTATTTAGCCTGTCGACTAATATTTTTATGCTACAATTTTCAGGATACTGAATGTGAAAATCATCACAGATTGTCGCTAACAGTTCTTGAGCTGTCAGTTTGGGGTTAAGGATATAGGCAGTATCAACATCCGCTGGTACTTGATTCAGTAGACATCTACAGACAGTTGTTTTTCCGGTGCCAACTTCTCCAGTTAAAAGAAGAAAACCGCCATCACTCTGAATGCCATACAATAGGTGCGCCAAAGCATCTCTATGACGTTCACTCATATAGAGGTACTGTGGGTTAGGCGCAATGGAAAAAGGGGGTTCCCTTAAACCAAAGTAGTCATAATACATAGTCATTCGAGAGCTTAGTGAGATAAATCAGAATAACAGATGCATTGAGAAAGCCCTAGTTTGGGTTTACAGTTTGATGCTTAGTCACTTTGATAAACTAAGTGCTAGCATTATTACGGATAAGAAAGATGGTTTTTAGGTTGATAGTAGCGCTGGTGGCCTTAATTTTTCTAAGTGGCTGTTCCAATTTTGGTTATTACACTCAGGCCGTTTTTGGCCAAATGGAGTTACTCTCTGCTCGCCGTGGATTAGCGGATGTTGTTTCTGACGAGGCGGTTTCTGAGAAAGTGAAAGCCAGAATTCAACTCGCTCAGGAAATATTGGCGTTCGCAGAAGATGAAATTGGCTTACCTGTTGAGAATACATTTACTACCTATGCCGACATAGGTCGGCCTTATGTTGTCTGGAATGTTTTTGTAGCGAAATCCTATTCGACTAAGTTAGAGACCTTTTGTTTTCCCGTTGCAGGTTGTGTTGGATACAAAGGGTTCTTTGATAAAAATGATGCGAGAGAATTTTCTGAGACATTCCAAAACAGTGGCTTTGATACCTATCTGGGTGGTGTGGCTGCTTATTCGTCTCTGGGCTGGTTTTCAGATCCCTTATTAAATACTTTCATCCACAGAAGTGATGAAGGCTTAGCCGCGTTAATTTTTCATGAGTTAGCGCATAAGATTTTGTACGTAAAGGATGATACCCAGTTTAATGAGAGCTTTGCGACGACCGTAGAACGTTTTGCTCTTCAAAAATGGTTAGAATCTAGGGGCCAGGATCCAGCCTATGTCAAATATATAGAAGGCCAACAACGTCAGGCAGAAGTCATTGAATTAATACTGCAAGTGAGAGATAAGCTCGAGCTTATCTATGAAGACGAGAAAGATGAAGAAGAGAAAGTTGAAGAAGAAAAAGAGGAACAAGAAGGCGTTAAGCAAAAGCACAATGATAAAAGTAGTCCTCTGATGGCACAAAATAAAGCCGATGCACTAGCGCTGTTGCGCAAGGATTATCAGGTTTTACATGACGCTTGGCTAGAGGGGAACGAGTTTGAATTTTGGATGAAAAATGATATTAATAATGCCAAGTTGGGTGCCATTGGTGCCTATCAAGGTTGGGTAAGCAATTTGACACATTTACTCGAGAGTTCAGAAAATTTTGACGCATTTATCTTGAAAGCAAAAGCACTGGGAAAACTAACACCATCGGTAAGGGAGGCTGCGCTCCTTGACGTAAGGGCTTAGCCAAAAGTTATCGAACAAACCAGTGTAACAATAACAACACCCAGTAAATTTAACAGTATACCTTCCCGAGCCATGGTCTTGATCGGGATACTATTGGTACTAAATACAATCGTATTGGGTGCAGTAGCCACCGGCAGCATAAAGGCACAACTTGCCGTCATTGCGGCAGGGACCATAAGTAGGGCGGGTTCAATATCGGCAGCTATTGCTGCTGCTGCAAGGATTGGCATCATCAAGGTTGTTGTTGCAGTGTTACTCGTCATTTCTGTCATAAACGTGATAGTCAAACAGATAGCGGCAATCATTAATATCAAGTTCCAGTCCGCGATACCCGATAGCGTTTCACCGAGTTGCGCACTAAGGCCAGAGACTACAAATGCCTTCGCTATTGCGATGCCACCACCGAAGAGTAGCAAGGTTCCCCAAGGTATTTTGTTTGCTGATTCCCAATTGAGCAGTGCGCCGCCTTTACCATTTGGCACAATAAACATCATCACAACGGCGATAAGCGCAACGCTGGCATCATTTGCTGTTGGTAAATTGAATGCTTGGCTCCAGCCGCCGAAAGGTTGACTCCTTGTCACCCACGCAAAAGCAGTACAGGCGAAGATGATAAACACGCGTTTTTCTTCAATGGTCCAATCCTGAACCTTAGGCATGACGACACTTCCGGCATAGTTAAGGTTACGAGTAAGCCACAATCCAATGATGGGGATAAAGATGACGACGACAGGTATTCCCCAACTCATCCAAGTAAAAAAACCAACTTCTATGCCGGTATAATCCTCATATATTTGCCTAAAGACAAGGTTTGGAGGCGTTCCTATCGGCGTTCCAATTCCACCGACACTCGCGGCGTATGCGATTCCCAGAAGCAAGGGTATCGCTAACGATTTGTCCTCGGATCTTTCTAATACAGCAACGGCAACGGGTAATAACATCAAGGTAGTTGCGGTGTTCGATATCCACATACTTAGCACGGCTGATGCAGCCATAAATCCGAATACCAGACGCTTACTGCTGCTACCACCAAAGAGATTTACCATGTAGAGAGCGACTCGCCGATGCGCGCCACTTTTTTCCATGGCGGTGGAGAGCATAAAGCCTCCCATGAGGAGCAATATTAAGGGGCTCCCATAAGACGCGCCGACCTGTGCAGGAGATAAAATACCTAATAAAGGTAGGCATGCAATTGGAATAAGAGACGTTGCAGGGATAGGGATAGGCTCAAATATCCACCAGCAAGCACATAATACGGTGATGGCGCCCGTCCAGCACGCATTCTGCTCCCATCCGGAGGAGCTGAGTAAGAAGTAGGTTGTACTCGCAAGTACTAGACCGAAGACTAAGGTAAGCGCTTTTGTAGATTTCTCTGTCATATGAACTTTCTAGCCTCATTTGATGAGATTATACTTTTGGTGAATAAGGATGGCTATATGCTAAGTTACTATTTCTGGCTTCAAATGAACTTAGACTTTAGGAAAAGCGTAATTTACGTCAGATTTGAAAGCGTTTTAATTGGAAGGGTTTATGCAAGATTCAATTTATTGGTACGATTTGGAAACGACAGGTATTGATTCTGGCTCAGATCGTGCTATTCAATTTGCTGGGGTAAGAACTAACCTCGACCTAGAGGTTATTTCCAAACCAACGAACCTATTCTCTCTGCCAAGCAATGATATTGTGCCAAATCCTGAGGCGATTTTGGTGACAGGCATCGATTTTGATTTGCTTCAGAAAGCAGGACTGAGTGAAGTTGAATTTTGTAAGGAAATTCACAAGGAATTTTCGGTTTCAGGATCATGTGTGGCAGGTTATAACAGTATTCGCTTTGATGATGAATTTACGCGTCATATGTTCTATCGAAATTTCTATGATCCCTATGCGCGGGAATGGCAACATGGAAATAGCCGCTGGGATGTCATTGATTTTTTTAGAATGGCGCATGCGCTCAGACCCGATGGATTTGAGTGGCCAAGAGATGAGTCCGGCTCTCCTAGCTTTCGCTTAGAAAAACTAACAGAAGCTAATGGAATAGGGCATGCCTCAGCCCACGATGCTGTATCGGATGTATTAGCAACTATTGATGTTACTAAGAAATTACGCAATGCTCAGCCAAAGTTGTATCAGTATATGTTCGCTTTACGCAAGAAAAATGAAGTACTTAAACAACTCTATCCTCTTGGGAAAAATCCAGTAGTACATGTCTCCTCGATGTATCCCGCCCGACAATCTTGCCTTTCTGTGGTGCTTCCTATTTGCTCTCATCCATCAAACAATAATGGTGTAATTTGCTTTGATCTGTCAAAAGACCCCCAGCCTCTAATTGATCTTAGTTCGCTAGAAATTAAAAAAAGGCTTTTTAGTAGGCAGGAAGATTTGGGTGCAGATATTGAGAGGATTGCCATTAAGACTATTCATATAAACAAATGCCCAGCACTTGCGCCACTTTCAACTTTAAAAGGGCAGGGAGAAAGACTAGGTGTCGATATGGAACGCTGCCTTAGTCATCAAAAACGTTTGCAAAAGGCGAGTGGCGTCGTAGAGAAAATTCAAGAAGCCTTTTTAATGAGTCAATTTGAGGAAAGTGATGATCCTGATCTGATGTTGTATCAAGGGGGATTTTTTTCTGATGCAGATAGGGCAATCATGAGCGAAATTCAGCAATCAAAACCAGAAAATTTGAATGCCTACGGCGCTCAGTTTCAAGACCCACGTTTACCTGAAATGTTATATCGTTATCGGGCGAGAAACTTTTTTCAAACGCTTTCGGTAGAAGAGCAAAACCAATGGGACAACTTTAGAGCTAAAAAGCTTAGTGGTGAAAATAGCGTAGAGAGTAGGATCGAACAAATTCGGGCTCTGCGAGAGGGTGGCCGTCTAGATACCTGCCTCGACGGCTTGGAAAGGTATCTATTGAATATGAAAGCCGGTCTGGCGGTTCAATAAGAAGCATGTAGGCGTTATAGCGCTCAGACTGTATAAATAGATTGTTTGAATAAATTAGCTGAGATCTTTGAAAAAACTCATTTTGTTTGCCATATTTAATGGATATGAGTGAAGAATCAAACGGTGTCGGTCCACAGGAATCAGGTGATTCGCCTGAATTAAATAAGCTGCGTCTGCGATTTGGCGATGCGCTGCAATTGCAGTTGGTTGGAGAGGCCGAGCGGTACCATATTCGACTTATTGGCTATCTCGAAAACCGCTCCATCATCGTGACAACACCCGTAAAAAATAGGCGTTTAATATCCGTGCGAGCAGGGCAGTCGATTAATGTAAGAATGATGGTCAACGATAGAGTCTGTGCATTTAATACGACAATTGTCCACTTGTACCGACTACCCTATCCACATATGCACATT
>JBLHIH010000165.1:0-8074 GCA_047616645.1 Flavobacterium sp. | reverse complement strand
GAAGACACGACAAAAACAGGAAGTTCTCGAATGTCCGATATTTTTGATGGCGTATATATTGGAAGCGGTGGTTCTTCCGAGCAAAAGAGACCCACCGGTATCAAACTTGATAGCATGATAATTGCACAAATCTGAAACAGATTTTCAAAGCTAGATAGGCCCGCTAAGGTTTGACCGATGCCAATGCCCAGTAGCGAAACAAGTGCATAATATGAGAATATTTTTCCTCTTTTTCTGGGTTTTGCTGATGCACTTAACCAACTTTCCGCAGCAAGATATACGGCAACAATGGACAAGCCAGTAAGAAAGCGCAGGGCTATCCAAATAAGGAAGTCTTGGGATAAGCCTAGGCTAAGGATCACGACCGCCAACAAAGACGCAAAAGTAAGAAATATTCTGATATAACCTACTTTTGATAGCAACTTTGGAATGAGCATCGAGCCAAGCATAAAGCCTGAAAAATAACTGGCGCCTGTTAAGCTAATGGTGCCTTCACTCCAGCCAAGTTGATTTGCGTAGAGGGGTAATAGAGACAGTTGTATGCCATGGCCTACAAGCAGTAGGCCGATAGAGCAGAGTAAGGTTTTAGTGGCAAATGGCATTGCTGGAACGCGCTCAGGTCAATTTTAAAGAAAACGCATTGTAGGAATTTAATACTTGAGGTAAAGCAAAATAAATTTGATGTCACGGTAAATAAAATTACGTGTAATTTATGTGCGAGGAAGTGCAATTTGGTCTATCACAAACTATATTGCAGTTGTAGCAAGGGGTGTTTTCTTAATGGATATTGATTTACTTAAAACGTTTTTGGAAGTGAACAAAACTCGACATTTTGCGAGAGCGGCAGATAATCTTTACATCACATCTGCGGCCGTTTCTGCGCGCGTAAAACAGCTTGAAAGGCAGCTTGGCGTAAATCTATTTATTCGACGCAGAGGTAATATTCAGTTGACCAGCGAAGGAGAACGTCTGGTTCCTCACGCTGAAAATATCCTGCACGCATGGGCTCGCACAGTGCAAGAAGTTCAATTGCAATCAGAGCTTGATCTGCGTATGCACATTGGTGCGACATCGGGCTTGTGGTTGCTCACCATGGAGGAAAAATTACGTGAAGTTATCATGGCTTTCCCTTTATTAGCAATCCAGGCAGAAGGCCATTCTTCTGAAGATTTAGTCCGCCGGGTTCTTGATAGATCTTTAGATTTTGTACTGTTATTTGAGCCGCCCACAACGCCAGATCTTAAGTCCGAAAAAATAGGTATGCTTAATCTCAAGATGGCCTCAACCGAACAGGGCTTGAATGCTAAAGAAGCCTTAGGTGGAGATTATATCTATGTTGACTGGGGAACGGAATTCTCAATGTTTCACGCTAAGAAATTTGGCGATCAAGTCTATGCACGAATAGGGGTAAACTTAACCCGTATTGCCCTGAGTTTGCTAGAAAACCAAGGTGGTTCAGCTTACTTTGCAGAAAGTACAATCAAGCATGAAGACTGGTTGTACAATGTTAAAGGTGCGCCAAAATTCAAGCGGCCAGTTTATGTTTCATATAGACCTTCTAATGAAAATATCGAGCAATTAAGAGAGGTAATTAATCATTTACGAGGCTTGCAAATATAGTACTTGCCAAGCACGTAGGAATCGGTAGAGTACCCTCAAATAACAATCAATAAATTCTCGGCATTGGCGATCGTTTATATGGTAGTAAATCAAAAGCGAATGCCCTTCTTACCAACACGTTTCGGTTTTTTCCTTATTAACCGATTTACGCTCTTGTCTCTAGCGTCTATCATTGAGCCACTGAGAATGGCCAACCGTCTTCGAGAAGAATCGATTTATTCGTGGAAGATGATTGGTGAATCTGGAGATGCCGTTACGGCAAGTGATGGCTTAGAAATAAAAATTGATGCAACAATCGAAGACAGAAATGTCCTAGACGATATCGACTTATTAATAATTTGTTCCGGCGCCCAAGTAGAGAAAGAAACAACCAGAACTGTCATCAAGTGGATAAAAGTGGCAGATAAAAAAGGAATTGCCCTAGGGTCTATTTGTACCGGCTCTTATATATTGGCTAAAGCGGGATTGCTAGATGACACTAGATGTAGCGTTCACTGGGAAAACATTTCTTCGATCGCTGAGGAATTCCCAAAAGCGATTGTCAGTCGCTCTCTTTTTAGTATCGATAAAAATCGATACACCAGTTCAGGTGGTATTTCCCCTATCGATTTGAGTTTGTATTTTGTTACAGAGCAATTTGGTTTGGATGTGGCGTCTGATATCGCTGATCAGTTTATTCATGAGCGAATTCGTCAAGGTGATGAAAATCAACGAATTCCTCTCAGACACCGTAAAGGAAAATTCTCCAATAAATTAACCACCGCAGTTGAGTTGATGGAAGCTAATATAAGAGACGAGATCTCTCAGGAGGATGTAGCTCAATATGCAGGTCTTTCTAGGCGTCAACTTCAAAGATTGTTTCAGCACTATCTTGGGTGTACTCCCACACGATACTATCAACACTTAAAATTGCAGAGGGCGCGCGAATTACTTCAGCAGACAAACAAAAGCCTGATAGAAATATCGCAACTAACGGGCTTTATTTCAACTTCACATTTCAGTAAAAGTTATAAAAAGCTCTTTGGACATTCCCCTAGCAACGAGCGACAGTAGCGGTACGATTAAAGCAGTGTCGTTAAAGCACTTTAAGATGGCGCAGGGGGGATATTTGAATGACGTTGACACATTATGATAAACGGCGACATAAGGTCTGGGGTCGTTCCCATAAATATTGAGAAGTAGGCATCATGACAGCAAAAATTATTGATGGTAATGCGATATCAGCATCAATCAGACAAGAGCTTAAAAAGACAGTAGATGATATGCAAACCAAAGGTGAGCGAATCCCTGGTTTAGCCGTTATCTTGGTGGGTGACGATCCTGCGTCTAGTGTCTATGTGAGGAACAAGCGCCGTGATTGTCAGGAAGTGGGGTTTAAGTCTGATGCCCGAACTTTGAGTGCAGATATCTCAGAAGCTGAATTATTAGACATGATTGCCGAGCTTAATGAAGATCCCACTATTGATGGGATATTGGTCCAACTCCCTTTACCAAAGCATATTAATTCTCTTGCTGTGATGGAAGCCATTCATCCAAACAAGGATGTTGATGGTTTTCATCCCTATAATGTTGGCCGTTTGGTACTCAGGCACCCTGGTCTTCGACCTTGTACGCCGATGGGTGTCATGGAGTTGTTGAACCGTACTCACGATTCATTGATTGGTATGGATGCAACCGTCATTGGTGTTTCCAATCATGTTGGCAGGCCAATGGCTTTGGAATTGTTATTGCAAGGATGCTCGGTGGCAGCTACCCATAGATTTACTAACAAGACGGAAGAATATGTGAGGTATGCCGATATTGTTATTTCAGCAGTGGGCATTCCGGGATTGATTAAGGGTGAATGGATAAAACCTGGCGCCACAGTTATTGATGTTGGTATCACGCGTAACGCTAATGGGAAGCTACAGGGCGATATAGAGTTTGAAGAAGGATCGAAACGGGCGGGTTGGATTACGCCTGTCCCTGGCGGAGTAGGTCCAATGACGAGAGTATCTATGCTACAAAATGCTTTGTATGCAAAGCAGCACTTTCATTCTTAGGTAATAAAACGTAAGTTAGACCGTCAAGTACACGAATGTGTAGCTCAATAATATAATACTAAAAAAGTATAAAAGTACTCTATGGATGAATCTCATCAAAGCACAGTACACCCCGAACCTCAGGTAGATTGGCAGGTTTTCACCACTAGCTTGCTATTAATTGTTGTCATTTCAGTAGGTTTGATCGTGAGTCCTGAAAAGGGCGCTGAAATGGCCGCAAACGCCATGGGCTTTGTAACAAGTCATTTTGGTTGGCTCTATTTGATTTTAGGTGTCGGTGCATTGGGCTTTTCCCTCTGGTTGGCATTTGGACCCTACGGTAGTGTCGTTTTGGGTGTGCCAGGAGAGGCGCCAGAGTACTCAGAGCTACACTGGGTAGCCATGATGTTTACCGCGGGAATCGGTGGTAGCCTCATCGCCTGGGGTGTTGCCGAACCGATCTTCTACGTACAAACTCCGCCCTTCGGTATAGAAGCTAATTCTGCAATGGCACTAGAGTGGGCGCATATGTACCCGCTTTTCCATTGGGGTCTGACGCCTTGGGCATTCTATGCAATACCCGCGGTTCCTATTGCTTACATGTTATTTGTCCATAATGCCGTCACGATGAAGATCTCTGACGCTTGTGATGCTGCGATGCCACTTGCTGCTAGAGGCACTACTTCAAAAATAATTGATGTGGTTATTGTACTTGGCATTGTCGGCGGAACGGCCACGTCCCTTGGCCTCGGCGTGCCCCTTGTATCGGCGTTAATTTCAGAGCTCTTAGGCATCCCAGATGTGTTTATCACAAAGGTTGTTGTTTTGGCCTTTTGGCTCGCTCTTTTTGGTGCAAGTGCTTATCGCGGCCTTAAAAAGGGCATTAAGGTATTAGCAGATATCAATATGGTTCTCGTCTTTATCACGCTGTCTTTTATAATGGTCGCGGGCCCGACTATTTTTATATTGTCGTTATCAGTTAACAGTGTTGGCTTACTGGCAGATAATTTCGTTCGTATGTCGACATGGATGGACCCTATTGCAAAAGGTGGGTTTCCAGAAGCATGGACGGTATTCTATTGGGCTTGGTGGATAGCCTTTGCGCCTTTTGTGGCATTATTTGTTGGGCGTATTTCTAGAGGAAGAACAATCCGTCGACTTGTGCTGGGTGTGATGGGCTGGGGATCCTTAGGTACTACCGTATTTCTTCTTATCATGGGCGGCTACGCCATTTTTCTTGAGTCATCAGGTCAGGTGCCGCTATCAGCGCTGCTCGCAGAGGAGGGCATGTCTGTCGTGACTGCAAAGGCTATTGCACATTTGCCATTTGGTAAAGTCGCGTTATCTGTTTTTACCGTGCTGAGTATTATTTTTTATGCGACATCTTTTGATTCATCATCCTACACGGTGGCGAGTATTTGCAGCCGAGGTCTGCATAATGATCAGGAGCCACCTAAGTTTAGTCGTTTGATATGGGCTTTGGCCTTGGCATTGTTGGCCATGGGTTTAATGGTCTCGGGTGATTATCAAACTGTTCAAGCTGCGACTATTGTATTGTCCGTTCCGTTAATTCCTGTGATCTTAATGATGTGTTATACCTTGATGACCTGGTTGCGCCGTGATTTTGGTGCTGGACATGACGGGTCACCGACTCCGTTAAAAATGATTTCGCATGGTAAGGATGATTAGAACTAATGCTCTACAACGCATATTTTTGAGTCCCAAGATGCCAAAATTGCGTTATATTTAAGTATTCCTCAAATTGAAGAAAGGACTTATCATGGCTCAAGTAATAAAACATGTGTCAAAAGTTGCTGCCATCCTTCTTATTACACTGTATGTGAGCAGCTGTGCAAACCCAGTAGTAGAGCAGGCGCGCACCGGCTTTATCAGTGATTATTCTTCTTTAAAGAAGACCAGTGATACTTCGTACCTGTATTTCAGTCCAAAAATTTCCTCCTACTCAAGTTTCTTAATTGAAAAGCCAATCGTTTTGTTTGATCAAGATAAGCGTTATGAAGGCGGCCAATTTTCCAAAGAAGAAATTGATGATCTTGTTGAGTATTATTTTGAACATTTAAAAGAGGCGATTTCAAAAAAAGAGGGCTATGTTTTAACGGATAAGCCAGGTAAGGGAGTTGCCAGAATTAAGGTTGCCCTAACGGCCGTTGATGAAACAGTCGGTGCCCTCAATTTGACTATTTATACAAAAATCACAGGTGCTGGATTAGGTGGTGCGGCGATGGAAGGAGAAATTTTGGACTCTATCACAGGTGAACAGCTTTCCGCAGTTGTGCAGTGGGGAAATGGAAGTCGAATGTTAAGAGCCGGATTTACAAAGCTGGGAGATGCTAAACTTCAGGTTGATAAATGGACCCAAAATCTTCGAAAAAGCATAGACGAGGCACACGGAAAATAAGCTCAGTTATTGAAACTATTATTATAGCCAACCATTTTAAGTAATTAATGCTATTTTATATTCATGCACTAAACGTTGTGTATGGTCTCCCATCAGCACGCAGATGATTCAGAAGAGAAGGCATCATCCTTGGCAGCTATTCCTGCCAATATAGCGACAACTCTGAAGGTATATCCCAAAGTCAGCCTGCTATTAGAAGGCGACAATTTGGTAGCCGACCTTCATCCCGCAAAAGAAACGTTTCGTTTGACAGAAGAGCAACTTCAAAAAGAAATTACCCGCATTAAAATGACTGATTTGCGGTTCGATAGTGCAGCAGTAAGCTCACTTCTCAAACAGGCTGCATTCAATGATGCGTTTTCTATTCTAATTGCCAAAAAAATCGATGCTACGCTAACAATTAAATCTAGTGGTGACAAGCTAATTGCCTACGCTGAATTTGTGCCTGCTTGTGGAGGTCGATCATTTGATGAATCAAGAATTAGAACAACATTGGCATCATCAAAAATTACATTTGGGTGTGTAGATGAAAAGACATATGCGTTTATTGTAGGAGCAACAAATAACTTTTCTCTGGTGATAGCAAAAGGGCGTTCAGCTATTAATGGTGAAAACGCTACATTCGATCTCCTTATTGAAAAACGTAAAAGCATAAGCACTTCGATAGATGAAAATGATATAGCGGACTTTTTTGATGCGGATATGTACCCCAATGTTCTTGAAGTGGACTTGTTAATGAAGAGAAGTCCAGCAACAGAAGGGACTGATGGTGTCGATATATTTGGAAAGATATTGAAATCGAAAAAAGGCAAGGATACCAAATTTAAAAAACAAAAAGGGACAGCCGTAGACGCTGAAAATGAAAATATGTTGGTGGCTACACGGGAAGGACATCCGGTGGTTTCGGCACATGGGGTAGAAGTCGATGATGTACTCGTACTGCCAAGTGTAGATATACAAACAGGGAATGTGACATTTGATGGTTCAGTTTTGATCAACGGTAATGTGATGTCTCAAATGAAAATTGAGGTCACTGGAGATATACACGTAAAGGGCAGTGTGGAAAATGCTAATTTAAAATCAGGAAATAACATTATAGTCGGCGGCGGCATTATTAGTGAATCCATTCCCGGGTTGGATGAGCCACCGAAAGTCACGACAGTGCTAGAAGCAGGTAATGACATTCACGCTATGTTTTTTAATTTGACTGATGCGCGAGCAGGAAATGATATTTTAATCCAGAAGTATGTCTTGCATTCAAACATCCAAGCCAAGCATGACATCTTTGTGGGTGATAAGGGAGGCAAGGGTGCGATTATTTGCGGCGTGGCCGAATGTGGCCATGTAATAAAAGCAAATATTATCGGTTCAAATGCCTATCTTAAAACACGGGTTTCTTTTGGGCCCTTAGAGGCGCTCAGGGCCAAAAAAAGAGCAATAGACAAGAGATTGATACAACGTTCAAGTGAACATATGCAGCTTTTATCTATTCTCGAGAAGGTGGAAGCGCAACGATACAGAAAAAGTTGGATCACTGTTGCTCCACAAGAAAATAAAGATCGACCTTGCTATCGGAGCACTTCTTGAGCGCTTAGAAGAATTGAATTTTATCGATGAAGCATTGGCGGAGCAGATTGGGATGGCATTGGAAGCTCATGTTGAAGTTGAAAAGAAAGTATTTCCTAAAACCCTCGTCAAATTAACGATAGTCATCCCTGGGTCACAATTGAAAAAACCAAGTGCAAAATATTATGCAAGGATGGCAGTATAAAATTCGAATAGAGGATGATGTATGGACGTACAGAACATAATGACAACAACCCTTACTACCGTAACACCGGGCCAAGTAGTAGGGGATCTTTTTCAACTGTTCAAAGAAGTGAGTTGTCACCATGTGCCGGTTGTTGAAGATAACAAGTTGGTCGGTATTGTCTCTGACCGCGATATTTCACGAAATTTGAGTCGGTTTTTTATTCCAAATGGAAAAGGCGAAAATAGGGTAAAGGATAAAGAT
>JBLHIH010000164.1:0-8076 GCA_047616645.1 Flavobacterium sp. | reverse complement strand
TTGTATGATTCGCTTTATGGAACTGACGTAATTCCTGAGTCGGAAGGGTGCGAAAAAACGGGTAATTATAACCCTATACGCGGGAACAAAGTGATTGCCTATGCTGCATCATTTTTAAATGAGCATTTCCCTTTATTAAATTTTCAATACCAAGACATCATTCAATATAGTGTAAGAAATGGTGAGCTAGTTCTCGAATTAGATGGAAGTCAAGAAACAAAACTTGTCAATGGCCATGCCTTTGTTGGTTATCTTGGTGATGAAAACGATCCTGAGGGAATCCTTCTAAAGCACAACGGACTGCACGTAGAGATTCAGATAGATCGTGAGTCTCAAATTGGGAAAAATGATAGAGCGGGGGTTAAAGATCTCTTGATGGAATCTGCCCTGTCTACAATACAGGATTGTGAAGATTCAGTGGCGGCAGTGGATGCTGCTGACAAAGTACTCGTATATAGCAATTGGCTGGGGCTAATGAAGGGCACTCTCGCCGAAGAATTTGCTAAAGGCGGAACTGTAATCAGGCGCGAACTAAATAAGGATCGTGTTTATAAGGATGCAGCCCATGGAGAAAATGGGCGCGATTTAACGCTGCATGGCCGTAGCTTATTGTTGGTGAGAAATGTTGGCCACCTTATGACGAGTGACGCAATTCTACTCAAGGGCGAGGAGATTCCCGAAGGTATTATGGATGGCGTCATGACTAGTTTTTGTGCTCTTCACGATATTCAATCGAAGGGGCCAATTAAAAACTCACGAAAAGCTAGCATCTATATTGTAAAACCAAAAATGCACGGACCGGAGGAAGTTCAATTTTCTGTTAATTTATTTGCCGCTATCGAGACGCTTCTGGGTTTGCCTGAGAATACGATTAAAATCGGGATAATGGATGAAGAGAGGCGAACAAGTATCAATCTAAAAGCCTGTATTAGAGCAGCCAAAGCGCGTGTCATTTTTATTAATACAGGCTTTCTTGATAGAACAGGGGACGAAATACATACCAGCATGGAGGCGGGTGCTGTAGTAAGAAAAACGTTGATGAAACAAGAGACCTGGATTGCGGCCTACGAGGACTTGAATGTAGATGTAGGGCTAGCATCAGGTTTTAAAGGAAAGGCGCAAATTGGAAAGGGAATGTGGGCTATGCCTGATGAAATGGCAGAAATGATGGAGTCAAAGATTGGGCATCCAGACTCTGGTGCGAATACAGCTTGGGTACCATCGCCGACAGCAGCCTCCCTCCATGTCATTCATTACCACAAGGTTAAAGTGGAGGACCGCCAGGGTGATATTTTACATCGTTCTAGAACAAGTCTACAGGACTTACTGACACTTCCGATGTTAGGAGGGACGAACCTCTCGCAGAATGAAATCCAGGAAGAGTTGGATAATAACATTCAGGGTTTGTTGGGCTATGTTGTCCGCTGGATTGATAGTGGAATAGGTTGCTCTAAGGTCCCGGATATCAATAATGTTGGCTTAATGGAGGATCGAGCGACATTACGCATCTCTAGTCAACACATTGCAAATTGGCTAAAGCATCAAATCTGTAGTGAAGCCCAAGTAATGGAAACGATGAAGCGAATGGCCCTTGTTGTTGATGAGCAAAACAAGAATGATGGGGGCTATTCCAGCATGGCACCCGAATTTGACCAAAATATAGCGTTCCAAGCAGCATGTGATTTGATATTCAAAGGGGTAGACCAGCCCAACGGTTATACAGAGCCCGTACTTCACGCACGTCGAAGGCAAGCAAAGAAAATGTGAACCACTACCACATCTTGTGCCCTTTGATGATATCAGACACTAGTAATTAGAAATTGTAAGCTTATTTCTAACTGGACTATTGAAAGTACTTTCTTAGATCTGTTAGGTTAAAATTTGTACAGTAAATAATTCAAGACCTGAAGATGGTAGAAGAAAAAACCAGTGAGCAAGCGAAAAAGCACAAGATTCTTATTATTGAAGATGAAGCGCTTGTTGCAAGAGAGTTAAAGAGCCGATTGACCAATATGGGCTGCGAGGTAGTGGGTATCGCATACGGTATTGAAGGCATCGAGCTTGCTCGTCAAACCAAACCCGACCTTTTGTTATCCGATATTCATCTAAAAGATGGTGAAGATGGGATAGAAATGGCTCAAATTATTCAAGCCGAACGTGATGTACCTGTCGTTTTTCTGACGGCTTATTCTGATGAAGATACGGTAACCCGGGCGAAAGAAATCACGCCCTACGGTTATATTATTAAACCGGTTGAAAACCGTGAACTTCGAATTGCTATTGATATGGCGCTTTACAAATTTGCCATAGAAAAGGAACTAAAAAAAACACAGCAGTTATTGCAAAATGCGCTCACTTGTATCGGTAGTGCTTTAGTTTTCGTCAATGAAGCTGGTCAAATTACAAACCTTAATCATGATGCAGAGTCAATATTAGGTCGATCTCAATCTGAGGTGCTTGGGTTTTCTTGGCAGGACACCTTGTCCCTTACTGGTTCATCGATTCAAACTAAAATATCGACGGCACTGTCCAGTAAAGAAGTGGTCAAACTTGCGCCTTTTATTATTAGCACGACTCAAGAGAATAGCTGGTTGTTAGATGGAATTGTGGGTCCAATGACCGATGGCGGTGTATTAATTTTAAGAGCGCTTACTGAGATCACCGATGTCTTTGAGGTTTTGCCTAGCGCTAAGGATCTGATGGCGCAAGTGGGGGCTGATAGATTAGCGCCTGTTGAATCTTCGATGTGTCAACTCTTAATCGCACCTAGAACGGAAGCATCTTTGGTGTTAATGCATGATGTTTCCGTATTACTAAATCAGCGGTTACGTTCGACCGATTTAGTCAGTATTTATACAGGTTCACAGCTTTCTGTCAGCATGCCCTATACCTCCGTTGCAGAGGGTACGCTCATTGCTGACTCTATATTGCTTGCCATTCAAGATAACTTTGATCCCTTAGAGTGGCAGTTCAGTATTGGACTTGCCCACAGTTCGCCCGGAGATCAGCAACCCTTTGAATTATTTCGTCATGCAAGTCACGCCTTGCGGGTAGCAAGGGAGTCTGGAGGGAATCGTGTTGTGGTCTGGGATGATGAAATTGATCAGTCAACAGTGACTGTCAGTAGCTCCGTTGAGAAACAACAGGAATACCACAATTTGGTTTTATTGTGGAATGTCCTAAATGTTGTGTCCAAGGCACGAGATATCGGTGTCGTCGGCGAAAAACTTTGCCATCATCTAGTTAAGTCTTTTCGCTTAGAAATGGCTGGAGTATTGGTTAATCAGCATGAAGGAATTAATTCAATTGCGGGTGCGAGTAATGCAGAGCTTAATTATTCAAGCATTGAAGATTTCCATTTTTCTGCACTTCAGTTTAATGCCTTGGTAGGGTTTTTTAACTCAGGCTCAACATTCTATCAGGATGGGCAGTTTCACTTTTTTGAACTCACTGCTAATAAGGTGTTAGTGATTAAGAGTGGGGAGTCTGCCCAATATTTAGATCTAGAATTTTTGTTAACCATCGTCAGTTATGTAGCGACAGGCTTGAGTCGGTTTGACGTGCCTGTAACGAGTAACGAAGATGAAAGAGAGAAAAGTTTTGTTTTTGAATCAGATGTGATGAAAGCGGTTCAAGAGAGTGTGCAATTAGTTGCGCCGACTGATGCAACTGTCTTAATTGGCGGTGAATCTGGAACAGGAAAGGAAGTAATTGCTCGATCTATACATGACGCCAGTGATCGCAAGGCTGCACCATTTATAATCGTAGACTGCGGTGCAGTTGTCGGTAGCCTTATTGAAAGCGAATTGTTCGGACATGTGAAAGGCGCTTTTACAGGCGCTGATAAGGGCTTTTCCGGTCGTCTTAGGGAGGCAGAAGGTGGCACGGTGCTCTTAGATGAAGTCGGAGAATTACCCCTTGATATTCAGGTAAAGATTCTTCGATTTGTTCAAAATAGAGAGATTGCGTCTGTTGGTAGCAATCAATATGACTTTGTTAATACAAGAGTTATTGCTGCAACTCACCGAGATCTAAGTGGATTGGTTGCTGAGGGCAGGTTCCGAGAGGATCTTTATTATCGCCTAAATGTATTCTCCATAGACTGCCCGCCTTTGAGAAAGCGATCTGATGATATAACGCTATTGGCTAATCATTTTCTCAAGCATTTTGCTCATCAGTATAAGAAAGAAATCATTAGCTTTACTGAAGATGCTGAACGCGCAATTATGGACTATGAATGGCCAGGTAATATTCGTGAGCTAATGAATATTGTTAATAGGGGGGTTATTCTTTGTAAGGATTTTAAGTTAAGTACGATTCATCTAGGGCTCTTTCCGAAGACCAATAAAATTGAAAGCAAAGCCACACCTGAGGCTAGCCTCGAGATATGGTTAAATCAATTGGTCGCTCAATGCACACAAATTGGAAATAGCTTTCCGCCTATTGGTCAATGGATTGAAGAAGACCTTATCCAAAAAAGTTTGTTCATTAATAATAATATCTTAAATAGGGCTGCCATGAGTCTTGGTATTCCAGAATCCACCCTGCGACGACGCGTAAATAGGAAAAAAGATGTCCACGCAGATCAAAGGCCAGCGAATTGGAATTCAAGTCATGAAATGGTACTGAAAGCGATTGAGATCGCGCAAGATGAAAATCGACCTGTATTTGATCTGATTTCCGATACCCTTCTAGGTGTATTGGAACACCATCACTTCGCGAAAAAAGACGCTGCAAGTCTGCTCGGCGTTTCCTTGCCTACCTACCGTAGAATGTTAAACATTTCGTCATAAATTTCTGTTTGTGAAAAATATGACTGAAAAATATGACGAAAAATAGCGAAAATTTTCGCCATTATTTTCACTCCATGAGTTGCGATTCTATATGAATACAGTAAAAACAATGACTTAAATATATTTACAATATTGGCATGGTAACTGCTATTTAGATACTAACGTCAATAACAGAAATTGACGAAAATACCGATTCTCTGCGTAAGTGATGTTATGCATGGTTTTGGATAATAAATCCCAGCGAAATTGGTAGTGATGTCCCGGTTTTACTTGGAAAAAAGAGGTACGGCCTTTGTGGTGGTGATGCACTGCATAGTGGGTTGTGCGAAATTGTAAACCATGAGGAGTTGCAAATGACGAGTTGCAAACAGGTAATGTTCGCGGTCTGTGTAATGCTGGCCGTAAACACCAATGCGGATACTAAAAATTCATCTGAATCCATTCAGGTAGAAAAATCCGTCAAAAAAACACAAAACCCACAAGTAAATTTGAAGCTCAGCCAATATCTTTGGGACGAAGAAGAAGTCCCGCAGGATGATGAAGCTGACTACGATGAACGAGAAGAGAGTATTGCTAGATATCTCTGGGAAGGAGATGGCTATCGGTCTCTGCCTCACCCTCTCCCACGACCACCTAAAGATGGAAAACTCGCGTCCTATCTTTGGGACGACGAAATAGGTAGCGGCTATCACTTGGATCCAGAGATAGGGATAGCTTCCTACTTATGGGACGATGAATTGGGTGGCGGCATTCTGCCGACCTTAGATGTGTCGATGTTAAATACGCCTCAATCTACTTCAACCTACAGGTGGAAAGATTCTGAAACATATCAACAAATTGCTTCCATAAGCCCAAACTTTCGAGTCGAAGCTAAGACAAAGCGTTTTATCGCTGTTGCACACGACTTGGATAAACTAAGAGTCCAACTTCAACAACGAAAAATAATAGTGCTTGAAGAGTTCGGCATAATTAAGTCAATTGGTGTTCAAATGACTAGAGCGCAATTTAGGAGCTTGAAATCAGAGAAGAATATAATATCCATCGTTGAAGATGGAGAAGTTCAAACCGCCAGCTTACAGCTATCCGCAAAGGGTGATGGTGAGTTAAGTATAGACAAGAATAAAGTGAGCTGGACGATTCACAATCTTGGTAAGAAAACCATTGTACTAGATGAGCTAGAACTTTCTTGGCCAACAGAAAATGGTTCACTTAAAAAGATTACGGTTAACGAACGACATGTATTTGGTCGTTCTGGAAATAGGGATCAACTTAATCGTGACAATAGTGAGAATGTCCTTGAGATAGGTTCGGCGTTAATCAAGATCGGAAAAGTCAAGATAGAGAATGATAAATCTGCGACAATTACTTTGGTTTTTGAGAAAGTCGCCGCTGAATTGCAAGAAAATTACTTGATTACTGCCGCATTTAGTCAGGGGCTTACCGTTGAATACGCTTACCATTCAAGTTTACCGAATCAGGGCCGTCGCCGAGATACATTTTACCCCACGCTAATAGATGCCGACATGCTGCATGTTCAAGGTGTAACCGGTAATGGTGTTGGCATAGCGGTAATAGATACCGGTAGTTGGAATCGTCGATCCCTAACTAAAAATACAAGGGGCGAGCCTAGAATTTCAGCATATTACGATGCAATTGAAAATAGAACAACATTGGATATGACTGATGAGAATGGCCATGGTAGCCACATCGCAAGTGTAATCGCGAGCTCTAAGAAAACACTTGATCTTAATGGAAGCGTGCCGGGAAGTTATCACGGTATTGCTCCAGATTCAGACTTGGTGATTGTACGAGCATTTGATGACGAAGGTCGTGGCACCTATATGAATGTTGTCAGAGCAATTGCTTATGTCATCGCCCACAAAGAAGAACACAATATTAAAGTGCTGAATCTATCCTTTGGCGCTACACCCGGAACACATTACTGGCAAGATCCGATCAATCTTGCAGTAATGGCCGCCTGGAGAGCCGGAATTGTGGTCATTGTTTCAGCAGGTAATAAAGGCCCTGATCCTATGAGTATTGGCGTTCCAGGCAATGTACCTTATGTCGTCACGGTAGGTGCAATGACCGATCATTACACGCCAGATGATTTATCGGATGACTATTTGGCCACTTTTTCCTCCGCTGGACCGACTGTAGAAGGTTTCGTCAAACCTGAAATTACAGCACCTGGTGGTCATATGATGGGAATAATGAGTCTGAATTCATTTATCGCTCAAGAACATCCTGAGTTTCATGATGGCTTTACTTACTTTCTAATGTCTGGGACATCACAGGCAGCAGCGGTGGCTAGTGGCGTCGCTGCACTCATGCTGCAAGAAGATCCTGATTTGACCCCAAACGACATTAAGTGTCGTTTAATGTCTTCAGCTAGAGCTGCAACTAAGCCAGATGGTTCACTTGCTTATAGTTTGTTTCAGCAGGGTACTGGATTGGTAAATGCATGGGACGCCGTGCACAGTACTGCTTCTGATTGTGTCAACATTGGATTGGATATCGATAAAGACCTTGCTGGTGTAGAGCACTATGGCGGACCCGCTAACAGAGATGCTGATGGTAACTTTGTGCTAACGACTACTGAAGGTTATATATGGAATTTGAGTAGTGCTGATTCGCAAGGCTATATTTGGAACCTGAATGACTTGTCAAACCTTGGTTATATCTGGAATCTTGGATATGTCTGGGATACAAGTACATTAGAAGAAAATGGATATATCTGGAATTTGAGTGACTTTGAAAATAACGGCTATATCTGGAATCTTGCTCAACTTGAACAGGATGGTTATATATGGAATCTTTCTAATCCTCAGAGCACCGGCGCACCCCCTCAACAAAGCGAGGGATATATATGGAATTTGAGTGAAGCTGATAGCGAAGGATATATATGGAATCTACGTAACTCCGAAAGTGAAGGTTATATCTGGAATTTAGGGAATATTGAGAATGCTAATTTCGTTTGGAATATGGCATTTACTGAAACCGGCGGTTACGTTTGGAATATGGGTTACATCTGGAATCTAAATGATCCGGAGAATGCTGGATACATATGGAATCTAGGGGATACTCAGAATCAAGGCTATATCTGGAATTTGAATAATCCTGAAGGCGCTGGATACATTTGGAATCTCGCAGATGCAGAGAACGAAGGTTATATATGGAACTTGAATGAAGCAGAGAACGAAGGTTATATCTGGAATCTCGCAGATGCAGAGAACGAAGGTTATATATGGAACTTGAATGAAGCAGAGAACGAAGGTTATAT
>JBLHIH010000163.1:0-8133 GCA_047616645.1 Flavobacterium sp. | reverse complement strand
GTTTCAAATTGCAGGATCATCGGCGTGCTGTCAGACATCCACCGACCATCATCACGCTTCATCGTCGGGTGCTGAATGCTGCCTACCTGTTCCATGATTTCACGCTGCACTTTGTAAGGCGAGTCGCGCTCGTAGGGAATGCCTTTATAACGAAGGTAGGTTTCTAGTTTACCTGTGTAGTACGAAACACTTGCGCCGTAAACTTTCATTTTTTCGCCCTGGCTCTACATTAACCGAACAATAGCGCATTTATTGCAGGTACAATGTAAAAAATTATACATTCTCGACAATCAACTGAACCGTCTCTCTTCCCCGAAACTCATTCACATCAAGCCGATAAACAATCCGTCTATGCCGGCGTTCAAACAGTTGATTTTGGTTGAAGGCAATCGCATCCAGTACCTGATCACTCTCAAGCCGCCGTAGTTTTAACTTAAGATGTTTACCACCGATAATCCGTTGCTCCACAACCTCAAATTCATCATCAAACAAGGGTTCAGGAAAACCCTGCCCCCATGGGCAAGCCTGCAATAAGTGACGAACAGCGGTTACCGAATAGTCATCAAACGAGCCGTCACTTACGATCACGTCTTCCAAGTCTTCTTGCGACAACCACCTCGCTGCCTCGTCATTAAATTCAGCTTTAAATTTTGAATAGTTCGAGGGATCCAAACTCAAGCCAGCCGCCATTGCATGCCCGCCAAACTTTTGAATTAAACCCGGATTACGAGAAGCAATCGCATCGAGAGCATCTCGAATATGCAGACCTGAAATTGATCTTGCAGACCCTTTCATTTCTGTTTCCGAAACCGGTGCAAAGGCAATTACCGGGCGATGATATTTATCCTTAATACGAGAGGCCACGATGCCAACAACACCCTGATGCCACGATTCATCAAATAGGCAAATACCTACAGCCGTATTGTTTTTAGGTTCAATGTCACCGAGAGACAGCAGTGCCTGTTGTTTCATCTCATCTTCAATTTCACGTCGTTCTTTATTCAATTGATCCATCTGCCCAGCAAGCAGATGTGCTCGACTTTCCTCAGTCGTTAGCAAACACTCAATACCTAAAGAAATATCATCTAAACGCCCTGCTGCATTCAAGCGCGGCGCAACACCAAAGGCTAAATCGGTAGAAGTAAGCGAGCTCAATTTTTTTCCTGCGAGATCAAGCAATGCCCGTATGCCGGGTCTTGTTTTGCCAGCGCGCATTCGGCGCAGGCCTTCTTGAACAAGCACTCTATTGTTGTAGTCCATGGGGACTACATCAGCGATAGTACCGAGGGCGACAAGATCGAGATATTCAACTAATTTTGGTTCTGGTATTTTCTCAAACCAATCACTTTCACGTAGATTTTTTCGTAAAGCTGACAATAAATAGAAGGCGACACCAACACCAGCAAGATTCTTACTGGGAAACTCACAACCTTTTTGATTTGGGTTTACGATGGCGTTTGCATTGGGAATTTCATCACTCGGAAGGTGATGGTCTGTAATCAAAACATTGATGCCGCATTGCCTAGCGTAGTTAACGCCATCGACGCTAGATATTCCGTTATCCACTGTAATGATCAGTTCTGGCTTTTGTTCTCTTGCAACTTCAACAATCTCTGGTGTTAGCCCATAACCAAATTCAAATCGATTAGGCACTAGATAATTCACTGTACCTGCACCCATGGCCCGCAATCCGAGCACCATCAATACACAGCTTGTTGCACCATCTGCATCAAAGTCGCCAATAATAGTAATGGCTTGTTGATCTTTTATGGTTTTTGCGAGCAGTACAACTGCATCTTGGAGACCTAACAAGGAATCAGGGGGCGCAAGCGCCTTTAAGAGATGATCTACTTGTTCTTTTTTTCTAATTCCTCGACCAGAATAAATACGAGAATACAGAGGCGAAAGGCCCTCTATCGTTCCCTCTGACTTTCTTTGTTTAAGTTTTTTCACTTGATCTTTTCATATTGCTTTCTTAACCTGCCTTCATAAGAGCCTAAAACGATGACACGCGTATAAAGGCAATTTTATCTAGAACCTCATCTAAGTTCTGAAGATCAGCAAGCGCTTCTCTCAGAGATTGTTCAATGACAACGTTAGTGATCAATACAATGGGCACCTGACCATGACCTGCATCTTTTTGAATAATTAACTCGACACTAATTTGATGCTTACTCAAAATTGTCGATATTTTGGCTAAAACACCGGGCTTATCCATCACACCTAAACGAAGATAATAGGCTGACTGAATACCATTAATATTGACGATGGGTAATTCCTCTAGCGCGCCATCAACAAAGCCTAGATTGGCAATACTGTCATTACCATCACTGCGCAGCACATCAACAATATCAGCGACCACAGAAGAGGCTGTTGGTCCTGCACCGGCACCAGCGCCGTAGTACATAGTTTGTCCCGCTGCATCACTACCAACCAATACGGCATTCATGACACCATTTACTTGGGCCAACATTTGAGATTTTTCTATCAGTGTCGGGTGAACTCTGAGATCAACCCCTGTATCAGTTTTTGTCGTGATACCTAGATGTTTTATTTTGTAGCCAAGTTCATCCGCGTATTTAATATCTTGCACTGTAATCTTTGAGATGCCTTCAAGATACATTGCATCAAATCTAAGCGGCACACCAAATGCAATGGATGAAAGAATGGTGAGTTTATGTGCTGCATCGATGCCTTCAATATCGAAGGTTGGATCAGCTTCTGCATACCCTAAGTCTTGCGCTTCTTTTAAGACTTCAGCAAATTCTCGATTTCCTGCAGCTTCCATTTCTGTAAGGATAAAATTAGTTGTGCCATTGATGATGCCTGCAAGAAATTCAATCTTGTTCGCTGACAAACCTTCACGAACAGCTTTGACGATGGGAATACCCCCAGCGATGGCAGCCTCAAATCTTAAACAAACCCCAGCTTTGCTCGCCAGCCCAAATAGTTCCTGTCCATGCATTGCGATAAGTGCTTTGTTTGCCGTAACAACATGTTTTTTGTTAGCGAAACAGGTTTTGACAAGCTCTAACGCGGTGTCGGTACCGCCAATCAGCTCTATAACAATATCGATATTTGGATTATTGGCAACCTCAAACAAATCTGTCGTTACCTCAACACCCGACAGATCACAATCAGGATGAGGTCGCCTGCACGCCACCTGCAAGATGCTGACTTGACCGCCTGTTTTTCTTTTTATTTCTTGGGCATTATTTTGAATGAGATTAAAAGTGCCCGAACCCACCGTACCCAAACCACAAATACCAACGCGAATTTCTTTCAACTTTGTACTCCAGCCTTAAACATTTGTTTTATGCCTCGAATGGCCTGCCTTGTTCTATGTTCATTTTCAATCAATGCAAAACGAACATGATCATCTCCGTACTGGCCAAAACCAATTCCCGGCGATACAGCAACCTTAGCCTCTTTCAGTAGATGTTTACTAAATTCTAATGATCCCATATGTTGATATTGTTCTGGTATCTTTGCCCATACAAACATAGTCGCTTTTGGTCGTTCCACATCCCAACCCGCTGAAATCAATCCATCACAAAGTACATTTCGTCTGGCAAGATACATTTGGCGCACTTCTTCTACACAACTTTGATCTCCTTCAAGTGCGGCGATAGCGGCAACTTGCACTGGTGTGAACATACCATAATCTAGATAAGACTTAATTCTTGCTAGTGCGCCGACCAAGGTTGGATTACCCACGCAAAAACCAATTCGCCAGCCCGGCATATTGTAACTCTTTGACATCGTGAAAAATTCTACAGCGACGTCTTTCGCTCCAGGCACTTCTAATATAGAGGGCGCCTTGTAACCATCAAATACAATATCAGCATAGGCTAGATCTTGTACTACCCAGATTTTGTGCTCCTTCGCCATCTTGATAACTTTCTCGAAAAAACTAAGATCTACACATTCTGTCGTAGGATTACCAGGGAAATTGAGTACGAGCACCTTAGGCTTGGGCCAAGTATTTTTTATGGCTTTTTCGAGTTCTTCAAAAAAATCCACATCTGGCATCAAAGGTACATGTCTAACATCGGCATCGGCAATAACAAATCCATAGGGGTGAACCGGATAAGAGGGGTTAGGCACAAGGACAGAATCCCCAGGTCCTAATATTGCCATGGCCAAATGAGCAATGCCTTCTTTTGAGCCGAGGGTGACGATAGCCTCACTTTCGGGATCAAGATCTACATCATATCTATCTTTATACCAATTACAGATGGCCGCACGTAAACGGGGAATACCTTTGGATTGCGAGTAACGGTGGGTATCTCCTCTTTGTACAGTTTCTATTAACTTATCAACAATATGCTGCGGCGTAGGTTGATCTGGATTACCCATACCAAAATCAATGATGTCCTCGCCTCGCGCACGGGCTTCTTGCTTCAACCCATCCGTAATACTAAAAATATAAGGCGGTAGTCGTTTAATTCTTGGAAATTCGTCCATTATTCGTACGCTAAGTTAGTTTCAGATAAAGCGGGCATATTACCTTAAGTAAATAGTGCCTGTCCTCAAAGTCAGTAATTTTGATATACCTATATTTAAGTCTTACGCGGCATTCACTTAAGTCTAGGTTCTGGAACGTACATTCGAACCACCATGCCGCCCACCACTAAGAAGGTAATCGAGGTGATAAAAACCGAAGAATACCCCAATGTAGAAACTAAAATACCACCTAGCAAAGGACCAAAAGTACCTGCTATTTCGGACGTTGTATTGGCAATCGCAATTTTAGTAGGAAGGTCTTCTCGCTCTCCAAATTCAAGGGTCAGATTTTGCGAGGAGTTTTGGAAGCCTTGAAAGGCGGCACCGATGCCAATAAAAACAATTGTGGTAACCAACAAACCATCCACTAGCATTAACAATAGCGTCGAAATTACCCACAGTAGGATTGATGCCAAAAACGTAATTCTAAAACCGCGCTTGTCGGCAATCACGCCCCAAACCAAATTAGAGACAGTACCTGATAGGGTAAACGCTATCGTGAGAATCGCCAGTGTCTCTCCGGTTAAACCTATGCTCTGTCCCGCGTATAATATGTAGAAGGGCATGGCCATTCGACCCATTGTCGCAAGCGATCTTGCCATGACATACCTAAAAAAAGAAGGATGGCTTTTTAATAAGGCAGGCATTTCTCTTAGGCGTTGCCGTATTCCCATCTTCGGATTGACGACAGGCGGTTCAGGCTCTTTTGTCGCCAATAGCATGAGTAGGCCAATACTCGTCAAAACAAAAGCCAATAGAAAAGTCCATGAATAACCCACGGCAGTCGGAGTATCTCCGATGAGATAGGTTCCTCCAACATAGGCAACGCCAGCTGAGGTGATACCTGCCAAGAAATTACGTAAACCTGTTAAACGACCTCTCTTTGAAACAGGAATAACCTTGGCCATCAAGACATTAAAAAGCACCCCTTGCATACCCTGAAACAATCCCAGCATCAGCAAAAACAAAAGTATGGCGTATAGAACAGCATCGCCTTCTAAAAAAAAACCAGACAAGGCAATAAACAAGACACAAGCTCGCATGCCACCACCGATAAGAAACCCAAGGGGTAATACTTTTTTTCGGTGTTCGATTAAGCTGGCACTTAATAAGGGGGTTAATGTCATGCCAAGCGCTTGGAGAGACAAAGCTAGGCCGACGAAAAAGGTTGACCCACCAGATAACATCAAAATATAGGCAGGAATAAATGTGGGCGCCATGATCAAACGGAAACCTGTTTGACCAAACATGCCATGCATTAAGTGCACAGCGAAATTGCGAGGCAGGTCTTTCTTTACTTGCCGAGTGTATTGAAGCTCAGCAATTTGCAATTTTTCTGCATCACTCTGCACCGCTTTGAAAGCTCCGTGAAATTTTAGGGGGGCGACAGTGTAACAGATTTACTTGCTGATGATTTTAGATGCTCTATAAGACAAGGGACTTATTAGCACCCTTGTCATACCGTTAGCGTTATCTGTTTTTTGAAAGCGTCTAGTAGAGAGCATCTAGTAGAGAGCTTAGAAAATACCCAGTTTTGCCGCTAAATCTTTTGCTGGTGCATAACCAGGTTGCAGCGTGCCATCGTCAAAGATGAGTGATGGAGTGGAATTGACACCCATACGAGAGCCGAGCACAAATTGTTCAGCGATGGGATTCAGGCATGTTTTTGCGGGAATGCTTTCTCCCATCTTGGCTTTAGTAAATGCGATTTTTGGTGAATCAGCGCACCATGCGCTTACATAGGTATCGTAGGATTTGGATTGAATACCGCTTCTTGGATAGGCCAAATATCGAACCGCAATACCCAAACGATTTAATTCAGGTATTTCATTATGCAGTTTTCTACAGTAAACACAGTCAATATCGGTAAACACTGTCACTGTTGCTTTTACCAATTCTTTTTGCGGAGAGAATACCAGCATTTTTGATTCATCCAAGCCATCAAGAATTATCTTACGCTCCTGCGTCCTACTCTCTTCAGATACATTTGCTAAACCTTGAGGCCTAACTTCATAAAGATCGCCTGTGAAAAAATGCTTTCCATCTTCACTAAAATAAAATACTTGACCTATTTCCATTAAGACTTGGTAAAACCCAGGAACGGGTGAAGGTCGGATTTCAAGGATGGCAAGACTAGGTCGAGAAATCTTCAATTGAGACTTAATATTTTCTGATGCCTTTGCCAATGCAGCATCCATCGTAAGCTTATCTGTGGCCGCGTCTTCGGCCCCATCAACAGGTAAAGAGATTAGGGAAAAACTGAATAGCATAATAGTTGCTAGCGAAAAAATGGTCTTCATTAAATTACCTTTTGTTCTATTTAAAGTTGCAGTACCGCAGCTAGAATCTTTATGACACAAAGATATCACATTGCACGATTCAGCGTATTTATTCAATCCCATAAAACCTATCCTTAAAAGGAGGAATAACGCGCCGCCTGTCTTATATAGACCGTTCCACCAAAACTAATCTTTCCTAATTATAGTAGGACTACCGGGATTTTTCTCACCGTTCTTTGGTCATCCCCGTGGATGGTGTTTCTCGTGAAGCTCTTTCATTCTATGCTGGGCAACATGTGTATAAATTTGTGTAGTAGACAAACTGCTGTGACCTAAGAGCAATTGCACCACCCTCAGATCCGCTCCGTGATTCAACAAATGTGTAGCAAAAGCATGTCGTAATGTGTGGGGCGACAATTTTTTTGTAATTTGGGCAGTATTCGCATGTAGCTTAATGCGGTGCCAGAAGGTTTGTCTGGTCATCACCTGACCTCTGACGCTAGGAAATACGACATCATGCTGAAGGTTTTTTTTAAGCAGCTCATTTCTATAAGACAAGATGTAACGGTTCAACCAAGCGATCGCCTCCTCTCCTAGAGGAACTAGGCGCTCCTTACTGCCTTTTCCCATGATCCGTAAAACTCCCTGCCGAAGATTCATATCGGTTAAGCGAAGCTCTACCAATTCAGTCACCCGTAAGCCACTGGCATACAAGACCTCCAACATGCATCTATCACGAACCCCAATTGCTGTTTCAAGGTCGGGCGCTCCTAGCAATCGTTCAACATCTTTTTCGCTTAGTGTGTCGGGTAGAGGTCGTCCTAACTTTGGATTATCAATACGCAGCGTAGGGTCTACAGGAATAGTCTTTTCTCTCAGCTGATAACGATAGAAAGTCCTAATGCATGACAAAGCGCGAGAGGTTGACCTCGCTTTTAAGCCTTTTTCCATTCTAAGTGACAGATAACGAAGGATGTCTTCGCGACGAACACTCAGGAGTTGAGTGCTGTCCGGCTTGTCTTTAAGCCAATTTGAAAATGCGATGAGGTCACGTTGATAAGCTTCGAGAGTATTATTGCTCAAGCCTTTTTCAAGCCAGAGGCTTTCAAGAAACTTATCTATTAGGTCAATTTCTGACACTGAATATTCAACATTTGAAAAATATCAGCATACCCTAATTTTCTAATCAGCTTTGCAATAAACTTTCTAACAAAAGAAGGCCGCGAATAAACCGCGGCCTTCTATCTTTTTCAATAACACTTTTTTACTACACTTTTTTACTACACTTTTTTACTACAGCGCCTCTTAAAGCGAGCGCGTGTATTAAAGTATTACTTGGCTTTTGAAT
>JBLHIH010000162.1:0-8177 GCA_047616645.1 Flavobacterium sp. | reverse complement strand
GATTGGGCAATATCTCGAAATCGCTACTGGGGCACACCACTACCCATCTGGATAAATGATGTGAGTGACAAACGTATTTGCATTGGCTCAGTTGAAGAGTTGGAAAAATATTCCGGGGTGCGAGTCACTGACCTCCATAGAGAAAATGTTGATGATCTTGACTTCACAATTGAGGGTGAAGAAGGCACTTATCATCGAATTGAAGAAGTACTAGATTGTTGGTTTGAATCAGGATCCATGCCTTACGCTCAACTCCACTATCCTTTCGAAAATGAAGATGTATTTGATAAAGGGTTTCCTGCAGAGTTTATCGCAGAAGGGCTTGACCAAACACGCGGTTGGTTTTATACGCTGATTGTTCTTGGCGTTGCATTGTTTGACAAACACCCGTTTAAAAATGTCATTGTCAACGGCATTGTCATGGCTGAAGACGGCAAGAAAATGTCAAAGCGGCTCAAAAATTATACGCCTCCTGACGACTTGATGGAAAAATATGGCGCTGACGCACTAAGACTATACCTCATCAATTCAGGACTGGTCCGGGCTGAAGAGCAGCGTTTTTCCGACGCGGGCGTCAAAGACATGGTTCGCCGAGCTTTATTGCCTTGGTTAAATGCATTCAGGTTTTTTAACACCTATGCAGCAATAGACAAGTGGAAGCCTTCAGATAAGTTTTCGCAATCACCCAATATCATGGACCAATGGATTTTGTCTCGTCTGCAGACTCTTAAATCCACCATTGCCCATGAAATGGAAAATTATCGTCTTTTTAATGTTGTTCCAGCTCTCTTCGAATTTATTGAGGATTTGACTAATTGGTATATCCGATTAAATCGCTCTAGATTTTGGACGGAAGAGTTTAACCACGATAAGGAAGCTGCTTATCAAACCTTATACACAGCTATTAACGAATTAAGCATTAGTATGGCGCCCTTTGCTCCCTTTCTTGCTGAGGCCATTTACGCAGAGATGGCCAAATATGCTCAATCGTCAGTTAAGGAATCCGTACATCTATGCGCTTATCCTGTCGCCAATACTGACCGAATTCAGCCCATTCTGGAACAAGCAGTGACTAGAATGCAGCACATCATTCTCCTAGGTCGAAATAAACGAAATCAAGAAAAGATCAAGACTAAGTATCCTCTGTCTAGACTAACCGTTGTGCACAAGGATCAGTCACTTTTGGATGAAATATCAAAACTTGAGGACTATATTCAGTCAGAACTTAATGTCAAAGAAATCTCCTACGCTACTGACGAATCTGCATACATAAACTTATATGCAAAGCCGAATTCACCCATACTCGGTAAGCGCTTTGGTAAGCATTTTAAGTCCTTCAAAACAGCAATTGAAGCTTTAGATTCCCAAACCATTAATGATTTGCAAGAGAGTGGAAACCTAAGTCTTATGGATGAAACTTTTTCTAGCGAGGATATCCTCATCTATCGTGAAGCACGGCAAGGAACAAATGCTATTTCTGATCGATTTATTTCCATTGATCTAGATTGCACACTTAACGCAGAATTGATCAATGAAGGCCTAGCAAGAGAAGTGGTCAATCGCGTGCAGAAATCTAGGAAAGAGCTTGGTTTCAACGTTGTAGATCGCATTAATCTATCCTTTAGCGCAAGCGATGAGCTAAGTGCAGCGATTTCGACTCACAAGCAATATATAATGAAGGAGACGCTAGCATTAAGTTTAGCGCCTTTACAGGTAGAAAATGCAGACCTTGTCGAGGGCCTAGACTTCGATATTGAAGAACACAAGCTAAAACTTTTTATTTCGAAAATATAAACCTTAGGTATTTTCAAAATAGGCTAAACCAAAAACAAAAAAGCCAAGGACTACCATATAGAGTAAAATATCAGGACACTTTATAAAATCCTATAGAAGAACGCGCTTGGACGCAGATACTGGCCGAGTCATCGCAGTATGGTGGAAAGACAGGCTTTCAATCAGTATCCTACGTGCGCTCATTCGTATAGCATAAAGACGACTGATAGGACGTGCCCAATTGGATTGGCACTAGCTCGATTTTGATAAAAGGAAATATATATATGAAATCATCAGCGATAAAATTGATGAGTGTGATTGGCGCCAGTGGTATCTTGATACAAGCAGCCTTTATACAATCGGCTAGCGCAACCAATTTAGCCGAAATCTACGATCTTGCCGTAAACAATGACCCTCAACTCGCTGCGGCTTCAGCTTCTTATAAGGCAAGTGCAGAAAATGTGCCTCAGGCCAGAGCTGGCCTACTTCCGGTAATTTCCGCTGGCTTAAGAACAACCTACACTAACCGAGATGTAACCGACATTGGATTTAGTGATGAATTTAATGACAATGGTTGGCAAGCAACTTTAAGACAACCCGTCTTTCGCCTCGATAGTTGGTTTCGTTTTCAACAATCTAAAAATTTAGTTTCACAAGCGCGAGCACAATTTGCCTCTGATCAACAAGAACTCATATTCAGAGTCTCAGACAGCTACCTCACAATTTTACAAACAAATGACCAATTAAGTGCATCCAATGCAGAAAGAGATGCGGTTAAGAGGCAGCTCGAACAGGTTCAACAGCGATTTGATGTTGGCCTCGTCGCGATCACTGATGTACTGGAATCAACGGCGGCCTTTGATACTTCCACTGTCAACGTCATCGAAGCAGAAGGGGCGCAAAGCATCAGTTTTGAGACACTTTTACGCTTAACTAACCAACAATTTAGCAGTGTAGAAGGTCTAGCCGAAGACTTCCCAGTAGCGTACCCAGAACCCAACAATGAAGAGGCATGGGTGGCGCGCGCGCTTGAGGGAAATTATTCCGTCATCGTTGCAAGGGAATCCGTTAAAGCCGCACAAAATAACCTTCATGGTTCAAGAAGTAGACATTTACCCACTGTTGACGCGGAACTCACCTATGCTGAAAGCTCGTCTGGTGGCAGTAATAACTTCGGTGCAGAAGTTGAACAAAGAACAGCGGCATTAGTAATAAACGTTCCCATTTTTAACGGGCTTGCGACACGTTCAGTGGCAAAGCAAGCTGGGCATTTGTTAGAGCAATCTCAGAAGAATTTGGACCTGACACAAAGAACAGTGGTAGAAAACACCCGTAATTTATTTAGTGCGATTAATACTGATGTTGCCCGAGTGAAGGCACGATTGAGGGGTATAGAATCTAGCCAAAGTGCGCTGGAAGCTACCCAGACTGGTTATGAAGTAGGTACACGAAATATTGTCGACGTTCTCCTCGCCCAGCAAAGGCTTTATCTGGCTCAATTTCAATATTCGAGTGCTCGTTATCGATATATTCGAGACACCCTCAGGCTCAAGCAGTCAGTTGGATCTTTAAGCCCCGATGACATCTATGCCTTAAATAAGTTCATTACATCAGAGAATTCTGTTACTAGAATCACGCCTAGCACCCGATAGGGGAACCTTAGTATTAATGCTAAGTCTAACTTAAGGTATTCACGCATTCACTTTGCAGAACCAAAATCGCAGAACTAAAACCGCAGAATCAAAACCTATGCAACTAAAGCGCAAATCTTTTTTATTGATACCGGCATTCGCAGCTTTAATTTCGATAGCGGTACTAGCAACAAATAATGACGAAGGCGAATTCGACCTAGCAACTGAAAGTATTGCCACCCCCTTTCTTACAGACGATGAGCGCAACAATATCGCGGTTTTTAAGAAGGTGGGTGCTTCAGTTGTCTTTGTCACAAACACTCAGCTTAGACGCCAAAGATTTTCACGTAATGTTCTGGAAATCCCTAAAGGCAGCGGCACGGGATTTGTATGGCACGAAAGCGGGCTTATCGTCACTAATTACCATGTTGTACATGGTGCCAGTAAAATTACAATAACACTTGATTCAGGCGCAACACATGAAGCAAGTGTCGTGGGCACAGCTCCAGAGAAAGATATTGCTCTCCTAAAAATTGACGCACCTGACGAAACGCTCATACCCATTCCTCTAGGGGATTCTGCATCCTTGTCAGTCGGTCGAAAGGTACTTGCCATAGGAAACCCATTTGCATTGGATACCAGTCTATCCGTCGGTGTCGTCAGTGCACTGGGTCGAGAAATAAAATCTGTTAACAACAGAACAATCAAGAATGTCATTCAGACAGATGCTGCCATCAATCCTGGTAATTCTGGCGGACCCTTGCTAAATTCTATGGGTGAACTTGTTGGCGTTAACGCTGCTATTTACAGCCCGTCTGGCGCCAGTGCAGGCATAGGCTTTGCCATTCCCGTAAACACACTAAAGATTATTATTCCCCAATTGATCGAACACGGTAAGCTTTTTCGACCCATCCTAGGAATCGAAACACTGACAGACTATTGGACTAAAAAGCTCCGTGTAAAAGGTATTGCCATTTTATCTGTAAAAAAGGGCTATCCGGCAGAACAGGCAGGTATGATAGGCGTTAGGGAGGATAGACGTGGCAATATTCATCTCGGAGATGTCATTATCGCTATCAATGACGAACCAGTAACTAATGAAGATTCCCTACTTTCCTTACTAGAAAGATTTGAACCAGGCGATAAGGTAAAAGTGACCACATTAAAAGTCGAAGAGATTCATCATTATGATGTGGTACTTACTGCTCCCAAAGAAGAATAATAATAATTAAAGAGTTACGAGTAGGTCATGTTTTTATCAACACTAAACCAGGCCCAAAAGGAAGCAGTTTTGTGTCTGGCACACAATGTCGCTGTTTCCGATGGTGAGTTCCAAGTCGGCGAAGAAATGATGATGAACGAGATGCGATCGGAAATGAATCTCGATCCAGCATTTGACGCTCATTATCTAGAATTAGCTGGTATAGACCTCATTTTTCCTACTAAGCGTTCCAGGGAGATTGTCATGATATCCTTAACTCGACTTGCCTATGCAGACGGTGCATTTGAGATTGAGGAACAGTGCTTCTTAAGCGATTTATCTACAGTATTTAATATATCCGACGAGAACTTTCAACGAATCGATAACTGGGTTCGTCGACTCATCTCACTGGAGAAAGAAGCCCAGGATTTCTTGTGAATTCGTGAATGAAACTTTTTACCTATATATTCATCATTTTGAGCCCATTCCTACTCTTCAGTGCCTGTACTTCGAATCGGTTGACAGGTACCGCTAAGGTAGATGATCCTGTAGAGAGAAAAACAGAAGAACCATTCGAAGAACCGCAGCAGGAACTCCTATCAAGCGAGAGGCTAATCGCCCGCGCACCTTCGGATTGGCAACGCATTTTTGAGTTAAATAACGGAGATACACGGCTTTCCACCTACATCCCAAAGGGCGAAGCCGAAGACAACTGGCAGACTAAACTAAGTTTCGAAGCTCATGAACAACTCATCGCGGTTGATCCTATTTCCATTATGATGGGTGAAATCAGCAAAATGGATGATATTTGTAGCAATATCGATCACTCAAATTTATTTTCTGGATTAGAGAATAACTACCCTACGTCTGTAAGGCTGATTCTTTGCGGGCAGAACGCACACTCTGGTAAAGGTGAGGTCAGCATTACTAAAGGCATTCAGGGAAAAGACTATTTTTATATCATCAGACTCGAAAAGAAACTTGATGCTTTTGAAAAAGGAAAACCTGAGTTCGCTAAAAATGAAATTGCTGAGTGGTCAACTTATCTAAAAAGAATCACACTTTGTGACCAAGCACCAGGAACCACTCACCCCTGCTCTTCTGACAACAATATTCAAGACTGAAGCAAGACATAGCTTCTTGTTGTAAGTCAAAACTTGAGATCTCAAGTTTTTAATGCAAAAGTAGTGCTTCTATGCGCGACTCGCTTTCTTCTCATTATTTTTACAATTGGTTTAACGTATAATTCTACCCTCTAAGAGCTATAAATATGGAAATTAAATCGATAACTCCCCACATAGGCGCAGAAATATTTGGCGTTGATTTATCCAAGCCTCTCTCCAACGCAGCTTCAGAAGAAATTCATCAAGCTCACCTTGATTATATGGTGTTGGTTTTTAGAGACCAAAAACTTGATCGATCCCAACATAAGTCATTTGCTGCAGGCTATGGAAAGTTGCACGTCCACCCGATGAGCCACTTGCGGAATGGAGATTCCGAGATATTAACAGTTAAAACTACTGCAGAATCTCCTTATACAGCTGGGGAAGGCTGGCACACTGACGTCACTTGCGACGAGTTTCCGCCGATGGGATCAATGCTCTATATCACAGAAGTTCCTGAATCTGGCGGTGGAGATACTCTTTTTGCTGACATGTATCTGGCTTATGAATTACTTTCAGACACGATGAAAGAAATACTGAAAGATCTAAGCGCAATTCATGATGGCGGTTTGCCTTATATTGGTTCCTACAAATCAACACCACCGGAAGGTGGTTATCCCAGATCTAAACACCCAGTAATCGCAACCCACCCAGAAACGGGTAAAAAGTTACTCTATGTGAATTCAGGCTTTACTTCAAAAATTTGTGGTCTATCAAACAGAGAGAGTCGCGCCATTTTGGATATGTTATTCAGGCACATAGCCGAAACACCAAAATTAACCTGCCGTGTTCAATGGCAAGAAAATACATTAACTTTTTGGGATAATCGTTGTACTCAACACCATGCGATATGGGACTACTATCCTAACAGTCGATACGGAGAGCGCGTTTCTATTGTTGCAAATTCACGTCCAGAAGTAGTGTAGACTATTGCTAACAAAACATAGGGCTATTTACCTACAGCGCTTTCCTACATCTCTGTGGGTATCTAGGGTCAAATAAAAGCAAGATCTACCTTCACCCTTACAAACTAAAGTTTTATGAACAAATGGTTGGAAAGACTTCAGTTTAGCCTCTTCCCAGGTATGTGCATTCTCTGCGGGGTTAACACGGGACGACGCATAGACCTCTGTCAATCCTGCGAAGAAGACTTGCCAACTATACAACACCCTTGCTGGCAATGTGGCCTCAACGTTCCTCCCCATCAGGAGTTATGTGGTCAATGTTTAACGCGCCCACCTCCCTTTTCACATTGCTATACCGCTTTTAGGTATGCCGCACCAATCGACATGTTAATTAATAGGTTTAAAAACCAATCTCAACTTGTAACAGGTAAAGTACTCTCGGTTGTATTGGCAAAAAACTACCTTGAAGATCACCTGCTGGTTCCAGATATTTGGTTACCTGTCCCTTTACACAAAGATCGCCTAAAAACGAGAGGTTTTAATCAAGCCTTCGAAATCGCTACTTTCCTCTCAGACCATACCCAGCGTCCTATCCAATCTCGATTGTGTCGACGAATAAAACAAACTACAGATCAAAAAAAACTCAACGCCATAGAACGAGCAACGAATATCAAACAGGCCTTTGTACTTGACGGACGCCTAAACGGCGAATCCATAGGTATCGTTGACGATGTCATCACTACCACAGCCACAGTCAGCGAATTAGCTCGAATTTTACTCAAACACGGCGCGGGAGATATCCAGGTAGTTGCGCTTGCACGCACACCAGCCGATTCCAAGAAACATTAGCCTATGTTAAAATAAAAAATCCACCTATTCTGAGATTCGTTATGGACTGGCAAAACATAAATATTGCTGATGATTTCATTTCCGCTACTGCACCTGCTCCTGGTACGGCATCTAGTACTGAAAGCGCTGAAGATATTGCGCATAGCTTTCATATTGTCATTTCGGACGGGGAAATACTCTCGCCCAATAATAGTCAATCTCCTTGGCGTCCACTGACTCAAAATGAATATAGGTGGTTAGGATGTGAAGAATTATCTGTACATTTCTTAGGAACCGCAGCTGGGATTCCAATCTACGCAAACGAAATAGACCCTGATGCAGAAGAACCGGAGGACTATACCTATAACAAACTATGGTCCTTTCTTGGACAATTAAACGATGCTACATTCAACCTCCTAGGGCGAAGTAAACAGATAGTCGAATGGAATCAGAATCACAAATATTGTGGTCAATGTGGCGGTGCCACTACTATCGAAAATTCGGATCGATCTCGCTCCTGTACAATCTGCAATATCCATTTTTATCCGCGACTGTCTCCATCAATAATCGTCCTCGTCACCAAAGGTGAAGAGGTACTCCTAGCTAAAAACGCACATGCGAGAGCGAATTTTTATTCAACACTGGCTGGCTTTATTGAACCAGGAGAATCCATTGA
>JBLHIH010000161.1:0-8263 GCA_047616645.1 Flavobacterium sp. | reverse complement strand
TCGCATTGGCTCACCGATCTGAACCGGTGGCAGATAACTTTCCTTATCCTCCATCCATCCACGCTGAGTTGGATCAAATGACAGAAACAGATTTCTCACCAATACCTCTCCTTCTGCAGGCTCTGGAATTGGATTTTCCGCGAAGGTAAAGTTATCTTTTCTGACAAGGCCTTCAGGTCGTTTGGCAAGCAGCCACTGACGATTAGTATTCATTATTACTCCTATATTTTCAAAAATTCACAGGATGCTACTTGCGCACCCTCCTACGTTTCTAACAAGCATTCACTTTTTGTCGAACTCTATGTTCAAATCAGCCGGACCATGTAGTAAGAGGTTCGGTAAGAAGGCGAGTTCTGTTTGTCCTTCGGGCAGACGGAAATTCGTCATACGACTCAAAATCGCCTCAAAACTAATGACTAACTCCTGTCTTGCCAATGGCGCTCCCGGACAGTGGTGGATGCCCTGACCAAATGCGATTTGTTTCTTTGCGTTGGGACGGGTGACATCAAATTTGTCTCCCGTTACAAACTGCATTTCGTCCCTGTTTGCTGAAATCCACTTCACCA
Organism: Flavobacterium sp.; assembly: GCA_047616645.1. GTDB lineage: Bacteria > Pseudomonadota > Gammaproteobacteria > Pseudomonadales > Azotimanducaceae > JAHRVQ01. Next base: position 7,697 of record JBLHIH010000161.1, on the reverse strand, counting down.
TAACCCTGGCACCTTTAGGAATTAAGGTATCAGCAACTTGTGTATCCTGCGTACAAATTCTCCACATCTGGGCAGAGGGCGAAGACAAGCGTAGCATTTCTTCTACCATATTTGGAATCAAGGACATGTCTTTCTGAACCAAAGCCAGTTGGTCAGGGTTTTGGATCAGCAGGTACAGTCCCTCGGCCAATGTCGCCGTTGTCGTTTCATTACCGGCAACTAACAATTGAGAAATTACCGAGAGGCACTCAGGCACGTCCATGGGTTTCTCTCCATCAGCAATTGAATTGACGATGTCTGATAAGACATCGTTTGTTGGTTGATGCTGTCTTTCGCGTATTTTCTCCGCGAAATAATGTTGAAAATCCACTACATCCTGCGCAGCGTCAAGTGTGCCCTGCCTAGTTTGCCCGGCTGAAAACTGATAAACGCTGGAATCTGACCATTTCTTAAATCGATTCATATCACCCAGTGGTACGCCCAGAACGTACCCGATCATTCGAACTGGCAATGGTACCGCGAAGGCGTCCATCCAATTGCAGGCACCATCGTCGATAAACTCATCAATGATTTCATTGGCTAAGTCAGAGATAAAGCTTTGCAATTTAGAGACGTTTTTTACAGAAAAAGGCTTTTGGCAGAGTGATCGATACCGCCTTTGTTTCGGTAAATCCTGGGTCAGCATAGTGTTTACTGGCGGATAGCCCTGGCGGCGAATCGCATCAAGCTCTGGATCGCTCTTCTTTTCTTCGGATCCTGTAGCAGCCAATGAGAATTTGTTAGAGAAGGCACTATTGTTCTTGACCACGCTAACGACTAAATCAAACGTAGAGACAAAATAAACATCTGTCTGAGGACAATGGTATACAGGCGCCTCTTCTCGGAGTTGACGATTAAAATCGTAGGGACAGGCTAAAGTTTCTGGAGCAAATGGATTTATTTCTGCTAGTGGCGTCTTTGACATCTAATTCTCCTTCTAAGAAATTACGCATCTGGTCAAGCCGCAAGTCCGATCAAGTACTCGCTGTTTGTTATTATAGAGGTGTGTATAATGATCTAATCTGAATAAACAAACAAGAGTGATTGTTTTGTATGCGAACGCTCTCATGTAAGAAATTGGGACCTTTATCGCTCAACACCATATGTTGAGCTGCATATAGGTCTCTGTCTCTTGATACTAAATCCTTTAGACTCAAATAGGAGCATCACATGGCCTTAGGTTTAATCGCAAGACTCGTCATTCATGCGGGTAAAAGTGAAGAATTCGAAGCTGGTTTCAAAAAACTGCAGACAGTCGTCGCCAATACTGAAGCTGGCAACAGATACTATGAGCTCCATAAATCGAGGAATTCTGACAATACTTATATTGTTATGGAGCAGTATGACGACCAGCCTTCACTTGACCTTCACGGCAAGTCAGAAGAGTTTAAGGCAGCTAGCGCTGCAATTGGTGGCTGCCTAGCCAGCACCCCCCAAATCGAAATTATGGATGTCGTTTAATCTGACTTTAATGAGATTCCATTAGAGCGCCAGATTTATGTTCGCGTAATATTGACCCGAATACCACTGGATCTGGTCATACCAGTATAGTTCTGTAATCCTTCGCTGCCACTGACTAACATGTTAATGTTAGCGCCAACCTCTCGAACAGATGCCTGTTGACCTGGTGTGACTCCCCAACAATGATGCATAGCTATCACGCCGGGTTTTATCCTCTCGTTAGACTTTACAATGGCTGGAATAGAACCGAATTTTGAGTGAATCAAAATCTCACTATCATCATCAATTCCCATTGCCGTCAAATCATCCGGATGTATGTTGGCCGGGTTTGTGGTTCCTGCCTTTTCACTTAGCGCTGGTAAGTTTCGGCCAAAAGAATTTAGAACATATTTACTGCGAAAACCAATAAGCTGGTGGCTGTATTCTGCGTCGCTTGCATCGACTTCTTTTAAGGCGATAAATTCGTCCCTCACGCCTTCAGGATACAGTTTTAATCGGCCCGTTGCTGATTCGGGTGCCGTTTGAACTTCAACTTGCATCTCTTCAAAAATATGACCCCCAGGATTGTCTTGGAGGTACTTAATATCAATCCTCGATCCTTGAGTGATGGCTTGCAGCAACTCAAATTTGGATGGCTTGCGATCATTAGGTATCGACTTGCCGTGAATTTTCACATCCAAATCAAGTCGTTTAGCAAGCCCCCAGTAGAACTCCCATTCCTCAATCACATCATGATCAGTTTCAACTATTGCGTCGCTGTACTGGCTATAAGGTTTTTCGTACCACGGATCAGCTAACAATGTGACATCCGCTCGCTCAAGCGTTAGCTTGGGCGCCAATACATAATCGGCTTCTTGTGCAGTGGCAGACATATAAGGGTCAATACAAACAAGAAGGTCCAATTCCTGCATTGCTGCGTAAGCTTTTTCTTGGTCAGGAAATGCCATGATTGGATTGCCGGCAATCACAAATAATGCTTTCACTTGTCCTTCACCCGGGGTCAATATCTCATCTGCCAATTGGGAAGTTGGCATTTCACGAACATTAGTCGGAGACACCAACTCGCCAAACTCCGGCCGAACACGACAGCGGTCGCCATGACCCCAGGCAACTGGCGCTTCGTACACCTGAGCATATTTCGGGCCTTTGCGGGAGAGCACGCCTGGATTGGGCATTGTATCTCCAGCTCGGTAGTAACGCCCGCAGATAGTATTAAGCGATGCCACGAGATGTTGGGTCAGGTTAGGATTGGCACCCATTTCCGGTCCTGTGCCGGTAATAGCAATACCGCGTGGTCCGGCTGCGAATAAACGGGCAGCTTGAATAATAGCCTCTGAGGAAATCTCTGTTCGCGCAGCGACTGTATCTATATCAAAATGCTCAACTTCTACCTGCAGCTCATCCAGGCCGCTGGTAAATTGATCGCAAAATTCCACGTCGTAGAGTTTTTCCCTTAGAATAATTCGGATCATACCGGCCAGCAGTGCAGCATCTTCCCCTGGTTTGACTTGCAGGTGGAGATCAGAGCGACGTGCTACCTCGGTCTTTCGTGGATCGATTGTTATCAACTTCAAGCCACGCTTACGTGCACGACGAATTTGGTCCGATGGACTGACTGAAGGGACGCCACCGGGTGGTGCATAGTGCGAAACAATTGGGTTGTTACCAATAATCATAGCGACGTCGGCATCATGGAAAAAATGGCTGCCAGCTGTCCAGTAGCCCATACGTGAACCTACGAAAACCTTGGCGGGTTGGTCGATGGTGACACTGGTATAATAGGATGGAGAGTTTAGTGCATTGTGCCACTCTCGGCTGTAGACGAGTTGCCCGGAATTCTGAAAGGCCACTGTGCCATTGTAAGTAGCAATGGCGCGAGGGCCGAACTCTTCTACCAGACTGCGCACGCGTTCAGCAATCTCGTCCATGGCTTTTTCGCTGGTAATCTTTACGAATTCACCTTTCTTATTCTTCGTCAGGCAGTTAGTCAGTCGCTCGGGTTGATACATTTGCTCGACCAGTTGCCGACCCTTTATGCAGGTGTAGCCTCCATACATGGCATTATCTGTATCAGGTTTGACAGAAAGCACCTTGCCTTCGGAAACCTCAGCGACCATGGGACAATATGCGTGGCAATAACGACAAAAAGTTTTGTGTTGTGTTGTCATTCAGAACATCCTAATAGTCATTTAGCCTTTGACAGTGACTGGGTGCAGGGAGATCCATATAGCTTAGCTTTTCTCTTTTACTTGGGTCTGCCTACTATGCACTGATCAAATTCCATTATTTTTGTTGGATTCCACGTCAACGCTAAAACAGTCAGGCTTGCTTGTCAATCCCTGTAAACCCTATATAGTCGATGTTATAGAGATTCCGGAAAAAAGAAAGACAAACTTGAGTAGCTGTTTCTGTCGAAATAGCGCCAAGTTAAGAAATTTTGAATGGTGTATATGAGCTGGTTATTGAGAATTGGTTACGGTGTTGGGCAACTACCCGAGGGAATTAAAAGCGCAGCTTTCGGTTTCTATTTATTGTTTTACTACAATCAGATTATGGGCCTCTCTGGTACCCTCGTTGGGGCAGCCCTCTTCATTGCACTGATGTTTGATGCGATCACTGACCCTCTCGTAGGTTCCTGGTCAGATTCCACTCGTTCGATCTTCGGCCGACGCCACCCCTTCATGTACATTGCAGCCTTACCCTTTGCCTGTAGTTTCTACTTTCTATTCGCACCACCTGAGAACCTGGGCAGTTTTGGCTTGTTCATGTGGGTATTGATTTTTTCGATTATCACCCGTAGCGCAATGACACTCTATTCCGTGCCTTATATGGCTTTAGGCGCTGAACTGACTAGGGATTATGATGAACGCACATTGCTATCTGCGCTACGCTCGGTCTTTCAGCTTGTTGGTATGTTCCTAGTTCTGATTGTCGCCAACGAATTATATTTTGGTGCGACGGCAGACTACCCTGATGGGAGACTCAATCCAGCTGCCTATCAAAACCTCGCGTTAGCGGGCGCACCACTCATGATTCTCGGTATTTTAATTGCAGCAGGCGCGACACACTCTCAAATTCCAAAGCTTAGAAAACCAAATGCAGCAGCGCTTTCATTATCCCGTATTATGAGTGAAGTTGTGATGGCCTTTCAAATCCCATCTTTCACGGCGCTTGTCTGCGCCAGCATTCTATTTGGCATAACGCAAGGCATGGTGCAGGCGCTCATTCTCTATACTGGCACCTATTTTTTTGAATTAAGTGGGACGCAGATCAGATTCCTATTCGCCTTCGCTATCAGCGGAATTGTCATCGGTAATATGTTAAGCCGTGTATTCTTTTATATTATTAAAGAAAAGAAGACACTCTACATTGCCGGCCTAAGCTGGTACGCATTTTTTACCTCCAGCGTCATCATATTGAAACTGTTCGATCTCTTACCTTTTTCCAGTCAGGAAGAAGTGGCAGCGCTTTATATTGCCAGCGGCTTTATTTCAGCTTTAGGATTAGGTGTAGCAATTCCACTGACGGGTTCCATGATTGCCGACATCACTGACGAACATGAATTACGTCATGGCGACAGACAGGAAGGTATATATTATGCCGCAGCTTCATTCGCTGGTAAGGCGGTGGGTGGGATTGGGCCGGTTTTTGCGGGTATCATCATTGATTTGTCAGGCATTACACCGGGCACCTCGCCTGAAGATATTAGCCCTGAAGCATTGGCAAGGTTTGGTTGGGCCCAAGGACCCAGTGTTATTTTTCTCACTGCACTTTCTGTTATTGCCATCAGTTACTACAGCATTAGTCGTGAGAAGCACAGCAGGACGATAGATGAAATCAAGTTGCGAGCCCGTAATCAAGCGAGCTCAGACTAAGCCCTATCGGCACAAATTTAGGAAAAAATTTAGAGGAAAATGGATCTAGGAAATAAAGCGTCTGCACAGAACTGCAGATCTAATTCCCCAGGTCATCGTTGTTAAGTATTGATAATGTTAAGTATTGATAATCAGATTCTCTCCAGGGCTGTTCTTTTTGCTGAGTTCAGCACGAATTTGTGCATGTCTGGCTTCGGTGATCGGATATTTCCAGATGATCCCACAAGCCAATAAATAAAATGTTGTAGGTAGCAGAGCAAAGAGGAATCTGAGACCAAACAACTGATCGGGATCGTTAAATGCCTCTGGGTCTGGGTTAAAGCCAAATAAAGCCAAGCCGAAAAGCGCGATTGAGCCTCCCAATGAACCTGAAAGTTTCGCAGTGAAAGAATAAGTTGAGAAAAACAGTGCTGCTCGGTTTTCTCCGCTGCTCAGGGTATCGAGATCTATGACGTCAGCCTTCATGGAGTTGGGTAAGGCCGCGAAACCCCCTGCTGCAAACCCGGTTACAAGGGTGATGGGTAACATCCACCAGAAATCGCCCTCCCCCAGCAACAAGTAGAAGGGGTGGGCCAATCCGATGAGGGTAAAACTACAGATATAAGCACGATGTTTGCCTATACGGTATGAAAGCCAGACCCAGAATGGTACGGCAGACATGTTAGCAACATAAAAGAAACACAGCATATAGATAGCTTTATCTTCGGCATCCAGTACAAAAGCGATGAAAAAAAGATACAAAGGTGTCGTGATTGCAAGCGCAGTGGAGCTGACCATAAAGGCGGCAATTAAGCGCAAAAAAGGTCCATTAGATCCCATCAATTTTAATCCAGCCCAAAAAGGCGTGGAAGTGCTTTTGGGTGTCTTGGTCTCGGGCACCTGTGTCACCGTAAGCAATACACAGATTGGCATCAAGATTAGCATGGTGATACCGACAATTTGCAGGACCGAACTGCTGCCGCCAATGGCGAAGAAAAACAATGCTGCCGCTGGCACAAGTTGAGCAGACAGGCTACCCACCACGCCCATCATAGATCGCCAACCGGTAATTTTGGATCTTTCATTGTAGTCAGGTGATAACTCAGCCGCCCAGGCATAATAAGGGATGATCATGATTGTTGTAGCGATGGATAATAAAAACATCCAGATGAGCATGTGAAATGCGCCAGCCCCGTCCGGCGGCATGAACAAGTTGTATATGCTTAACATCATGATGGGTACAGCAAGCACAATCCAAGGGCGTCTTCTACCCCAGGGGGTGTCAATCCTGTCACATAAATAACCAAACAAAGGATCGGTGAAAACATCAGATATTCTGACAAAAAATAAAATGCTTGCCACTACTGCTAGGGAGATGCCCATATCACTGGTATAAAACTTTGGTATAAAAACAAGTACGGGGAACATTGCCATGCTAATGGGCAAATCAGTCAAGCCGTAATAGAACAAAGTGGATCTCTTTAGCGCCATTCGATAAGTGCCTTCTTGTAAGTTCAAATACTGAATCAAGATTGAGCATACAGGTAACAATCAATCTTGACTGTTTTAAATGCTTTAGTCACAATAGCAAAACATAACTTCTAAGGCAGCACAATCCATGAATATCGCTGAGCCACTTGTAACCAATCCCTATCTAGAACAAAACTATAAACCCGTGCAGGAAGAGGTGACTGCATTGAACCTTAAAGTGATCGGTCAGATACCTGCGGACCTTGAGGGGAATTTTCTGCGTATTGGGCCGAACCCTGTGTTTGTACCTGATGTGGCAAAATATCATATATTCGATGGTGATGGCATGATTCATGGCGTGCACCTTCGTAATGGTAAAGCCGATTATCGTAATCGTTTTGTTGACTCAGAAGGCCTGCGAGAGGAACGTGAGAAAGGTGATTGGATTTATCCCGGACTCAATATGTTTGGTGAAATGATCGCCCGAGGTGAGATGCCGAGTGGCGCTAAAAATACTGGCAATACTGCAATGGTGGTTCACAAGGGTCAGCTTTTTGCGCTAATGGAAGGCAGCACGCCATATGCCATCTCGCTGCCTGAGCTTAAAACCCTTGGCGAACACGATTTTGATGGCACCTTGACGCACAACTTTACCGCCCATCCCAAAGTAGATGTAAAGACCGGTGAAATGGTCACTTTCGGCTATTCGCCCTTGCCTCCCTATTTGAATTATTCTGTTATCGACACGCATGGCAAGGTTGTCCATCACAAAGAAATTAGCATACCCAAAGGTATTATGATGCACGATTGTGCCATTACCGAAAGCTACACAATTTTTCCCGATCTACCCTTGGTATTTGATTTTGAAGCGGC
>JBLHIH010000160.1:0-8335 GCA_047616645.1 Flavobacterium sp. | reverse complement strand
AAACCGATATCAATAACGATAACAAAGGCGTGAAAACTATGAAGTTTCCTAAGCAATTACTCTTTATCCCGATATTTTCTGCTGTGTGCGGGGCACATGCGGCTACGCCGCTTCTAGATTCAGACCTTAATGATCAGACAATTTATGCCGGTGCTGCCATAACAACGGGTGCAGGTTCTACCGTTGGTGGCAACCTTCAAGCAATCGAGGCGGTAACCCTCGGCGCAGGTTCAAAAATCGGTGCCAATCTTGTGGCCGGAGCAGCTATAACACTTGGCGCATCAGCAACAGTAGGCAACAATGTTACGGCCGGAATGGCTATAACCCTTGGTGCTAACGCAGAGGTTGGCGGCGATCTCCTAGCTGGAGCAGGTCCCATAACAGTAGGCGGTTTGGCACAAGTCACAGGCAATGTTACGCATGCAACTAACGTTACACTTTCTGCCACTTCAAGCGTTGGCGGTGCTGTTGAACAGGGTACTTTCGAAGATTATTCTAACAACCCCAATGGCCCACTTGACAATCAAAAAATACAACTTGAAGACGCGCAAGCAGCGCTGAATCTCATGTACGTAGACACTGAACTCGCTACTACTTTGACCGTAGACACAACCTTCGAACCAGGGGTCTATCACGCAGCGGGCCTATCAACGACTGCTGGCATAACCATCACCCTTGATGGCAACGACGAAACCAACCTATGGGTATTCAACATCGATAGCTACATGGCCTTTGGTGCGAACACCACAATAGAATTACTTAATGTAACCTCTGACAGCACTATTATCTGGAATACAGGAACCTACACAACGATAGGTGCAGGCGCGAATGTCATAGGTACCTTTATTGCTGGCACCTACGCCACCACTGGTGCGGGTACAACACTCGCCGGTATTGACGATGCTTGTGGTGCTATTTTTGCCACTACCGAGGCCGTTACATTAGGCACAGATAATACCATGGGTGCACTTGGTTGCAGGATTGGCGCAGTTAATAACATCCTTATAGAAGAGGATGGTACAGCCGTTTTTGTCATAAGTGATGACATCTTAATCGAGGACGGACAGGACGGCAGCGGAGGAGAGGACTTCTTCGGAGAAGAGGAAGGACAGGACGACTTCGGAGGAGAGGGCGACCAGGAAGGACAGGAAACGTCTGATACAGGATCAACCTTTGGTTAAGCCCTAGTATCGTAAATACATGAACCCTCGTCTGGATTATTCCAGGCGGGTTTTTTTTGATTCATACCGCTGACACTTGGTGAGCTTAATAATCACTTAGTATCTTATTAATTTGGCATTGACCTAATTAATTAATATCCCAAACTCCCAGTTAGACCCTCGCCTCTTAGTTCCCCACCCTAAAACGAAGTAAGCCTTGGCTGTATAAGAGTGGGTGACACATCAGACCATCACCCAAAGGTTGAAACAGCACGAAGACTGCTTTCACGAAGACTGCCAAACTCCCCAGCGCAACAACCCTCGGCGATGGGTTAAGAAGAATGAGCGGTCAGCCACAAATAAGGTGACACTGGATATTGACTCGCTGAGCAGTACTGACGAAATGAATCTGGCTGGATACGTCTATCGTGGAATGGAGACCAACGAAAAGAAGAAAGTGAGAACCGTAAGTTCTAAGTTTTGGGGACACTGATCCGATAATGACTTAAAGATTATCATTGTTTCTTAAATCCTAAAACTCTTAGATTATTACGTCATATGTGCCCATGATTCTTTGTGTTGTCGAGTGCCATTCGGGTCAGCATGAAAATAACAGTGTGTCACTGTTTTTACATTGACCCATTTGTTTCTGACCCCATTTTTTTCTACCCCTTTCGTTTGCTTTTCCTTTTTTCGCTAACGATAAAAAAGGCGCGCGCAGCGCATTTTGCGTCTGAAGAAGTTGCCAAAAAGACTGATTTCAAATCACCGTAGTGGTCTATTTAGGGCTAGGGATTTGCCGCCTCGCGGCGGAATGCAACCGCCTATCCAACACCTACCATTTCACTGCTTTTGCCAGTAATATCTGCGGCCCAATACTAGTACCAAAGTCAATACTTCAACAGTATCAATAGCGACAATAAGCAAGGTGCGAAAGTTATGAATTTTACAAAGCAATTATTCTTTATCCCAGTATTTTCTGTTATGTGCGGGGCACATGCGGCCACACCACTGCTAGGTCCAGACCTAAATAGCCAAACCATCTATTCCGGTGCTGCCATAACATCGGGTGCGGGCTCAATGGTCGGTGGCAATATTCAAGCAATCGAGGCTACAACCATCGGCGCGGGTTCAGAAGTCGGTATCAATCTAGTGGCCGGCGCAGCTATAACGCTTGGCGCGTCAGCAAAAGTAGCTGGGGATGTTACGGCTGGAATAGTGCTAACACTTGGAGATAGTGCAATGGTCGCTGGCAATGTTCAATCCCTAACAGGCTCGATAACGCTTGGCGCGAATGCAGTGGCCTTTGGCACTGTCACGGCCGGAACCAGTATTACGATCTCTGCGAGTGCGATCGCCGGTGGCGCTACTACACCGGGACAGATTTCTTACGACTTCACACATAATCAACGAACTCAACTACAGCAGGCGCAAGTAGCGCTGAACAATATGCCCATAAGCACTGAGCTCGCTACGACGATGAGCGTAGACACAACGCGCCAACCAGGCGTCTATCATGCAGCGGGTCTGACGACGACTGCGGGTATAATCCTCACGCTAGATGGCAACCCGCTCGGTGGTGACCTTGAACCTAGCTTCTGGGTTTTCAATATCGATAGCTACATGGCTTTTGGTGCGAACACGACAATAAAATTACTTAATGTACACCAGGATAGCACTATTATCTGGAATACAGGGAGCTACACAACCATAGGCCCAGGCTCGAACATCATAGGTGCCATTATCGCTGACTCCTACGTCACCACAGGGGCCGGTACGACGCTAACCGGCGTTGACAACGCATGCCCAATGAGAGGGGCGCTTTCGTAAGCGTAGAGGAAGGAGACTAGATTGGCTTTTTACGCTTGGAACTGGATCCCATGATAGTTCGCAATCGCCAAGCCCGCAGCCACGCTGGTGAAAGGATCATGCTCTGTTACCTTACCGGGGAATTGGGCTTCCAGTAATTCTCTTACCGCTGATATCTGGGATGATCCGCCGGTTCGGATCACGACATCAACTTCTTCAACGGAGATATCCGCATCCGCTAAAACTTTCCGGATAATGTCTTGGATACTCCTTAACATCTCAGACATCATGGATTCGAATTGAACTCGACTAAATTCGACTTCTATATCCAGCTCAGACATCTCAAGTTGCGTAGTCGAGTTTTCAGATAGCGCAACCTTTGCGTCTTTAATTGCTTGGAAAACTAAGTAGCTATAATTATGGGTTATCAGGTCATCTAATCGCTGAAATTTTTCAGCTGCAGGGTTTTTTAAAGCTTTAAAATATTGAATGCAATCATTCACCTTCGCTCGGTATTGACTTTGATTCAATGTGTATGTGACAGCCCAGTTAATCAATTTATCAGCGAATTCATCAAAGGGAAATTCATTCGTTATCAGGGTACCGTCCTTTACTCGCGACCATACTTCCCCTTTTCCGAGTAGAGGAAAAATCAGTTCCTTAAATATAAGCTGATCGATATGATCACCGCCTAAAGGTAGACCTGCGGTTGCCAAAACTTCAAAGTTCATCTCATTAAATCTAACGACACTCAAATCCAATGTACCACCACCAAAATCTAGGGTGAGTACTCTCCCCGCTTTAAGCGTACTTTCTTCTTGAAGATAGCTTAAAGTCGCCGCCACTGGCTCTGGATAAAATGCAACTTTTTTAAACCCAGCATAGTCACATGCTTCTTTTAACCGAGTTTTTCCCAAGTCATTCTTAAACCGATCCTGCCCCTCAAATTGGACGGGGTGGCCAAAATGAACATCTAAGGCATCTTTTGAATTTAATTGGTCTTGTAAAGCTTTACGAATGTGAACGAGAACTGGCGTAACAAGGGCAACGACCCGAAAGGGCTGATTGAATACCATCAAGCGCTTGATCGAAGAATTTCCCAACAGCCTTTTTACGCCTCTAAATAACCTACCAGGCATGCCACGATCGATATGAGATTGACCATAAACGGATTGCGAGGAGACTTCTGCTTCGGACGTCGGATCTGCGGTATTTCTATCTTCGACAAGTAACGCAGTCTTTGCGATAATTTCAGGGGTGAGTTCAACGACCCGATCCTGATTATCTTCAATATACTGCCGAATCGCTGCATTACCCGTTGTTGTAATTAACTCTCGATCGAGATGGGTAGCTGTTGGCATGACAGCTTCTGCGGCTTCCAAGGGGACAAGACTGACCGATTGTCCATCATACAAGGCCGCCACTGAATTGGACGTGCCAAAATCTATTCCAACACCAATCATAGAAATCCGAAACTTTTTGAAAAATTACTTACTCTGTTGAGATTTCCAGATTCTTGAGAAGGCTACCTGTACTGGCAAGGACTCTATACCTTGCAAATCTCGCGGAATATTGTCCAGTTAAGTAAGCAGTGTTTGCTCGCAGCAATTCATTTTGCACGTCTAACAAATCGAGCAAGGTTCGTTTTCCAAGACTCAATTGCTCATTATAAACTGTCAAAACTTCTTCGGTGGATACTACATGGGCTTCAAGGTATTCAAGACGAACAAGAATATCATCTAGTTCGTTCCATATGAGAGTAACATCTTCTTCCACTGCGCGTCTTACACTACGAAGTGCTTCCCTTGCTACATACTCACGCGCCTGTGCTTCGTTAACTCTAGCCTTATCACCACCACCGCGATAAAGGTTGTAGCTCATCCTAATAACCGCAGTCTCATCGTCATTAGCACCAGGCGTACCGTCCGCATCATCATTTCGTGTTGCGCCGACTTCTAAATCAAATCTTGGATGGAAGGAGGCACGCGCTAGCCTTTTTCCTGCGATGGCAGCTTCAAGCTCTAATTCTGATGCTTTTAAACCAGGGTTGTTTCGACTCGCAATTTTTATTGCCTGGGCCAATGTTGTTGGCAAACCCGTAACGTCGGCTGGTAACTTTAGATCTGCTGGATTTTCTCCTACCACTCTAAAAAACTCTGCTGAACCATTTCTGGCATCACGCTGTGAAAGTAAAAGGGTACCTTTTGACTGTGCCTGCCGTCCTCTTGTTTGAACAACATCAACTTTTGTCCCAACCCCATTATCAAATCGCTCACTAATCTTTGCTAGCGTTTTTTCATGATGACTCAAATTCTCAAAAGTCAGATCCACGACTTCTGCACGCCGTATCACTTCTAAGTAGGCTTGAATGGCGCGTAAACTTATGATTTCTTGCGTGCTGACTAATCTTGAAGTTGCGGCTTCAGTTAAGGCTGTTTGTTGTTTAATAAGGTTTTTTGTGGCAAATCCATCGTACAAGAGTTGTGTTATCTTTAAGCTTCGATCTTTACGCGTCAGACGTAAACTATCAATTAAAGCGGCTCGTGTTCCTGTATTGTTGGAAGACTCACGACCAGTGGATAGGGCTAAATCAATAGAGGGCAGATAAGCACTTTTGGCCTGCTTCTTTAATTCTGCTGCAGCATCAACGCTATACTTACTGACAAGTACATCAGGATTAGTGCGCAGCGTTGTTTCTATCACTTCAGTAAGCGATTGGGCACTCGTACTTGATCCATAACAAATACCCGCCGATAAAGTGACGATGAATAAACGTTTAATCAGCATTTCTTTCCCAAAAACTTTGTTTATATACATTCCGAAGCTCTCTGATTGCCCATTTATTTTTGTAGCAACAGCCTAAGCCCCCTTATCTAAGCCATGTTCTCGACACTCGGCTAGCCAGAAGCTTTAGTTGCGCACTTATTATGGTCTATTATAAATGCTATTCGGGTCCAATGTCCAAACCCTGAAGAAGCAATATAAAGTTTTATTCTACTGAGTGCTGATACCAGCAGACTCATAACTACCAACAATCATAAAGGCAGACCAAATGTACGGATAACCCCATGCCGGTGAATCAATCATTTCCACCTGCACCTCCCTCAGCGCTTCCCGTGCAGGTGTTCCAGCGAGCATTTTATTGTAGAAATCCGTCATTAATGCTTGGGTTCCCGCATCGCTGACTTCCCAAAGGGAGGAAATAACTTCGGCTACCCCCGCTTCTTGAAAGGATCTTCTCAAACCATAGACACCTTCACCATCATTAATTTCTCCGAGCCCCGTCTCACATGCTGAAAGCACAACTAACCTTGTACCCGATAATTTAAGATCTAGAACTTCCAATGCAGTCAAAACACCATCGTTTGTCGTTTCAATATTACCAAGAAATTGTGCGTTTGTATTGATGCCCGCGAAGGCCAACCCAGCCCTCAACAAAGGATTATCACCTGGCGGGGGAACGAGGACGTCAATACTTCGAGAAGCTTTTAATATTCTCTTTCGAAGGGTATCGTCGGCCTTTAGAAAAAATCCGTGCGTTGCGATATGCAGTATCTCTGGCGCGACTGTCATACTACTCAGAATTTGCTCCTGAGCATCATCGCCAAAGAATTCGTCACTCGCTCCAGCACCCGCTACCACTTGCTCAATGATGACTCGTCCTTCTTGTTCAGCGCCAGGTAGAGGCGCAAAATTTAGTCCACGTAAACCGGTGCCTGCGCCTTGAATTCCGACTTGCAAAGAGGCAGAACGTTTTCCCTGGGCAGCAGCCATATTTTCTGCACTCACGATTTTATCAGCATCATAATCTGGCCCTGCTAATATAAGATACTTACCCTTGGCTAGCGGGTAATCATTGGGTATTAGGTCGCGTCCTGAGGTAAGTGTATGCAAATCGATTGATTGAATCAGATAGGCTTCATCATCATCAATAAGCGCATTAAAAGGAAGAATATTTAATCCACCATCCGGAATCAAATACACATATTCTATGTCATCCAAAGCCTCATTAAGGGGCTCCCAAATTTCTTCGTAGGCCGACATACCTGTTTCCAGTAGATCATCTTCATCTGCCTGATCATCTTGGATCATTTCTCTGTATTCTATAATGGTGGCATCGATAGAATCTCTATCGTTATAGACGACTAAATTGTACTCAATCTCACCATCAATATTTTTTACTATAGACGCTAAAAACCTCCTCTCACCCTTGTCCTCGAACATTTGAAAGTCGATCAAAGCTGCACCTTCTTGAATTGATGTTTCCAGACGATCAGCGTTTATCTTCGCCGTTGAGGTTCTAAATCGCACACTCGCGCGACCCAGTTCACCTTGTAGCTCGTTAACTTTTTGCTCTAAGCCATAAAGTGCTTGTGTATGTCGGCCTTGTGTTTCCGCAGTCGGCCCCGACAAAGTCATTGATGCCAAGGATTTTCGAGCCTCTTCAAGTTGGGTAGCGAGACCTTGCAGTTCAGGATCAGTGGTCATAGTCGCTATTTGCTGAATTTCAGAGGTTACTTTCAACAACAAGCCCTTTCGCTGCAAACTTGCATTAATTGCGCGTTTAGCGGATTTTTCGTCATCAATATTTGCCAATAAAGCTAAGTACTTATTAAATTCTGGCCGATGTAATCTGACATAACCTTCGCGGGCATTTTCACCTGTTGTCCACAGCATTGTGTCAAAGAACTGACTCCGACGTTTGAAACCAACCTCCATTAATTCAATAGCTGCTTGCATCTTACCAGTAGCCAATATTGTATCAGCCAAATAATTGAGGGCTTCAAAAGTATAGGGGTGAAGGTTTCCAAGTTCGCCTTCAGCTAGGGCAAGAGCTGCAATCAATTGAGTCTCTGCCTCAGGCAATCTTTTCTGTTCGAGGTATACGCCGCCAAGATCGATCATGGAGCGAATGCTGTCAATGTGCTTCTCTCCTAAGGTCGATTGCCGAGCAGCAAGCGCTATCAAAATTTCTTGTTCCGCTTCAGGAAGACGACCTAACTTTTGAAAAATTCTACCGAGATTGTTAGTCGCCTTTAAAGTATTAATATGTTCTGCACCAAATAGTACAGTCCATTGCTCTTTCACTTCCTGGAATATCTCCGCAGATTTATCAAATTGTTCCATGACCATATATAGATAAGCGAGATTGTTTTTAACCGCTATTGTATCGGTATGATTATGGCCAAATTTGGTTGCCATCATATCGACAGATTTTTGGTAAAGAGGTTCAGCTTCCCGGAAGTTTCCTTGACTTTCGTGTAAAAGTGCTAGGTTATTACGAACGCGCAAAGTATCGGGATGATAAACACCCAAACTGCTTTCCATTTGAGCTAAGGTATTTTTGATAATCGGTTCAGCCTTGT
>JBLHIH010000159.1:0-8354 GCA_047616645.1 Flavobacterium sp. | reverse complement strand
AACCAATTTAGATAAAGGAAAAAACAAATAGCCAAGGCTAATAAAGTATAGTTTGCTCGCCCTAATAAAGTGCCTTTATTTAACACCCACTGTTGGCCTGCTCGCCATAGAATTACCAGTGCAAGTAAGCTGAATACTAGGGTAAATCTAAATACAACGGCGATTGACTCGGGAATACCATATAGAAAATCATTCCTATCGCCCACTAAGGCCATTGCCAAGCGGTAGATTAAAAATATCATCGTCATACTCGCGAGGGCACCTAAGCATTGATCCAGTACAGGCATCTCATCAGCATACTTCCTAGCGAACAGTAAATGATAAATAAAGCGCAGTACATATACCGAAGACAAAATGACGACAATAAGGTAGCCCATTAGATGTAAATTTCGGGCCTCGTACCAAGACAGTTTTTCAAATGAGCCGAGTCCCCCTTCACCACTAAAATGACTGACCTTATTTTGACTGTCTCTGTAAAAGAGTAAATGTTCATTGCCGTATCTTGCTCTAAACTTATCCTGCGCCACAGGAATCCATCTGGTGGTCCCCTGTTGACTTGTTAGCACCAATTCTCCGTCATCCGATCTAATATTCATTTGGCTGACTAATAATGTTAACTTTTCAAAACTGGAATGGTTACGACGAGTGGAGGTCCAACTGCCTACATAGTCCTCGATAGAGACATTTTTATTTGCCTCTATTACCTTAGGATAAGGAGCCGGAAAAAAAGTATTCATAAAAGCAGGTACGACATTCGATCTTGCTCTTGCGCTCGGATCAGAATTGTAGCTCACAAAAATGCCAAGATTATGTTCTGGTACAAAGCTTAAGTCTGAATGAAATTGGTTTACATCACCGCCATGACCGAAAATTGCTGTTCCATTTTGATCACTTCGATAAAAACCATGCAATACCGGCTTGCCTGATGGATGTTGAAGAAACAATTGGCTATGCATTTGAGCAAGGGTTTCGGGCTTGAGTAAAGACACGCCATTGTAGCGACCTTGGTTAAGATGCATTAACATCCAATGGGTCATATCTTCCGCCGTCATACTCATGATGCCTGCTGGGGCTTCATGCTCAAACCAAAAATCAGTTGATTCAAAGCGACCATCAAAATAGCGATAACCCTTGGCATGCTGGGACAGATGGCGCGCCGACATAGGCTGAAAGACGTTGGTATTAGTCATGTCTAAGGGTTTAATGATATTTTCATCAATATAATTAGCCCAAGCCACACCACTAACACGCTCTATAATGTAGCCAGCAAGTGCACTGCCATAATCTGAATAAGATATAAAAGTCCCGGGAGCGCGCACGCTAGAAGGCAAATGCTTGGGTAAATATTCTGACAGAGCGAGCACCTCACCACTGGATCTTGCAAAGCCACCGGTTGCTCTTTCCTCAAATCCAGGCGTGTGGGTGAGTAAGTGCCTTAATCGAATGGGTTCTTCATAGGTCTTAGGAATATCGAAATCCAAATATTGTTGAATATCCGCATCCAAATCCAATTTTCCCTGTTCAACCAATTGCATCACCGCAAGCCAAGTGAAGGGCTTACTCACCGACGCTATTCTAAATAGGTGTTTGTCAGGATCAACTGCAATACGATTTTCTAAATCCGCAAATCCATAGCCTTTTTTGAGTACAACTTCGCCATCCTTTACCACAGCTACGGTAAGTCCCACCAACTTATGATCCCGAGATTGAGCTTCAAAGGTGGTATCAAAAAACATTTCAAGATTTTGCGGTGTTAATTGAGGTGTTAATTGAGGTGCAGCAATCACAGAGTAAGCAGTCATGCACAGGACGACAAACAACATTTGTAGATTACGTAAACGGTTCATAGGGGCCTTCTTTTTTGTTCAGGGTAGCAGATCCTTATAAATAGACAAGACATGACCCTAGGCTTCTATTACAAGTTCAAAAGGGTGAAAATCATCTTAGTCGGCATTTGCAATCGCTCGTCGAACTTTTCGGTCTAATAACTTATGTCATATTTGAAAATGTTCTTAATTTCGATATTCGTAACAGTTTCTGCGGGACTTGACGCCGCCGCGAGCCAAGAGTTCAAGTTGCTCATTGATGCCATCGAAACGATACGTAAAGATTCTGACATAAGTGCAACTGCCGTTCTTATAGTGACACCAGATGAGCTACTGGTTAACGAAACTTTGGGTACTTCTTACTCATAAATGCCTTTAATCATAAAGCATAACATCAGATGAGAGACTTGATTGAAGCGACTTTAATCGACGGCATAAAAAAGAAAAACCCACCCGCAAAACACATACTAAGCAAAGGGCGTCGGGATAAGATAATCGGAAATTATCACAGTA
Source organism: Flavobacterium sp. (assembly GCA_047616645.1). Taxonomy (GTDB): domain Bacteria; phylum Pseudomonadota; class Gammaproteobacteria; order Pseudomonadales; family Azotimanducaceae; genus JAHRVQ01. Next base: position 6,015 of record JBLHIH010000159.1, on the reverse strand, counting down.
TCACTTCCCGTTTTGGAAGATCACAAAAAAGTGTATTGATCGTAAAGCTGGAGGACGGTTTGTTATACACCGTTTACAAGAAGCGGCAGCGCGGACTTATTCCAGTTAATGATTTACATTTTCGAAGAAGAGGAGAACCCACAGCGACAACTGGGGTGATAGATAAAGACGGCGAAACTTATCTGCAAGGAGATGTCGGTAATTTCATGAAGTCGGGCTCTTAGGTCGAGCTCTTAAGTCGAGCTCAGAACCCTTTTAATACCACAAGTGCTCTCGCTGCCACTTCTTCATCTCGCAATACAACCACTGCATCGACAAATTCTTGTGGCGCGCCGTTTTGCTTGACGGCGGCAAGGATAGCATTAAGTGCTGTTTGCCTTTGTTGGCCTTGCATCGCAAGAATGGACAACAAGCGCTCGCGAATATTCTCATCTTCACGAGCCAACTGCATTAGCCTAATAAAATTTTCATCGCCTTCAGAATATTGATTAATTCCTAGGAACTTTTTAGTTTTTTCGAACATTGGCACCTAACCCGTTGCTGCTTATCGATATTATCCTAGCTTTGAATAGGTAAGATTACCATAAGTTCCTGATAAACGCTTTAAACCCGAGGACCAGGGAACTGTCCAAAGACTTACCCCTCTAAAAACCCATGTTAACGTGCTACTCAGATCCAGACTTTCAATTTACACACGATATACAAGCGAATGTACTGGGGGCCAACAAACACCTTCTTTGCGCTCTATTGCTAGTGCTTGCTGTCCACATCACAGTTATAGCCTATTGGGAGGTGGACCAAATAAGTCAAATTCACCCTCGTATCATGCATGTAGATCTTGTACCCACTATTGAAAAATATCTGAAGCAAAAGGAAAACATCACAGAAATAAACGATACAACTGTCGTCTCAGCACTTGAATTACCCCTACCAAAATTAAGTGAACCAAAGGATGAAGTTCAAAAAGATGATATCTTTGAAAAATTACCACGTAAAAGTCTCTATCAAGATGTGATCACCTCGATACGCAAAAATACGCGCGCTGTCCCAAAAAAATACCTCACATTTGGTACATCTGACTTTCCTCAAAAAGCTGACAATCATGACCCATATGCGCCGCCTTCCTATATACCGGTGTTAGTGAGTGCGCCTGGAACTGTGAGCGCAACAGATTCACAGGGATATGGCATGATCATGAAGGATGACGGTTTTGGGAATGTATCTTGCTCGCAGCAAAGGCCGGGGGCAGGTACTGAAGGGCCGATGTGGTATCGGGTGCCCGCATCCATGTGCGGACATTTAAGATGACGGTTTTGTTTCTCTATTTTGAGAGCATTTCAGCATTTAAGCAAATTTGCTCGATAAACAATTTTAAGGCAGAGGATCGCGTCTTTCTTTTTAGTAAATGAATGCCATCGTTTGTAAATGCAGGACGTGCAAATTGAGTATAGGCAAGTTGTTTGGACTCACAGGCTTGTCGAGCAGAGGATAGAGGAACGACTGTCAGTACTTCTGAATTTTTTACCATATCGATACAAGCACTTGTCACCTCCAGTCGATAGGTGGGTTGCAGGGGAATCGATTGCTTGCCCTGACGAAATAAGCGCTGAAAGTGTGGTGATGCGGTGGGTGCAGCCCAAGGGTATTGACGAAATTCATTCAAGCCCACTTTTTCTTTGCTAATAGGATGAGATTTATCATGGACTACAACAAGGGGTTCCGGCGGCAGGGGCAGTATCTCAATCTCGCTGGCTCTCGGACGTGACTCAAACTTACTCTGATCACACACCACCAAATCTAATTCTCTTCTTTCCAAATGATCAAGAAGATCATTCGCCTGACCAGTTTGAATATTAATGTTGATCTCTGGATAATTATTCGCAAAAGCGGTCAAGGTTGTTGTCATTAAGCCCTGAAGCGGAAAAGGACCCGAACCCGCCCGGATTTCACCACTATGTAAGCCTTTTATCTTAGAAGCCTCTTCCTGAAGGCTGACCAAGGCCCCTATCACATCTTGAGCAAAGGGGATTAATTGTTCCGCTGCTTCAGTCGCCACGACAGAGTGGGTTGTTCGATCAAACAAAATGGTACCGATGTTACCTTCTAAGTTTTGAATACTCTTGGTTAATGCAGACTGACTTAAATGCTGATCTTCCGCAGCACGGACAAAAGAGCCCATACGAATCAATGCATCAAAATGTTTTAACTGTCTAATATCTATGGGCATATATCTGCGGGCTCAATTGCTTATGAATATAATTCAATACCAATAGCAGTTTAATGAATAGAAAATTGCAAGGCAAGTAAGTTGTCCTACACTAATAAACAGTAAGGGGCAGAAATAAGCAGAAATTAACAGTGGAGTTAAGTAGTAGTGGCAAGTAGCGCGTTAGACCTTCGTGATCGCGAAGGGCTTTTTAAAGAACTATCAACAGCACATTTTGATTTATTAGTTATCGGCGGCGGCATAACCGGCGCAGGCATCGCAAGAGATGCAGCACTTCGTGGCTTGCACGTCGCACTCGTTGAAGCACAAGATTTTGCCTCAGGTACCAGTAGTCGATCGACAAAATTGGTACATGGAGGACTACGATATTTGGCTCAGGGTGATATAAATTTAGTCAAAGAATCGGCAACTGAGCGTGCAGTACTTGAGAACCTGGCACCCCATCTGGCCCAGACTCAACGTTTTCTTTTGCCTGTAACAAGCAAAGCTGCTCAGCTTAAATTTAGAACTGGCCTATGGGGATACGAAAAGCTAGGCCGAGTCGCAGAAATAGACACACACCAAGTACGCTCATTAAAACAAATCAATGAACTTGAACCTGCACTTAATACACAGGGTTGGCATAGCGGTATTACTTACGGCGAATGTATTACAGAAGATGCCCGCCTAACCACTGCCAATATACGATCAGCTTATGCAGTTGGTGCCAAAGTCATTAACTACTGCAAAGTCATTGGTTTTCTCAATAATAGCGCCGACAGAATCAGTGGCGTTCGAGTAAAGGATACCTTGACGGACTTATCAACTAGCGAAGAATTCTCCATTAAAGCAAAGGTCATCGTCAATGCAGCGGGACCGTGGGTTGATGCCATATCAAAATTGGGTAATGAAAAAAACCCAGCAAAATTGCAGCTCACTAAAGGTGTACATATAGTGGTTCCCCATAAACGCCTACCTTTAAACAAACCCCTCATTGCCACCGCAAGAGACAAGCGAACCCTGTTCATAATCCCAAAAGACGACATCACTTATATCGGCACAACAGATACATTCTATTCGTCCACCGACTACTGGCCCAAGGCTAACGTCACAGACATAGATTACCTACTCGACACTGCCAACAGAGCATCTAAGGCGCAAAACTTACGTCATGAGGATGTAATATCTCTGTGGACTGGCATTAGACCTTTGATAGCAGAGGAAGGAAAATCACCATCAGAGATATCCAGAAAAGATGAAACTTGGGAAAGCGCCGAGGGCTTAATATCTATAGCAGGCGGAAAACTAACTGCTTATCGCAGAATGGCAGAGAGAGTGGTTGATCTAGTCGAAACCAAATTGGGTAAAAACCCTTCACTGTGTACAAGTGCTCACGAGACTTTGCCAGGAGGGGATCAAACACCACATATGCTTCGCCAAGATGCCTTGTTTGAAAATATTGATGATACAAGTCGAGATCGCTTAATCAGAAATTATGGCAGCGAAGCGCTTAATTTGCTTGGCACTCGCTCGGGTTTCAACAGCGCACAATTAAACAGCACCCTATTAAACAGCACCGACATTATCAGCGCTGAAGCTGAACAAGCGGTGCTAAAGGAGGGCGCATTAACGCTCGAAGATTATTGGATAAGACGCTCTGGTAGAAGTTTGTTCGATGTTGATGCTGGGTTAAACACACTTGAAGTCGCTGCTAGTAAAATGGCGGATTTACTCAATTGGTCTGAAGAACAAAAGCGAAGAGAGATAGACCATTGTCAATCAGTTCATATGGACAGAATGGATTGGCGGGCATCAGAGCAGGATACCGCTGCCTAATAGCAGGCTTTTAACGCTATAATAAGCGCATAAATAAATCGGATCCTTCCATGGAAATTTACAAAGACTTCACCTTTGAAGCAGCCCATCGCCTACCGAATGTACCGCTAGGCCACAAATGTGCGCGACTTCACGGTCATTCATTTATGGTGAGAGTCGTCGTCTCGGGAGATATTGGTCAAGCATCAGGTTGGGTAATGGACTTCACTGACATCAAGACTGCATTTAAGCCCATAGAAGAAGAACTCGATCATTATTATCTCAATGATATTGCAGGACTAGAAAACCCCACTAGCGAAGTATTAGCGAAGTGGATATGGGCTCGCCTAAAACTCAGTCTTCCCTTACTCAGCAAGATTGAGATCAAGGAAACCTGCACCTCTGGATGCATTTATACCGGTCCAGGCCAGTAAAGCTAAACTAACCAAATCAAACTACATACCTTATACTCGACCTAATAATAAGAATAAGGGTTAAGCACCATGCCGAATACCACATCGAGTATCGATTCACGCTTGGGTGACGCAAAACAACTTGGACTATGGTCCGCCATTGCCAGCCTCGGGTATATTTTCTGGGTTGTTGGCGGCATGGAGATGGTGGAGCGCCTCGCCTATTATGGCGTTCGTAGCGTAACGGGACTCTACGTCACCGACCCAGTTTCTAAAGGGGGCTTAGGTATTACTATTGCCGACCTTGGCTATATCTTTCTTATTTGGGCACTTGTCCAAAGCCTTGTACCCGTACTCATGGGTGGCTTGGCAGATAGAGCGGGATATAAAGAAACCATTTTCCTCTCAACTGTCATTAAAATTGGCGCCTATCTCACCATGGGATTTTTCCCTTCCTACTGGGGATTTATAATCGGCGCGATGTTATTAGCCTTGGGAACAGGGATATTTAAACCGGGTATTCAAGGGACCTTGGCAAAGGTTACTAATGAGCGCAATAGCTCTATGGCCTGGGGTATCTTCTATCAAACCGTCAATATTGGTGGTTGGATGGGACCGCTCTTGGCAGCTCAACTGCGACAACTTGATTGGTCAAATTTGTTTTTTGCCTGCGCAGTCATCATTTCACTCAACTTTATTTTGTTGCTGACTTATAAAGAACCCAACAAAGAAGAACGATTAGCCCATCGACAAAAAGTAAAATCTGGAGAAGTGAAAGAAGAATCCTTATTTCAACAGTCCATGACAGAGATTTTGAAACCCCATGTATTTTTCTTCCTGCTATTAATGAGTGGGTTCTGGTTTATGTTTAATGCTTTATTTGACGTGTTACCACTTCACATACGAGATTGGGTAGACACATCCACCATCATCACAGGCCTATTTGGAAACGGTGAAACACCAGGGTCTACATTTAGATTTCTTCTTGGTATGAACCAAGCGGGCACACATATCATGCCAGAGGGTTTACTCAACGTGAATGCCGGAATGATTATGCTGACCTGTTTTCTATTCGCATACCTAAGCGGCAAACTTCCCTCTATTAATAGCATGGTGCTAGGCACACTTTTATGCGGGCTCTCCTTTGCCATGATGGGATATACCGCGGCAGGTTGGATCGTATTGTTCGCGATTATGATATTCAGCGCAGGGGAAATGTTCTCCAGCCCCAAATCCTTAGAGATTATCAGCAACTTTGCACCATCGGATAAAAAAGCCATGTACCTTGGCTTTGCGAATCTGCCATCGGCAATAGGTTGGATGTTAGAGTCTTATATTGCACCTATGCTCTATGGTAAATACGGAGCGAAAGAAACCTTATCAAGAGAGATGTTAGGCAGTGAGGGACTCAGCGCACAGCAACTAGAAAACATCCCATATGGGGAAGCGTTTACTTATCTCGTCCAATTCAGCGGAAAAACACCAGAGATGATGACGAGCATATTGTACGCACAAAATAACGTTGGTTATGTTTGGTACATCATGAGTTTAGTGGCGGTCTTATCGGCAATTGGGCTTGTG
>JBLHIH010000158.1:0-8447 GCA_047616645.1 Flavobacterium sp. | reverse complement strand
GGATTAGGCCTCTTTATAGTTTCAAGAAAACTTAATTTTTTATTTTCTCTCGATGGACTATTAGATGTAGAAAAATTGAAGCGCATGATACTCGTGAATAGAGACATCATGATTAGAACCTTATGCCTTATATTTGCTTTTGCTTGGTTCACGAATCAGGGGGCAAAGTTCGGTGATATTACCTTAGCAGCCAATGCGATATTAATGCACCTTGTTAGTCTATCTGCCTTTTTCTTAGACGGATTCGCCCTAGCAGCAGAAACCTTAGTGGGGGCAGCAGTTGGTGAAAAAAATCGCTCTAAGCTAGATCAAATAATAAAATTATGCACGGAACTGGCCCTTATAACAGCCGTATCTATCTCTTTTGTATTTTGGCTCACAGGCTCATGGATTATTTCTCTGATGAGCAATGTTGAACTTGTAAAATTAGAAGCGGAAGAATATTTGATCTGGGCAATATTGGCGCCGATTATTTCCGTTTGGTGTTATCTATTGGATGGCATTTTTATTGGGGCCACGCGTACAACTGAGATGAGAAACGCAATGATCATTTCTCTTTTCGGATTCATCGCAACTTGGTATATCGGTGAAATTATACTTACGGAAGCTGCAAAAAATCATGGCTTATGGGGTGCATTACTGATTTACTTTATATTTAGAGCCCTCGCACTTAATCACTATCTGCCTCGATTAAAAAATTTAGATGGTGCCAAATGACAGCTTTAGTTCGGCAAAAGTGCCTCAACGTCTTCCTTGTAATCTTCAGTCAGATATCGACGTAACTCACCTGCATCTAAAAAAGTAGCGTAACAACTAGTACAGTGTTCAAAACGGATATTAACGGGTTCTTTGATGGATTTTTGATCCATCATTCTATTGCATTTGGGACAATCCACAAAAGTCATTTCATCGTATTCTGCTCCCACTTGCGCATCACCCATATCGATCTCTACTTGACCATCTATCAAGGCTAAATCAGCTTTTGTTAACTGATCAAAATACAGACCACTGCATTTTAAGCAACGATCTATGTGCAAAGTATTCTCTCCGTCGGTACTGACTGAGGTCATTTCACCAAAACATTTAGGACGTGGCATAATTTGTTCGCCGTCTGTCGCTGGATTTTTCTTTTAGCGCTCTCTTAAATTTCATGAGGTACTTTACAACAAACATTTCCTTAAGGAAGTGATAGCTTAAATAACACTCTCAATGAATATCTCAATTAGGGCTGCAATTACCCATGTAAGCGGTGGTAAAACACCAAAAAAGATCATACTACGAATTCGATCAGTGAAAGGCCATTCCTTAATATTCCTTATTCTCTCTTCGTAATACAAAAGATCTACCACTGTCAGCTTGCTAGCATCTTGGCCAACCAAGGATGAATTAAGATGAGCCTCATCACCTTTAATACCCCGTATAACATGATTTAACTCTACTGACTTCGCCATTCTCATTCTGCGCTTAAAGTGATTATAGGGAATCATATAGAGACCCAACATAAACAATCCAGGGATGCAGTAAGGCATAATGCCAAGTATCATATTGCTGGAATCTAACTTTCCTTCGATGAAAATATTAAAGCTAAAAGTGATAACGCATATACCAAAAATATAGAGTTTGAGAAAACGTAACATCACATTTCCCAAGAGTGAATAAAATTCCGGCTGTAAGAGATCGATGCGTATAGAGTTTGTTATTTTATATAAAATAGCGAGCTGCCTCACCAGAATATCGAGACTTAAAACAATGAATAAATATTCCAGAAAGAAATACGAGGACACGAAAATTAACATCGTGAATTCTTGGTAGAGATCAGTAGGTTGAAAAAAATACAAATTTATAAAGCTACAAACGGCAGCTGTTAATACTTCCACCCTTACAATCTGTTTTGAAGGCTCAAGACGTGGTAGAAAAACAGCTAAGGATGAATCAAAGTCAATCAATTGCCTGAGATCGGAGTACCAGCCGCGACCCAAGCTAATATAAAGGAGCATGAAAAAACAGATAATGGCGACAAAGGCAATTACGCTGGAGTACATATTTGGGTCAGGTACTCGATTAAGAACGAGTGACACAATTCCCACAATGACCAAAGCCAAAAAACTTGTGATCACAATTTGCCATGCCGGCAAACCAGTACGGTCAATCCAGACAATCCAAGATATATGACTCAATCCGGGTGTCGCTTTACCCGCAGGGAGTTTAGCTACTTGTTCTAAAGATATGCTTGTCATTCATATATCCCATTGGCTTTTTTTCGACTTAAGTTCAACATTTCTACATCCAATGACTATATACTTATCTACGCTGCAGAGACGAACAATTTCAATCCACAAGACCGAATTGATGAAACCACTACACTTCTATTTACTGGGCGCGGGGTCCTGGTTTCTTGCCTACGGTATCCAAGTGGTTACCTTCGCATGGATTGTTACAATCGTACTACATGAGTCGGCCAAAATGGTCGGTTTTGCACAAATGGCATTTATGATACCCGCTACCCTATTTATGCTGCCCTGTGGATCTCTAGCAGACCAAATCGGTGGACGACGAATTGCAATAGCCGGTCATATATTGGCATCGACTGCCCCACTTTTTCTAATTGTAGTCACCCTAAATGATCATCTGAATTACACCATGGTGTTATTATTTGCGATGATAATGGGCACGGCTCAGGCATTCATCACCCCATCTCGCGATGGACTACTAGCACTCGTCGCTGAAGGTGAAATTCAGAAGAAAGTAGTCATTGTTTCAGTTGTACAATTTGGTATTCAATTACTGGGTTTTGTCATTGCTTCATTTGCTGATCAACTTGGCGTCGTATTTATACTCAGCACCCAATTCGCCGCATTATCTCTGGGCGCTTATTCCTATTATAAGTTAGAAGTGAATTTTGAACCCCCTACCCGTCTTGCCAACAACATTATTCACCAAGTAATCCAATCCGTCCACGAAGGATACCAGACGGTGAAGTCGTCATCTGCAATGAGCGCAGTGGTTGCACAAAACATCGCTGTTGGTATTTTTTTTATGGGGGCGTACACCGTAACTATCCCCCTCCTTATACGCGAAGTCTATGAAGGTTCAGCTGCGGAAATTTCGTGGATTAATGCGGGGAATTCCCTTGGACTCGTTACATCCGTTATTTTTCTGATGCGGTTTGGTAACATCGCACGCAAAGGACGAGCACTTTTACTTGCACAGTTTCTAGGTTGTTTTGCCTTAGCAGGAGGTGCATTGGGATTTGGGATTATAAGCCTTATTATGTTTACCTACTTTTGGGGTATGTGTGGCGGCATATCTATGACCATGTCACGCGTCATCATGCAAGAAATGTCTCCCCCGCTCCAGAGAGGCAGAATGATGGCATTTTATTCCTTTTCATTTATGGGTTCCGGCCCTTTTGGTGCTCTTTTTTCTGGTTATCTTTGTGAGTGGCTCGATCCCAAACAAGCCCTCCTGATATCTACTACTCTAATGGCATTAGTGATTATCACAATTCATTCTCGATCAACACTTTGGAAAATTTAGCGTAAGCACGAAGACACTGCTAAACTAAATTTTCTTTATCTAGATAAGGGATCATTTGTGCAGCCGGTAGCGGTCTCGCATAATAGTATCCCTGAATAAAGTCACAACCACTGGCACGTAGAATTTCTACCTGCTCAGTGGTCTCGACTCCTTCGGCAAGAACATGCAATCGCAAGTTCTGACCCATCGCAATAATGGCTTTCGTAATCTCCCGATCATCTTCATTTTCAGTGATGTCCTTAATAAAAGATTGATCGATCTTAAGTGTATTTAGCGGAAAACGTTTGAGGTAGGCGAGCGACGAGTAACCCGTACCAAAGTCATCAATACTAATACTTAAGCCAAGGACGCGTAATTCTTCTAGCATTCGAATGTTTTGATCTACATTCTTCATAGCTATGCCCTCAGTAATTTCGAAAGCCAGCGATTCTGGCGAAATACCCGTTTCTTCAATAACCTCTGCTACTAGTTTTGGAATATTACTTTCAAATTGACGTGCTGAGAGATTGACAGCCACCCTAAAACCATTAAACCCAACTTCATCCCATTTGCGAATCTGATTGCAAACAGTTCTCAATACAAATTCTCCTAAGGGCAGTATCAATCCACTGCGTTCTGCAATAGGTATAAACTCAGCGGGCGATATGGGGCCCTCAATCGGATGATTCCACCTAACAAGGGCTTCCATGCTTTTTAATTTTTCGGTCTTAACATCGACTATAGGTTGGTAATATACCTCGAAAACTCCCTCTTTCATTGCCACTTGCATACTTGTCTTTCGCTCTATGAATCGAACTGCTTCGCGATACATACCTTTATCAAAGATGACATAGGACCCTCTTGTTAAATCTTTAGCACGATGAAGTGCGGTATCAGCATCACGTATCATTTCCTCCGCATGCTCATAACTGTCCTGGTTAAACACCACGCCTGCGCTTGCGGAAATATCTAAAATCGTTGAACCTAAATCAATCGGTTTTTCAATCGCTCTTTGAATTCTATTACTTGCCTCTATTGCGCCTGCAGCTGAATCTACTGTACCGAGTAAAATGGCAAAAATATCACCGCTAAATCTAGAAATCGTATCGTCCGGCCTTAAAGTTAAAGCAATTCGTGCAGCTACTTCATTCAGTAATTGATCTCCGATCTCGTGGCCTAAGCCTTCGTTAACTGCGCCAAACCCATCCAAATCCAAAAAGACAACTGCAAAATGGTCTTTAAATCCGCGTTTCCTCTTGCTAATAGCACTCTCTAAACGGTTTATAAATAGTGCCCTATTGGGTAAGCCTGTCAGATCATCATAGAAAGTACTCTGCCGAATCTTCTCTTCGTACTCAATTTGTTGGCTAATCTCTCTGAATGTAATGACTACTAACTCATCGCGGTCGTTAGAAATAATATTTACTGATATTTCAATCGGACATTGAATTCCATCAGATCTAATTAAGGACTGTCTCAAATTCTCCAGCTTATCGATGGACCCCAAATCTTTTGTGTTAAATATAGGACCAGAAAACTCAAAGGATTCTAGTGGTAGAACTTGTGACAAATTCATAAACCTGGCTTTCTGCCGACACCAACCAGTAATTTGTTCTGCAACGGGGTTGATAAGACAAATTTCACCACCAAAATTTGTAACGATGACCCCTTCACTAATGCTCGTGAGTGTCGCATTTAGGCGCCGCCGTGTATTCGAGAGATCTATCTCTGTTTTATGTTTATAGAGCGCAATTTCAATATTGATTTCAAGCTCGCGATTATCAAATGGCTTTAAGACATAACCATAAGGCGCAGATATTTTTGCTCTGTCAAGAGTTTCTTGATTAGAGTAGGCGGTACAGAAAATAATCGGTACCTCTATATGCTTTCTAATCTCGATTGCTGCTTCAATACCGTCTATATCATCATGCAAATGGATATCCATGAGTATAAGATCTGGCAACAAGCTAATGGCTTTATCAATAGCCTCTTGCCCTTTCCTTGCTGTATCCAAAACGTTATAACCCATACGCGTAAGCCGAGCTTTAATGTCTCGAGCAACGAGTACTTCATCTTCTACAACAAGCAAAGACTTAGCCAACATTTTTGTCTTTTCTTGGGAAGGAGATTTCAAATCTAGTTCCGTGATCACTTTCAAACTGTAACCTACCGTCTAATTGTTGAGTAAGAATGGTGACGATTTCCATACCCATTGATGAAGAGGAATCCAATGTAAAACCAGACGGAAGACCAACTCCATCATCTTGGATCTCGAGTACGTATTGACACCCTGTTCCTCTAAAATTAATTGTTATTGTCCCACTTCTATCTAAATCCTTAAAAGCATGTTTTAAAGCATTAGAAATAAGCTCATTGATAATAAGACCACAAGGCACTGCTGTTTCTATATCCAAAGCAACATTATCAACTTGAATATCAAGCGAAATTAAAGAACCAGGAACCGAATAAAAACGATGCAAGCTATTGGCCAACATATTTATATAGTCTTTAAAATCTATCTCTAGCAAATTATCTGACTGATATAGATTTTCATGAATCAAGGACATAGATTTAATCCTCTGCTGACTCTCACCTAATAGTTCCGCAAATTGATCATTTGCTATGGTCTCAGCCTGAATATTTAATAGACTAGAAATTACCTGCATATTATTCTTCACGCGGTGATGTACTTCTTTTAACAACAGCTCTTTCTCTTTTAATGAATTTGCCAATTCTGATTGAACCGCTTTGTTCTCCGAAATTTCATGTTGCAAGAGTTTCGTTCGTTCATCAACCAAATTTTGTAGACCGTGGCGATGTTTCTCCAATTCAGCTTCTGTTTTTTTCCGATCTGTCACATCTCTGGCAATGCTAACGAATGCGGTTTCATTATCTCGTCCATCGTGTACCGCTGCGATTGTGATTTCGGTGGTAAGAAATCCGTCACCCTTGTTTGACTTTATCTCACCATGCCATCGCCCCTCTGTTCTGAGGCCATTTCTTGCCAAATTGGCATCAGTATTCTCTGAGAACAGCAGTGAAAATATTGATTGACCAATTGCCTCAGGAGGTGTGATTCCCAAGATACCGTTTATGGCATTATTGGCATACATAAGATGTTTGTTGGCATCAGCTATCAATACACAATCTGTCGCCTCTTCAAGTGATTCAATGTATAACTGCAAGCGCTCGTTATATCTTTTTTCGGTTTCTCTCCTTAAGCGTTGTTCATTGGCTTTTTGGAATTGATAAAGCAATGCAATACCACCAAGCATATACAGCAGATAAGCCCACCATGTAGCCCATATTGGTGGGTTAACGGTTACCTTCAAGGAAGCCCCAACATTATTCCAAACATCGTCATTATTTGACCCAAGAACCCTAAACACATAATCACCTGCATCAAGGTTGGTATAAGTCATTCTCGTGGTATCTGCCTCTACCCAGTCATCGTCAAAACCTTCAAGCTTAAATCTGAATTTGTTTTTTTGAGGTGCAGTAAAATCCATAGCTGCGAAACCAAATCCGATCACTGAATCTGTATAATCTAGTTCGATTTTTTCACTCTTAAATACTGGTCGGGTGAGCGCAAAAGATTTATTGAATTTTGAAAAGTGTGTAATTTTTATAGGGGGGATATAACTATTACTCTGTATCCGATTTGGATAGAAAGCATTAAATCCGTTATTACCTCCAAAAAGAAAACTGTCATCTTTTAGTTTAAGAGAAGCGCCACTATTAAAATCATCATTTTGCAGACCATGAGTTGAATCATAGTGGGTGAATTTTTTTGACCTCTGATCATAGACAGACAAACCCTTACCACCACTGATCCATAATCTATCTTCAGTATCAATTAATAGTCCATAAACAGAGTCACTGGCCAAACCTTCTACTTTCGAAAGTCGATCGAAGGTTGAGGTTGAATTGTTAAATCGGTTTAAGCCTCGATCTCTCGTTCCAACCCAGATATATTCGTCATTACTTAATAGAGAAATAATATCATCACTGCTCACGCTAGTAGCATCGTTAACTCTATTTCGGTGAATTTCTGTCTGGCCGTTTTTGCTATCTAGTACCACAACGCCGCCATCATCAGTTGCTATCCAAAATTTTCCATCATTGGCCTCAAGGATATCAAGTGTTCTCAAGCTAGAAAAACTGCCCTCTTCATTACCAACCTCAGGGTATCGCTTAAATTTTCCATCCCCAAGATATTTGTTTACGCCTCCGCCATAGGTAGTAATCCAAATTGATCCGCTTTTGTCTTCATAAATACTACTGACGGCATTTGAACTGAGTGATTGTTCGTCAAATTGATTGTGGAGAAAAAAGCCAATAACTTCTCCATCTTGAACTAGATTAACACCACCTGTCATCGTACCTACCCACAAAATGTCATTTTGCTCATAGATTGACATGACCTTGTCGTTAGTCAGCCCCATCTTTTTCCCGCCATAATGTACAAAAGCATTTGATCCCATGATCCATTTATCCAATCCATCAAATGTTCCCACCCATACGTCGCCGGTGCTAGTCTCGGCAAAAGAGGTTATTGCATTACTGTTTAGCCCGCCTTTTTGATTTGTATTAACTTTAAAATGTGGAAAAGTTTCAACTCCTGCATTCCAGCGGCTAAGTCCATTATAAGTACCCACCCAAATAACACCGCCGGTATCCTGAAAAATCTCTAGAACATTGTTATCACTTAAACTATGAACGTCCGTAGGGTCATTAGAATACTGAGTGAATTCACCTCGATCAGCTAGCCAGAGACTTAGGCCATTATCACTTCCAATCCATATATCTCCGTGTAGATCCTTGAGCATGACGCGAATGCGTTTATCGACAAGACCTCCCAAGCGATTATTGCCTAGTACATTTACATTATTCGTCTCTGGATCGAATATGTGGATTCCAGTACTAAAAGT
>JBLHIH010000157.1:0-8498 GCA_047616645.1 Flavobacterium sp. | reverse complement strand
CCCAAAAGATCCGGTGAAGGTTTTACGGTGCACAAACCTCAAGCACAACTTTGGTGTTCTAATGAAGAAGGTGAAGAAGTAGATCTATTGGTATCAACCAAGGTCACCGAAGCGAATGATAAAATCAAATTTCTCACCGGTTTAGATGCAGATCAATTCCGTCAGGTGATGGTATTGCCCCAGGGGAAATTTCGTGAACTATTGATGGCAGACTCGAATAAGCGTGAGGATATATTCCGGCAACTCTTTGATACACGCATCTATTACCAGATCGAACAAGCTCTTAAATCTGAAGTAAATACCTTAGACTCTCTGCTCAAAGAATCACAAGTGGTGCAAGCTACCTTGTTAGGCACCGTTAATCTTGAGACTAGAGACCAGCTGACCCATTCTTTAACAGACATGGCAGAGCCTTATGCCGATGCAAAAACCAATCAGGTTCTTGCTGACAAAAATGCAGCTAAGGCGCTTGCTACATTCACGGCCGGTGAAGTGTTGGTAAAAAGGTATAGAGATGTAGATATAGCCAATACCAAACTATGGTCTCTAGAGGCTCAGGCGGGCAACATTGCGCAGCAAGGCTTGCGGCATGTGCTCGCTGAAGCGGCAAATAAGCTCGATTCTGTGTTTGAGCGGTGGAAGCAGAGCGAGGGTCAATTAGCCGCCGCAAAACAGAACGTATCAGTACAACAACAAACAGCGGCACAGGCGGCCACATCTCTTGTTGCGGCACAAAAAAACAACGAAGCTCAAATTAGCAATAAGCAGATACTTGAGGACAATAAGCGCAATGACACCATTCTGGTAAATCACAAAGTACAGGCGCACTCATTGCTGGGGTTGCGAAAGGATCGAGACAGTGCAGTAAGCGCCCAAACTAATGGCGAAACAGCACGACAAAAAGCCAACAAAGAAAACATGATGCAAGAACAAAATCTACAATCACTCGAAAACGAACGCGAAGCTCTGCGCGCATCTACTAACCGCCTAGCTGCGGACGAGCAAGCATGGTTGCTGGCAAAAGGCGATCTTGAAAAGCGAAAAAAATTAGATGGTTTGTTCTCCAAGCTAAAGGCAGCTGAAGCAAAGATCCTCAACGATAAAACGATCATAAGTGAAGGCGAGACCAAGTTAAGAGAAGTGACTCTGACGAGAACACGACTTGATCATGCCTGGCATCATGGCCAGGCAGCATTATTGGCAGCAGAGCTTAGTATAAATGAAGCCTGCCCTGTTTGCGGTAGCACCACACATCCTGAGCTTGCCATTAGCGCCGCGACCCTACCTGATAAGGCGGCGATTGACCGTGCCCGCCAAGTGGAAGACGATCAACAACAATTACTGAGCAATCAACGGCAAGCTATCGTGCGCGTTGAGGCCGAGTTAACATCCCTGTCGACTAAGATCTCAGAATTTGAAAAAGAATTAGGAATGAAAGCCAATGTGAAGTTTGCCGAACTGCAAGAGTCAACCCTGGTGCTTAAAGAAGCGTTCGACGTGCTTACTGCTAAAGTGCTAAAACTACCCTTGCTGGACAAAAAAATTGCGGCAAGAAAAGCAGCGCTTACCACGCAAAAGAGACTACTTGAAAAACTAAGCAAGCAATTGGCAGATGTGCAGCAAGCCACTGCGGCAGCCTCGGCTGCTTTCAATCAGCGAGAAACGGAAATACCTGCTGAATATCGAGATGAGCAAGCCCTAGAGAAAGCCATTGCTAAGAACCAGCGAGCAAACAGTGAGTTATCTCGTATCATCAGTGATGCTCAACAAACTTTTGAATCCGCTTTACAGAAAAATGCCGAAGCCGTAG
Organism: Flavobacterium sp.; assembly: GCA_047616645.1. Taxonomy (GTDB): domain Bacteria; phylum Pseudomonadota; class Gammaproteobacteria; order Pseudomonadales; family Azotimanducaceae; genus JAHRVQ01. The sequence continues at coordinate 6,688 of JBLHIH010000157.1, read as the reverse complement.
CGGCGCTAAAAGCGGCAACAGAGCAACAAGAAAAGACCTTAATGCTACAAGGTGAAACCTGTGAGAAATGGCAGGTGGCGTTCGCCAAAAGCCAGTTTAAGGATCAGCCTGCATTTGAGATCGCAAAGCTAGATACAGCCGAGCTTGAGGCCTTGGGTATTAGTATCCGTAACCATGAGGATGAAAAGCTAAAGGCGATGCAAACTTGTGAAACCTTAGCCGAAGAGCTAAAAGATCAAGAGAAGCCTAATCTAGAATCGCTAGCCGAGGTGCGCGACCAAACTGTGGAGATGCTTGCCGCAGCTAACGATAAGTGTCAGTCGATTAATGCGCAGCTGAAAAAATTGACTGACATTGAGAAACAGATCAAAGCAGTAGTGAACTCTCAAAAGAACTTGGATCAACGATTCAACATTGTCGGTACACTCAGCCAAATCGCGAATGGCAAAAATGCCCACAACATGAGCCTGCAACGTTTTGTGCTCAGTGTCATTTTGGATGACGTACTTATCCAAGCAGGCGCGCGCCTAACGCATATGAGTAAGGGCCGTTATACCTTGTTGCGTCGAACAAAAATTACAGGCGCACAGAAGTCAGGGCTGGAACTGGACGTTGAGGATGCCTACACAGGTAAGACGCGATCTGTGTCGACGCTGTCTGGCGGCGAGAGCTTTATGGCGGCCTTATCAATGGCCTTAGGTTTATCTGATGTAGTGCAGAGTCACTCGGGCGGTATTCGCCTAGATACCTTGTTTGTGGATGAGGGCTTTGGCAGCTTGGATCCGGAAAGTTTGGATTTGGCGATTAATACGCTGATTGAGTTACAACAAGGTGGCAGAATGGTGGGTGTGATATCACATGTGCCGGAGTTGAAGGAGAGAATTGATGTGCGTGTGGATGTGGTTATTGGTAAAGCTGGCAGTGGCTTGGAGATTAGAATGTAGTTCAGTAAGACCAAAATGATTAACAGAGAAGGGAGCATACAAATACTGATATCTAATGACGAATACAGGATGAGTTACTAGTCACATCAACATTTGTCTCTTGTAATATAACAAGTCATCGTAGGGTTTTTTTGTACTACAAAAGATGATGAAAGTGGTGAATGATTGTTGTGGAGTTGCGGAATCTATATTCATGAAAAAGCGCCTGCCCTAGAAACCAAAGCTAACAATAGAAATTGTGCTATCGTTTTCTGTGGCGCTAATCTACGAATGAGGTCTACACGTAGAAGGAGAGAATAATGTCTATATGTGAAACTGAAAAATATTTGAGTGAAAATGAAACATGGCACGTTGAAGATTCCCCGTGGAAGGCAACCCAAATTCTTCGACTAATCAATAGCATTGAACTCAATAACATTGAACTTGATGCTGCTAATTTTTGTGAAGTTGGTTGTGGCGTGGGTGAAATTTTAGTCCAGTTATCCAAACAATTGTCTAGTGACTGCACTTTTGTTGGCTACGATATTTCTCCGAAATTGCGGAGTGTTTGGAGAGAAAGGGAAAATGACCGCGTGAAGTTTATGCAGCAGGATTTTCTTCAATCAGAAGAATTTTATGATGTTTTAATGTCCATCGGCATCATAGAACATATTGAGGATTACATTGGATTTTTAAGAAAGATAAAAGATAAGGGTCACTATAAAGTATTTAATTTCCCCTTAGAAATATTTGCGTTAAAGGCTTTATTGGGGCACAAATACTTGGAAAGCCGAGAGAAGTACGGACATATACACTACTTCAACAAAGATATTTGTTTGTCCGTTCTGAGAGATCTAGATTTTGATATTGTTGATTATTTTTATGCGCCTAGTGCCGTTGATCTGTCATCAATTAGTACGAGTATCTCAACCTTATCGAGAATGGCAAAGTTCCCTCGGATTCTCTTGTCAAAATTTAGTACAGATTTAACTGCAAAATTACTAGGTGGCTATTCACTCTTTATTCTGGCCAAGTAAGCTGTAACAATTGTTATCTGTTAAAGACTGCATTCAAGGTATCTAATTGATGATCCATCTATCAAAATTTCTTAGTTCAGATGCTGGCTCAGATCTGCACAAAAAATTTGACAAGAACCAGACGTTTTTACTGCTGGGTAAGGGTCCATCTTTTTCGCATATTGACAAGTATGATCTCTCTTCGATGATCAGTATTTCCTTGAATCACGTCATTCGGGAATTAAACGTCGATATCGCCCATCTGATAGATTTCGATGTTTTTGAAGATTGTGAAAGTGAGATCTACAATAATGCGCGATATGTGCTGATGCCAAATAAACCGCATTTCAAAAACCAGACAACAGGTACAACCTTACGACAAATGGTTGAGAAAAATGCTTGTCTGAAGAAGATCGATCAGGAGGGCAGATTAATTTGGTATAACCTAAGGGCATCAAAGTTACATGTATCAACATTCTGCTTACAGCTCAAAGGCTTTCCTGCGGTTAACAATGGTGTCTTTAGCTCTGATACCTTAGTACAGGCACTTGCAGTTTCGGGTGTTAAACGTATAAGGACACTTGGTGTAGATGGCGGCAGTCACTACAGTTTGGCTTTCAAAGACCTTGAGGCCAAAACTCTACTCAATAACCAACAAGAAAGTTTTGACAATCAGTTCGTTCGATTGAGACGTCATATAAACAACTATAAAATTAGTTATCAGTCACTGCAGCGTCAATCGCCGATTCGGGTTTTCATTGGCACGGCTGATGCTCAGAGTCTTGCGGCTCAAGTTTTAGCATACTCCATCAAAAAACGCACAAGCTCAAAGGTCGAATTCCAGTATTTAAATGAACTGTCTAGGCCACATAAAGAGCCACTCCTCGCCAAAAACAGACAACGAACGCCTTTTAGTTTCCAGCGTTTTCTTATTCCCGAAGCATGCAATTACGAGGGTAGGGCCATATATCTGGATTCTGACATGTTGGTTTTTAGTGATATCGAGAACCTTTGGTCTATGCCAATGGGCCGCAATGACCTACTGTCTTGTTCAACAAGCAACTCAAGACGACCTCACTATAGTGTCATGTTGCTGGACTGTCATTCTCTACGATGGAATATTGATGATATTGTGGCCTCGTTAGACGAAGAGCACTTAAGTTACCATTCACTCATGAACGAAATGTCTATAGCTGCTCGGCCTGACCAAGGGCTCAGTAAACATTGGAATTCCTTAGAGTCGTTTCAAGCGGGTATTACCCACCTGTTACATTACACAGATATGGAGACGCAACCCTGGGTACATGGTCGCCACCCTTTGGGTCATCTATGGGTGAAAGCACTTATCGAAGCGGTTGCGGAAGGCTATATCAGTGAAGCTACGATTCAAAGTCATCAGGAAAAAAAATGGATACGACCTTCAGTGGCTTATCAGGTTAGCCATTCGGTGGTGCATTATACCGAGCTTCCTGCTCAAATCATCGAGGGTGACAAGGACTTCTTGCCTCCCATTAAGGAGCTTGTCAGCCAGCCAAATACCAAGGCGGAAACTATGTTGAGGCGGACGCTAATACGCGCCCGCAAGGCTTTAGAATTGTGACGCAGGACAGAAGTTCAATGGGATCAGTTGCTGTAAAGGACATATCGGTAACGGCAATTATGGTTACTTACACGCCAGATATTGAGCATCTTGGTCGGCTGATCAGGATGATCAAGGATACTTGTAATGATATCATTGTGATAGATAATGGGTCGCCTGGTGAGCCCTTAAAGCAACTTGATGATCTCAAAAATCTCGTCAAAATAAACTTACAGTCAAATACAGGTATTGGGTTCGCTCAGAATCATGCTATTAAGATAGCAAAACAAAATGTCTGTACTCACATCATTCTTTTTGACCAAGATAGTCTGCCTGAGGAGGGTATGCTAGAAGCACTACTGCAGTTTGAGCAAAAGCTACTAGATGAGGGTGAATCGGTCGCCGCTGTAGGGCCGCAACTCATTGAAGAATTCAGTCAGGTAAAGATCCCTTTCATCACTTTTAAATCAGGAATCAAACGTCGCATAACAACTGACATAGATGATCTTAGGGTTGATTGTTTTTCGCTTTTGTCTTCCGGCACTTTGATCAGAATTGAAGTATTGCAAGAAGTGGGTGATATGAATGCGGCACTTTTTCTGGAATATGTTGATGTCGAGTGGGGTGCTCGAGCGCGCAGCAAAGGCTTTTATAGTTTCGGTACTAGCTCTGCAACGCTAAGACACAATTTGGGTGATCGAAGAATACACCTTTTCGGCAATATCTCCCTGCCATTACATCCTCCCGTTCGGCACTACTATGCGATGAGAAATGCTGTATTCATGCAGCGCCAAAGATATGTGCCCTTGTATTGGAAACTCAACGATTTTGTTAGGAGCTTGGTAGGGTTTGCGCTTTATGCCTCATTCAATAAGCCAAGAATACAACAGCTAAAATTTATGTCACTGGGTATACTTCATGGTATACAAGGTAAGTCAGGAAAATTTGAAGAGTGAAGATCTATCGAATTATATTATGCAGTTTCTCTTTCAAACGGTGTATAACGTATGAGTATTCAAGGTGTTCTTGCAGCAATATGTATTGAAACCGATCTGATTGAACTCCGCTAAATGGGTCCAGCGATGTAGCAATTTTTCTCGATTCTCGAAGCGCATTTAACAATACTGTTGGTCGGGTTGTTAGCAGTCTGAGCAAGCGTAACAAGAGAAAAGCGAAGGAAATTGAACCTTCTTGGCGCCAGCCTTGTAAGATTGTATTTAAGAGTAGCTCATTCCTTAGTTTGAGAAACTTTACAAATTCAGAATCGGTAGTGGTTGAACCACCCCTCACATGTGAAGCCGTTGCAGAGGGTTCGTAATAGGCAGTCCAGCCAAGGGTCGTTGCACGGGCAGCGAGTTCCAGGTCTTCCAGAAAGGCAAAAAAATGATGATTGAAATATTCCCCAGCAGTCGATATGTCGTCTAGCATCTTCCGACGATAAAGCGCGACTGCAGCACATACGCCAATGACAGGTTCACCAACATCGTACTGCCCGTTATCAATCTCGCCATAACCTCGTTCACTGCCGGTGCCGTCAGAAAACAGGATAATACCCGCAGTATCGATGATATTTCTGTCGGCGGTAGACGTTATTTTTCCTGTGATAGCACCTAGCTTGGGATTGGATTGCATCAGGTCAACTAGGATCTCAATATACTGCTGATCCAAAAAGGCATCTGCGTTTAAGGTTAAAATATAATCGCCCTTGGACTGTGTAATGCCAAGATTATTAGCGCCACTAAATCCCAAGTTTTTATTTTGAGGCATGTAGTGAATGTGATTTTCATCGGCTAAAGATTGGAGCTTTTGGCTAGCATCATCTTGAGAATTATTATCAACCACAATTATTTCGGTAGGATAGTTTTGTTCCTGTACTGACTTAATACAGTCAAAAATATATTCGCCACTATTGAAGTGAACAATAACTACAGAAACTAGCGGTGTTTTATCCTTCATCAAAAACCTTTTCGTTATTCAGACTATCCATCAATAGAATGCTTGTTCCCCTTTGAGTTTCCACGTGTTGCATACAACAGAATGCGCAAACCATTGCGTTCATCTCTTCGTTCACACACATCGATTTCGTCAAACCCACATCGTTTGAGTAGATCGACAAGATCATCTTCTAACAGCCATTTTGCATGATCTTCCATTCCAGCAAAAGGCGCTTCTCTACCAGGTTCATTATAAGATTGATATTGATAGGTTTTATCGCCTGACTGGTAAGTGGATAGATTGCCGTTTGGCCTGGCGACATGCGTGTCCAACATGATCAATTGCTCGGTCTTTGCACAAAGTTCAATAAGATGTTTAACGGGATCGGTAAGATGATACAGGACGCCAACATGGTGTAATACGTCACATTTAAGGTCAATATCAAGCGGCAATTCTTCTTCCAGATTGAGTAACTCAACCTCCGGTCTGTAACCAAACATAGCACAGCGAACCACTGTTTTAACGACGTTTTCGATACGAGAATCAATAGCAATAACTCTCTTAGCCCTCTCTGATAGAGTGCATGTATGGTGTCCCTCGAAACAGCCGAGTTCGAGCACGGTTAAATCACGAAGTGGTAAACGTTTATCAAGCTCGACAATTCTTTTATCAGGTATGATTTGAGGGTCTGTGCGTTTTGAATCGGAATAGGCATGCCCAAATGCCCTACCCTTGTCGTCAAGTATGTAGGAGGCCCAGGGCAACATTTTATTGAGTAGGGTCAAGTCCTGATCTGACATACGGCTTAACAATCTAATTTTTTGTTGTCGCTCTGGATAAGCATTGTTATCGCCTATGGCTAATTTTTTAGATAAAAGTAGATCATGAATATACCTGGCAATTTTTTTAATCATGACTTTCCTTTAAGTGATTACCGAAATTAAATTAAAAATGGTACGGGTGTACATGTCGTTAACGCTACTTTTCATGCTGGTCTTATTCCACTCAACAACGCCGATAGAAATACATAAGTGTCAATGTTAGCGACCTTATTTCTAAACTCTTTACTCAAGAAGAGAGTCCAAAAGTGATTCGTTGAGCATCAACTTTTTTATTCTCTGAGCATATTGTTGTCAGCAATACATAGCAACAATCTTGCTTACAGTCTTGTGTTGCAAACTCTGAGATGGAATCTCGGTTAATAGAAAGCGCTTATAAATAAAGCAATTGTTCTA
>JBLHIH010000156.1:0-8596 GCA_047616645.1 Flavobacterium sp. | reverse complement strand
CATATAGTCTCGCGTGAATTCCGCCTCGATATGGGCCAACCAGCTTGCATGAAGCTTTATGTTTGGGCTTGTAATCATCTTCACTTCCTATGATTAAAATTAACAATGCCTTTAGTACGCCATTTAGAATTGCAATAATACACGCATTAAATCGAATAATATCTGCGAGATATTCGAATCAACAATCCCGCTAAAACAACAAGCGCTACCTCACGAATTAAAAAACCACATAAATGCGTTCTATCTCACTGTTAGTCCTAGCGGCAAAGTAATGAAGGGAATAGACGGATTTAGCTGACAGTCTTGCGAAACCTAGCAGGAATTTTACAGCCTCCCAAAATTTAGAAAGACAAAAACGGGTCAGTTAGTTTTCCTAGAGCTGACCAACCATTAAGTTGATTAAGGTGCTTTCAGGTAAAGCACCCATGCCGCAAAAATCACTGCAAAAACTTGCAGACAGAATAGAAAATGCTCAACGCACTATTTCTTAGGCTTCATATGCGGAAACAGCACCACATCCCGAATTGAGGCAGAGTCTGTTAACAACATCACAAGCCGATCAATACCTAAACCCTCTCCCGCGGTTGGTGGCAATCCGTACTCAAGCGCTGTGACATAATCATAATCAAAATGCATGGCTTCATCGTCTCCTGCATCCTTTGCCTCAACTTGCTGCCTGAACCTTTCCGCCTGATCTTGAGCATCATTCAACTCGGAAAATCCGTTAGCTATCTCCTGCCCCATGCAAAACAATTCAAAACGATCTGTCACTTCACCATCAAGATCATTTCGACGGGCTAGGGGCGAAACTTCTGTTGGGTGTTGTGTTATAAAAACGGGCTGAGTGATTTTTTCTTCAACAGCCGCATCAAAAATCTCCATAATAACTTTGCCGTGCCCCCAAGCAGCATTTAGTTCAACGCCTAGTCTTTTGGCCAGAGCACGTGATTCCACTTCATTGCTTAGCTGCTCTTGTGTGAATTCTGGGCAATATTCAAGCACCGCCTCTGCCATCGTCAATCGTTTGAAGGGCACGCTAAAATCTAACTCGGTCCCTTTGTAAGTAAACTTGGTCGTTCCCAAAGCATGTTCAGCGGTACCTTTAAATAATTCTTGTGTAAGATCCATCAAGTCATTGTAGTCAGAATAGGCCCAGTAGAATTCCAACATCGTAAACTCCGGACTATGCTTGGTAGACATTCCTTCATTTCGAAAATTGCGATTTATTTCAAATACTCTTTCAAACCCACCAACTACTAATCTCTTTAAGTTTAACTCTGGCGCCACGCGTAGATACATCTGCGTATCAAGTGCATTGTAGTGAGTTGTAAAGGGCGCTGCAGTCGCGCCACCTGGTGTGGACAACATCATGGGCGTTTCAACTTCCATAAATTTTCTGTCAGTGAAATATCTTCTTATATAGTCGACGATCTTTGCCCTTTTAACAAAAACCTCTCTACTCTCGGCATTCATTATGAGATCGAGATAACGTTGGCGATAGCGTACTTCTGTATCTGTCAATCCCGCGTGTTTTTCAGGCAAAGGGCGGAGTGATTTTGTTAGCATGCGAATTTCTTTCGCATGCACTGACAATTCACCCTTATTTGTCTTCATTACAGTACCAGTGACTGCAACAATATCTCCTATATCCCAGGATTTGAAATCGTCATACGCTTCATCCCCAACATCACTCAAACGGATATAGGCTTGAATACGACCTGTCATATCTTGAAGCGTAATAAAACTTGCCTTTCCCATGGCGCGACGCAGCATGATTCTTCCAGAAACACTGGTAGATATTTCAGCCTCTGCCAGTGATTCTTTAGTCTCTTCCCCATGCGTTAATAACAAACTCTCGGCAAAGGCCTCTCTGCGATAATCGTTAGGAAAAGCATTTCCCTTCTCTCTTAACTTCTCAAGTTTTGCCTTGCGAAGCGTAATGAGTTCATTTTCAGTAACTTCTTTTGTTTGTTCATCGGACATAAAATTTGACTTATCGATTGTGTAAAAAGGTTAATTATAATCCCAGTTTCAAACTGGCTTCAATAAATTGATCAAGGTCGCCATCCAAGACGGCTTGAGTATTAGACGTCTCAACATTGGTTCTTAAATCTTTTATTCTGGCAGAATCCAAAACATAAGATCGAATTTGGCTACCCCAACTAATGTCTGACTTATTATCTTCAATTTCTCGCATTTCATTTAATCGCGCCTGTTCTTCCATTTCATACAATTTAGCCTTGAGCTGCTTTATTGCCTGATCTTTGTTCTTGTGCTGTGAGCGTTGATTTTGACATTGCACCACAAGACCTGAGGGGATGTGAGTCAAGCGTATAGCAGAGTCAGTTTTGTTAACGTGTTGTCCACCAGCACCACTTGCACGATAAGTATCCACTCGAACATCGGACATGTTGAGATCTATTTCAATATTATCATCTAGTTCAGGCGAGGCGAATACAGACGCAAAAGAAGTATGTCGACGACTACTAGAATCAAAAGGTGACTTACGTACTAGGCGATGCACACCCGTTTCCGTTCGTAGCCATCCATAGGCGTATTCCCCTTCAAATCTAATGGTGGCGCCTTTGATTCCCGCGACATCACCATCAGACAGTTCCATTATTTCACTTTTAAAACCTTTTGACTCACCCCATCGCAAATACATGCGTAACAACATATTTGCCCAATCTTGCGCTTCTGTGCCACCCGAACCCGACTGGATATCTAAATAGGCACTGTTTGGGTCCATCTCACCTGAAAACATTCTCCGAAATTCTAGTGCCTCCATTCGACTGGTAAGGCCAGAAAGATCTTTCTCTACATCTTCGATGAGACTTTCATCAGATTCTTCCTGGGCAAGTGCTAGTAGATCACTCACATCTTGCAATCCACCATCCAAAAAATCGATGGTATGAACAACTGCTTCTAGTGCGGCCCGCTCTCTACCCAGCTTTTGAGCAAAATCAGGATCATCCCAGACCTTGGAATCGCCTAATTCTAATTCAACTTCTGTCAGCCTCTCTTTACGTTGCTCATAGTCAAAGATACCCCCGTAGTACTTCAGTGCGAGCATAAAGATCTTTGATTGTATTGAGTAAAGGACTGATTTCCAATTTAACTAACCTGGTCACGCTATATTTAGCTTGGTATTGTAACGTAGGTGATTGCGCTTAAAAACTTAATTAGTGCGTATCACAAAATCTAGACCATTCTTGTATAACCTTCTCTTTCAAAGCGGATTCATCAGAATCGTTTTCGAACACTACATCTGCTCGCGCAATTTTCTCTTCATTACTTAATTGGGCGTCAATTCTTTGTCCTATTGCTTCTCGATCTAGCGAATCTCTCGCCATAGCGCGTTCAATCGCGACTTCGCGATCGACGACGACAACCCAAACTTCATCGCCCAAACTAAACCATCCCGATTCAAAGAGCACAGCTGCTTCTAGAACAAGCATGCCATCGGGATAAGCCGCCTCATAGCCTGCCATCTCTAATTCAATGTCACGACGTATCGCAGGCCAAACAATGTCCGTCAGTTTCTTTAACTCATCAGGTGAACCAAAAACCTTCGCGCCTAATTTACGCCGATGAATTAGTTGATCATCTCCTACAATATCCTGACCAAAAGTTTCAATCACTTGGAGATAAGCTTGTTTACCTGGATCGTAAACTTTGTGACCCACCTTGTCCGCATCAATTGTTTTTGCACCCATTTCTTCAAGGCACCTTGAGACGGTAGATTTTCCCGCAGCAATTCCACCAGTAAGACAAAGTATTTTCACAAAAAATTTCCTAAATTAGTTTCATACGATTTGTTGCAACTTCAATCTGCCACAGTGTTAAACAAAAAGCACCCTCTACTGCCCTCTACAAATTACTTCAAGACTTAGGTAGACTCAGACAACAATTTCAGGGGAAACTTAATAATGAGCCAAATACGCGATGCCGCGATAGTCGGTATTCATGAATTTCCATCAAGAGACGTTGAAGGAAAGCTCAGTCCACTTCAAATAAAAGCGATAAGCGCAGCCAAAGCGCTGGCAGACGCTGGTCTCAATTGGTCTGACGTTGATGCCATTTATGATGCCGGTGAAGGCGGTGGTATGGGAGGCCTAAATATTTCGGAATATTTTGGCATTAAGCCAAATGTCATTGATACCACTAACGTAGGTGGTAGTTCATATGAATTACACGCAGCCCACGCAAGAAGAGACATTGCAGCCGGGAGAGCCAAGGTCGCATTACTCACTTACGGCTCAACAGCCCACAGCAATGCCCACGCTATTGGCGCCGGTGGCCGGGGTTCCACCATGCACCCAGCTGACAATATGGAACGATTTACAGGCATGACCTTGATAGCCAACTACGCGATGGTGGCCCAGCGTCATATGTTCGAATATGGCACCACTTCAGCCCAGTTAGCAGAAATCTCCACCGCAACAAGATTTCACGCCATGCGAAACCCAGAAGCGGTCAAGGCTATGCAAGATCTCGACTTCATCAATATACGAGAGACAAATATAGAAGATGTATTAAACTCTCGAATGATAGCCGATCCCTTGCATCTATTAGAATGTTGCATGATATCCGATGGCGGTGGTGCGATTGTCATCGCCTCTGCAGAAGTCGCTCGTCATTGTAGAAAACCACCCGTTTGGATTCTAGGCTGTGGAGAAGCCACTAAATACACCGAAAATGGCGGTGATATCACCAGCAGTGCCGCAGTACAATCCGCGCCTCCTGCATTTCGTGAAGCGGGGATTAAACCCTCTGAGATTGACATAGCAATGATCTATGACTCATTCAGCATAACTGTACTCACACTACTCGAAGATTTAGGTTTCTGTAAAAAAGGCGAAGGCGGCGCTTGGGTTGAAGGCGGTAGGCTCCGCTTTGATCGACCTGGTGATGGGCCTGCATTAAATACTGACGGCGGCGGGCTTTCCTCTAACCATCCAGGCATGAGGGGCATATTCCTCTTGATAGAAGCCGCGAGACAACTAAGGGGCGAATCCTCTTCACAGGTCAACGACGCTGCGCTCGCTATTGCTCACGGCAATGGCGGCATGCTTGGCAGTAAACACGTTGCCGGCACAGTCATTCTAGGGAGAGATTAATATGAGCGAACGACCTTTACCCAAAACTGATGAATTGGATACCGCCGAGTTTTGGGCTGCTACCAAGGAAAAAGAATTACGCTATCAACAATGTGCTAAATGCAGCACGATTATATTCTATCCAAGACGTGTTTGCACTGGCTGTACTGATGGAAAATTAGAATGGAAGGTATCTAAAGGACTTGGCAGCATTTATACCTACAGTATCGTCAGGCTAAGCTACCATCCATTTTTCAAGCAAAAATTGCCCTACGTTGTCGCATTTATAGACTTAGACGAAGGTCTAAGGATACTGTCTAATGTAGTCGAGCACGATCCTGAATCGATCAAGATAGGTATGAAGGTTTGCCTAGCGTGGGAGGAACACGAAAACCTCAATATTCCTCTCTTTAAACCGATTTCTTAAGACGGTCTCTTAGGACGAGAGCACAAAAATAAGTCGGCATTAATTCGAGAGCGCTTTTTTGAGCCTACATATTCAATCAGGCGACGCTGGGCTTAAATGCTTACCGTCGCAGTGCCAAAAACGCGGGTCTCGCCTTTACCGTTTATTACGGTAATGTCGATTTCGACTAAGCCGTCCTCTTCATTAATATCCGTAACAACCCCGGTTATCTGATGAGCCTCATCAGCAATGACAGCCGCCCTAAAAATAGTATCAATGGCTTTTACTTCCGCCTGAGGCGCCCAATGGTGAATCATCGCCACAAGGTAACCCTGACTCAGAATACCGGGGACAATTGCACCGGGAAATCCTTCCTTTTTTGCAGCCTCATGATCTGAAAATCTAGCACCACCCCAACCCACTAGAGCAGCAAAAGTCTTTACGGTTTCTAATGAGGTGTCGGGTTCAAAAACGGGGAGATCTTCACCAAACTCCACATCGCTTATGTGATTTATTGGCATTATTTTTTCTCCTTCATCACGATCCGACTATCAGAATTAGCAAGGTGTTCTCCACTCGCATCATAAAATTCAATTCTCGTGACTACAAATACCATGCGGCCAGATCGACCGGTTTTAGTATAAATATCATGTAAGTGTGTTTTACCCGTGACGACGTGGCCAGGCCGAACAGGTTTAAAACACTCAACGCCTTTCCCTGCATCCATTCCCAAACCAAATCTTGGGAAACCTTTGGGTAATGATCTACTGCCGCTTAACGACCCGATAAAGGTCGGCGATGCTTGAAAATCATCGTCATCACTATCCAGAAAACGTGATGCAACTTCACCACATAAGCGCGCATATTCAATAGTCTTAGCCGGATCTACATCAAATAGCCGTTCGTCAAAATCTGAATGTAGATACTTATCACGTAGCAGGCGTATATCTTCATCGCCGATGTCTTTATTGGTGTCCAAATGTTATCTCACATTGTCATTGTGACTGGATGATAACATTCACAGAAAAGATTCTCAGTGTTTCAAGCTAAGGGCTTTTTATTTGGCTGAGGGCTTTATTTGGCTAAGGGCTTTATTTGGCTAAGGGCTTTATTTGGCTAAGGGCTCTTTATTTGGCTGAGGGCTTCATTTCAAGCTAAGGGCTCTTTATTTGGCTAAGGGCTTTATTTCAAGCTAAGGGCTCTTTATTTGGCTAAGGGCTTTATTTCAAGCTAAGGGCTTCAAACGAACCAGATTTTAAGGCAGCAACGAGTTCGTCCATGGATTTGATATCATGGCTAAACCGAGTTGCGCAACGACCAATGTGACTGACGATATGGGAATCGCTTCCTCCAATACCTTGATAACCTAGGGATTGGGCATTATCGATAGCGATTCGATCTTCTTGGTCTCGACTTCCACCATTATAGATTTCGACAATCGTGACGCCTTCAGGCACGCCCAATTCATCAGTATGGGCAAACATGCCAACGCGCGGACGCCCAGGATGACAGGGAACTGCGACCGCTCCATGCGCATCACTCAGCGCAATAACAGAGGCCAATGACAATTGAGTCGAAGTAAAATCCATTGCCTGATGAAGGGCTTCGGTCACACCAAAAACCAGTACATGTCCGTATTCTGTTTCAACTTCGCTGCCTTTCAATATCGTCAGATCGAATTTATCTGCCAAAGAGGCATAATCAGAATCAAAATCAAATTGACGATGTTCGGTAAGAACAAAACCGTCAATAGGCAAGTTTTTAGCTTTTATCCACTGGCAATAATTTTCTACTTTTGCTCGACCATCATCCGACTTAATCGAATGCGTATGTAAATCTAATAACACCTTCTCTCCAAACTATTCTTCATAACAATGTTAAGGACAAGCTTCTACATTTACCGGGATGCCGGTCATAAAAGCTTGATTACTTATTTTCTCATAACTACCTATTCCAGACGGCAGCAGTTCATTTACATTCACTCCTGCATAGGCCTTGGCGGTATTCATTCTCGTTTTGTCGTGTCCCCAACCATGGGTCATCGCAACGGTGCCGAGCTTTAATCCATCGTCCAATGCAACCGTTGACTCTATAGAACCGTTATCATTTTCTATCTGGACTTTGGAGCCTTCTCCAAGGTTTCTCGCTCTAGCATCTTCCGGATGCATAAAGAGCGGGTTCACTAATTGATGTTTTCTCTTTAAGGAGGGCACATTATGAAACCAACTATTTACCATGTAGTTAGTCCTTCTTGAGATCATTTTTAACTGCCCTTCTTCTTCATCAAGTTCACAGAATATCCTTTCACATTCAAGGCGAGATTCTTCAAGCAAGACAGGACTACAGTCTACATTTTGGCTTTCTGTTTGAATCCAATCTGAGTAAAACTTACCGGGTTTTTTTACTGGCAATACAGCAGTCCCGCCTGGCATCTCACTGAGTGCCTTAATACTCAATCCCGACTGGCTCAACATATGATCGGTGCGCCCAAAGAGATTTGACTCATGAGCATCATCCAAGATGGACTCAAATCCTTGTGCCTGTTCTAGGCGACCCAGTATCCACCATTCAGGCTTTCTGTCCTTCTGTGGAGGTACAATAAAATCCGTATATTGAACATAGGGTTTATCCTGCATACCCAAACCGCACATATTGATATCTTGACGCTCATACATCCCAGTAGCAGGTAAAACAAAATCTGCTAACTCGGCTGTCGCATTATGATAAATGTCAATCACAATTAGCAGCGCTAAAGATTCAAAGGCTTCACGCAAACGTCGGCTATTACCGACAGAAATTAATGGGTTTCCGGAAATAACAACCATCGCTTTGATGGGTTTGTCTTCCGACAGAATGATGTCCGCCATCATGTTACCAGGCAGAGAACCACGAATTTTTCTCATCGCACCGAAGGGGCTTTCAAAAAACGGGTCATCAGATTGTGATTTACCAGCCTTAGCAGCAGGATAAAAACCCAATGAATAGTAGTTCCCACCTTCTCGATCTAAGTTGCCGGTAACCATGCTCAGCATAAATAATAGGTGATAGCAAAGCGTGCCTTGGCGACCCATATTCACGCCTGTAGACATGT
>JBLHIH010000155.1:0-8812 GCA_047616645.1 Flavobacterium sp. | reverse complement strand
CTTTAATCAAACTTACGGCATCGTATTGCTGCCAGTTAGTAGTCTCTTCACCTAAGTACAAACCCAAGGCTTTCTGCCCCCAAGGACAATTGATGGGGGAGCAGATGGGTGCAAAGGCAGAAACAGATTTAAATTTATCTGGGTTCTTTAAGGCGATAGTTAATGCACCGTGACCTCCCATAGAGTGGCCGAATATGGATTGAGCATCAGTATCAACTGGGAAATTTTCCTCGACTACATTAGGCAGTTCATTAGATATATATTCATACATTCTATAATTTTTTTGCCAGGGCGCATTCGTCGCGTTCAAATAAAAACCGGCGCCTAAACCAAAATCATAAGCCCCATCCTTGTCATCTGGAATACCTTCTCCTCTGGGACTCGTATCAGGGACAATCAAAATTACGCCAAGTTCCGAGGCGATGGATTGAGCACCAGCTTTCTGGACAAAGTTTTCATCTGTGCACGTTAATCCGGATAACCAATATAAGGTGGGGAATAATGTTGGGAAGTGCTGCTCTTCGGCATGAAGTGCCGCTTTGGGCAAATAAACGGAAAACGTCATTGAACAAGAGAGTTCGGTGGAATCGTGTTTGTAGCGATTTTGCAAACCGCCAAAACTTTGATTACTAGAGATTAGTTCTATACCCATACACTATATATCCTGTCACGTTTCGATTTATTCCGCAGAAGATTATCGATATCACCAAAAACTATCAACTTAATATTCGGCTTCAAGGTAATTTAAAAGACCACTATCATATCCCTTAAAACCGAATTGGGATGAACTATTCGATATTCTTCAACTGCATTTTTTAACTGCTTTTCACGAAAAGAAAATAGAGATAGGTACTACAATAAAACTTGAATGATGCCATCATTCGCAACCTTCATTTGTAAGCCCTTATCCACTAATAATCACCTTGCCTTCAGGGCTAGAAAGAATAGCAGACATTCCGTCAATTCCTTGTTCGACATTCACATCCCCAATGTCGAAGGCCGCAAGTAACTTAATGAGTTCGCTTGATTTTTCAGACCTTATTTTAAATGTCCGAAGTTCACATCCTACAGGCGTAGCGGACGAAGGATTGGGCTTACCCAGCCAATCGATAAAAAACGGAAATTGGAAAGAAAAGCCGTGTCCAACGATAAATAATAGCTTCCACTCTAATAGCCCCCCGTCAGGAAGCCCGCGAGACATTGAAACTAACTCACTCTTATATCCTAAGGAATCTGCAACAAGCTGTTGTTTGATAAGATCATTCGATGCGACAGCCCAAGTCCGAATACCAGCACTTTTCACTAGATCACTATTAATGTCTTGGTTTGGGTCTGGCGCAATGACTTCAAAATACTGGTCAGCACCACGGTTGTTGCCTAAGGAAAACAAGGCATTCTGTGTCCCCTTGCCAATATGGACGCCGCCAAACACAGGTATCACACCGGTAAGCAATTCAATTTCTTTGATGCCTTCACCAAGATCTAAGCAGGCATACATGATGTGATCCAATTTGAGCATGGGCGGGTAGGCATTGGCGAAAGATAGGGTTTTTGCCAGATTTCAATATAGAAGTCAAACGACAAGAAATCTATTGTAGAGACATTCCGTAAAGATCTACGCTTGTATCGTTATTGCTATCAGGGCTGGATTCAGAATATTCACCCTCAAAGAAGAAATTGATGTGCGTCCTCAAGACTACGTATGTTTCGATCCCCAACGTATTGAAGAAACCCATCAGTATTATAGATCTTAAGGATGAATGCACTATCTGCCGTTGTGAGCCAACGTAAAATAAAACGTTCAAACTCAGTAACAATCATTGCCTAGGCTTCCTTTTTAGGCTTCCTTGTTAGGCTTTCTTTTCTTTTTTTTCTCCAGCTTCTTCTCTGGTTTCTTGTCCGATTTCTTCTTTTCGCCTGAAGGAAGTCGGGGCTTTCTCTTATCGCCCCTATCTTTACGTTTCTTATCCTCAGTACCTTCTTCTTCGCGTTTTTTTCGAGCAACAGGATCAAACTTAGAAATGTTCATGCGCCTTCCACAAACCCATGCTTTTTTAAGATCCCGAAATACATCTCGAGGCATGCCTTCCGGCAGATCTACAAAGCTGTGGTCATCTTGAATATCGATTGAACCAATATCGCTTGCATCTAACCCGGCTTCATTAGCAATGGCACCGACAATATTGCCCGGCTGCACTTCTTGATCATGTCCAACTTCAATTCTATATTTCGCCATGCCAGCTGGCGTTTCTTTAGATTTGGATCTTCTTGGCGGTCGAGCCGAGCCGCCTTTATTTTCCGAGTTTCGGGCTTCTGAATTACGAGACTCTGAATTACGAGACTCTGAATTACGAGATCTGGTATTTTTCTTAGCTGACTGTTCCTTTTCAACGAGAAGTAGTGATTTATTCCCAAGAAACATTTTCGCCAAAGCAGCCGCTACTTCTATCGCAGGCGTATCATGTTCTTGCTCGTACTGGGAGAGAATATTTTGTACAAAATCTAAACCACCAGCTGCGATAGTATCAGTAATACTTTGCTTAAATGTTGCAATGCGCTTGTTATTCACCATTTCCGTGGTGGGCAATTCCAATCGGTCGATCGTTTTATTCGTCGCTCGCTCAATGGTTTTTAACATCCGTTGCTCACGGGGCGCGACAAACAAAATGGCATCACCTTCTCGCCCGGCTCTTCCTGTTCTACCTATTCGATGTATATATGACTCAGTATCGTAGGGAATATCATAATTAATAACGTGACTGATTCTGCTTACATCCAAACCTCGAGCAGCAACATCTGTCGCAACAATAATATCTAAAGCGCCACTTTTTAGCCTCTCAACAGTTTGCTCACGTTGCTTCTGAATAATATCGCCATTTAATGGCGCAACTGAGTAACCTCTGGCTTTTAACTTTTCTGCCAACTCAACAGTCGCTGTTTTTGTTCGTACGAACATCAACATCGCATCAAAAGGTTCAACTTCTAAAATACGTGTTAGCGCATCTAGCTTGTGTAGATGACTCACTAACCAATACCGCTGACGAATCGTGTCGGCTGTGGCGGTTTTAGTCTTTATTTTGATTTCTATTGGATTGTTAAGATAACGCTGCGCAATCTTTTTTATTTGGGTCGGCATGGTGGCAGAAAACAATGCTATCTGTCGTTTCTCTGGGGTTTGTTCCAATATCCACTCAACATCATCAATAAAGCCCATTCGTAACATTTCATCAGCTTCATCAAGTACCAGTGCCTGCAGATTATCTAGCTTAAGCGTACCCTTGCGCATGTGGTCCATCACTCGACCTGGCGTCCCGACTACTGCTTGGACACCACGTTTTAGCTGGTGAATTTGTCCTGAATAAGGCTGTCCACCGTAGATAGGTAAGACATTAAAACCTTTGATGAAAGCTGCATACTTTAAAAGTGCCTCTGATACCTGAATCGCCAACTCGCGAGTTGGGGCCAAGATCATTATTTGCACATGTTTACTCGTCATATCGAGGCGAGAGAGCAAGGGTAGGGCAAATGCCGCAGTCTTACCTGTACCGGTTGGCGCATGACCTAGGACGTCAGCTCCTTCCATCAAGGGTGGAATAGTTTGAGCCTGAATAGGAGATGGCGTCTCGTAACCCACTGCTGCAAGGGCTTTTAGGAGGTTATCGGGTAGGTTTAAATCGCTAAATTGCGTGATTTCGGACATGGGTTCGGGCTTGGAATCGGACATGGAATTACCTGGTAAACTGCGCTCACTATGTATGAGCCGTGAAGGGCCGCGAGTATACTGGTGTAGCGCGGAAATTCAATACTTATTTTAGGTGAATTACCGGGAATGCGGAAACCCTTTACAGATTTGACGGTCTTATCCATTACAAAACACAATAAAGAGGGCGTAAGGATGGCGATTAAGAGAAGAAGATTATTACAATATTCACTTTTGGGTGGCAGTATTGCGGCGTTTCCTGCGTTTTTTACGGAAGTGGCTTTTTCCCAAGAGATAAGCGCAACACTACAATCATCTGATCTTATTTACATTACCCCCATCCAAACCAACGGCAAAGAGAGTCGTTGCCAAGCTGAAATTTGGTTTGTGTGGGATGGTCTCGATATTTACGTTTGTACTAAAACAGCGAGTTGGCGAGCCACTGCTCCCCGCTTGGGCCTAGAACATACCCGTATCTGGATTGGCGACTTAGGGGTCTGGACGAAAGCGAAATATAAAGAACTCCCTAGAATCAGCGCTGTATCAAGTATTATCGAAGACCCGATGACAATCCATAAATCTTTAGAGATGTTTGGCGAAAAGTACCCATTAGGCTGGATAAGATGGGGTTCGACTTTCAAGAAAGAAATGGCGAGTGGCGAACGCTCACTTGTCCGATATCGGCCAGTATCAATTTAGCTCAACCTTATCACGGCAGGCTCAGTGATAAAGGCTCGGACGAAATCATCGTTAACGCACTCTTTGGTGGCGTTAACCAATTATCTCTGACATCCAAGGTCCAGGATGACTCTGTGTACTGCAGCAAGTATTGTTTTTCCACGTCATCCTCAAGATAAACGAATCCTTTTAAGCGTAGTACGCGAATATCCATTTCATCCAACCACTTGGTTAAGCTTTCCCGACTAATTGGCTTACGACTCAGCAGCGATGCTGAAAAATACTTTGGGTGATCTTTCCTTGGGTGGGAGGTGGGATGAGCGCCTATTGATGCAAACCAAGATCGAAAGTCTTCCAATTCACACTTGGTCACTAAATCTGTCTTAGTAAAATTAACGGCATCAGCAACTAAAATTTGTTCCAGTACATGCTTGCCAACAAACTTGTCTTTAATGAGTGATTTGATTCGAGTGACATCAACCAAAGTAAGGCATTGCTTTAAGGTATAACCTGGGGAGTTTACAATAAGCGCTTTCACCTTTTTACCATCAGCGACACCACTGGCCTCAAGCAGTACGTAATCAATTCTACCAGCCATTAATCTTAAGGCTTCTAGCGCCTTGTACATGTCGTTGGAAATGGAGCAACAAACACAGCCATTCACTAAGTTCATAATATCAGCGGTCTCACTCTCAATAAGTGCAGCATCAATATTCAATTCGCCAAAGTCATTGACTAAAACGGCATAACGGATACCTTGGGACTCTTTTAGTTTTTGATTAATATAGGTCGTCTTACCGCTACCAAGATAACCGCAAATAATAGATACAGGTAAGTTATCTAACATCAGACTATTCAGCCGGAAAATGCTTGCCTTCAAAAACCGTCCCCAGAATTTGGATCTGCTTTAATCCTTCTGCACCAATTTCATAGGGGTCTTGATCGAGAATGACAAAATCTGCTTTTTTCCCTGATCGGATACTACCGGTTTCATTCTCCAAACCGAGTATTCTCGCTGCATTAATCGTAATTGACTTCAATGCTTCATGTAAGCTGACACGCTCATTTTTGGCCACCACATTTCCCTCGCAATTTAATCTGGTACAGGCTACCCAAGCACTATGAAGTGGCAGGGCTGGGGCCATCGGAAAATCAGAATGAAGCGCAAAAAGAATATCTTCTTTTTCACAAGCACCCAGTCTCGCTATTTGAGATGCCCGTTCAAATCCAATCCCGACATTGCTATAGGCAGCACTGAGTTCGTGAAGATAATAAACATTCGCGGAGACACGAGCACCTAATGCTTTTATGCGATGGACTTGTTCAGGTGTACTAAAGCCAAAATGTTCGATGGTATAACCATGATTAAATCTTGGTCTTTCCCACTGAAGTTTTTCTAAAGTATCAAGTGCTAATTCGAGACCTAAATCTCCGGTGCAGTGAACATGAATTTCATAACCTTGTTGCCAATATAGTCTTGCGACTTTTTCGTAGGTTTCTGGTGGCGTCAACCATTCCCCTAAGTGCCCATCGATGTAGCCCGGTTCTTGCATCATGGCAAGTTGAGAGAAGAAGGCACCATCTGTGAACAGTTTAACCTTTTTGGGGAATCTGAAATTATTAGTGTTGCGTTCTGATAGGGTACTAATAAACTTTTCACCGGCTTCTAATCCACCTTTCTTATGACTCAAGGTGGCTTGGTGGGGCACACAGAGAACACGATAAGGCGTATCTGGCAAGTCGATCATTCTTTGCGCTGTGTCCCATTCCATATCAAAATCAAAAATACCGACGGCCATATCACCAACAGTCGTTTGTCCTCCAAAATGCACGAGTTGTTTTAACCTATCTAAACCTTTATCTATCCAAGTTGGGGACATGATAATGGGGTTTAGTTTTGCAATGGCAAAGCCCAAGCCATTTTCATAGAAATGACCATTTTCAAAATCAATCTGCTGTCGACCTTCAACACTTTCCTTTGAAATACCCAACTGTTCCATCATGGCGGAATTTAAATAGACTTCGTGGAAGGATCTTTGCCATACGACTACAGGTTGTTCGCCAAAAATTTCGTCCAACAAATGTCGATTGATTTCACCGTGCCAGTGTTTGTGGTATCCCCAACTAAAAAAGGGTTCCGTTTGGTCGGGGTTCTTGTCACGTCCCTCATCACGATAGTATTTTAGTTTCGCCACGAAAGCGTCGCTTGTGGTTGTAGCAGGAATATTTTCCCATGGAAAATGCCACTCAAGGCCTGTGATAAATTGCATAGGCAAAAGTACTGCCGCCATAATGGGATGCAGGTGAGGATCGATCAAACCCGGCATAATGACATTCTCGGAGAAGCGATGATCAATGTGATAGGACTCTTTATCCAACCCCTTATCCAACCCCTTATCCAACCCCTTATCCAACCACGGCCCAAGAGACGCCAAGGAGCCCACTTCTAATATGATGCCATCACGTACCGCCACGGCTGTGCCTTCAGGCCAGGAGTTATTCATGGTTATAATTTTTTTAGCGGTGTAAACTGTAATCATCTACCATTCCCTTGTTGCGTATACTCTTTAACGCGTTATTCTGGCAAATGCGCCTTAGCTTTGTAAACTGATTAATAAAATAGCGCAGTGATTTTTAATCTATTCATTTTTTAGAGCTGTACATGCGACATTTAATATTAGGCCTAGTATTTATCCACATACTGTCTTTGCCCAGCTTGAGTGCGGCAGAAGCCTATTTCCCAAAAAAAGACCAATGGTCGACCGTAACACCCGATAAAGCGGGGTTTAATGAAGAAAAACTCATCAAGGCTATCGAGTTCGCGAAAGCCAATGAATCAAAACTTCCCAAAGAACTCGCTAAATATCTTGATGTCAAAGATCTTCAGAAAGTTCGATCCATGTATCAATTCACAAAAGAGCCTTTTGATGAAGTCATTGGTCCCATGAAATCTAGGGGTGAATTTACCGGCATGGTCATTCGTAATGGCTACATTGTCGCCGAATGGGGAGAACCAAAAAGAGTCGACATGACCCATAGTATTTCTAAGACTTTTCTATCAAGTACTGCAGGGCTTGCCTTTGATCGAGGCCTTATAAAAAATGTAAACGACCTAGTCGGGCCTTATGTCCCAACAGAGCACTTCAGTGGCGAACATAACAGTACAATTACTTGGGATCACTTATTAAGGCAAACAAGTTACTGGCGCGGGGAGTTATGGGGAAAGCCAGATTGGGCAGACCGACCCGGAGAAAATACCTGGGCAGAATTTGCCAAAGAAACGCCGCCATCCGGGACAAAGTATAAATACAATGATGTTCGCGTTAATGTCTTGGCTTTAGCCTTATTGCACGTTTGGCGTAAACCCTTGCCGGTGGTACTTAAAGACTTGTTAATGGATCCTATAGGCGCATCAAACACCTGGCGATGGCATGGATACAAAAACTCTTGGGTGAACATTGACGGTCAGAATATTCAGTCCGTCAGCGGTGGAGGTCACTGGGGAGGAGGCATGTTTATTTCTGCACGCGATCTTGCTCGCTTAGGGTTACTTGCCATAAACAAAGGTCGTTGGGACGGAAAAACAATTCTCTCAAAAGATTGGATCTCTAAGTCAAGAACACAAGGCAAGGCCAATCTAAAGTATGGATACATGAACTACTTTCTCAATACCGAACAAGTTAGAATGCCTGACTTACCAGAATCTAGTTACTTTTTCGCAGGCGCAGGCTCAAATATTATATTCGTTGACGAAACTAAAGACCTCGTTATTGTTGTCAGATGGATTAATAATAAAGCCGCAAACGAATTTTTTTCACAAGTAAGGCAAGCCATTGTTGATTAACTATTATTAAAGGATAGGGACATATGAGCGAAAAAATAAAAGGTGCTTGTCTCTGCGGAAAGGTCAATTTTCAACTAAACAATGCATTTGATACATTTTATTTTTGCCACTGCAAACAATGCCAGCATCTAACAGGTTCTGCTTTTGCCGCAAATGTTTTCACTACAGTCGATAATATTCAATGGATGACAGGATTAGACTCCGTTCATAATTACAGTCACCCCTCAAGATCTTTTTCCTACGCTTTTTGTTCTCACTGTGGTTCGGCTTTGCCTGTTGTTACAAAAAACAAAACATCTTTACTCGTTCCTGTAGGGTGCCTTCACGGCGAACCCAATATCATGCCGCAAGCCAATATTTTTGATAGTGAAAGAGTGAGTTGGCTTGATTGCGGAAATGAGGCGCCAAGATTCGAAGGCTTTGCTACAGAGTGAGTCCCTCTTTTATTAGTAGCGCTAGTGAGAGCGCTAGTGAGAGCGCTAGTCAGAAATCTTAAACACAGCAGTTTGAACGCGCTTTGAAATTGAACCATCAGGCATGGCTTCTTCCAAGACCAAAGCCTTAGCAGCAGGCAATTCAAAAACCTCTTC
>JBLHIH010000154.1:0-8850 GCA_047616645.1 Flavobacterium sp. | reverse complement strand
AGATGAAGCATTGACTATTGTTCAGCACTACCGAGATCGTGCTGACTGTGAAAACAACTTTGATGAAATTAAAAATCATTGGGGTTGGGGTGGTTTCACGACACAGGATATTAAACCATGTCGGATCATTGCTCGAATGATCGCTCGAATGATTGCGCTGATCTATAACTGGTGGAATATATTTGCCCGTTTGGCGAATCCAGACAAGCACATGGAAGCGATCACAAGTCTACCATTACCCGCACGCATGCAAAATCTACTCATGTAAGGGAAACCTTTGAGCGGATTCAACGGTTTTTTGATGCTTTAAAAGCGAATGCACCGCAGTTAACGTCGATGGAATGTTGGTGTCGAATATTGACAGAAGCAATGAAGAAATATCTAAGAGGTGTATTACTCAGACTGCCAGATGATCAATATTTAACGGAGTAATGTAAAGTTCGCAGACTTTCTAGGATCAGATGACGTTTAAAATAACGCTGGCGGTATGCTGTCAACTGAGGTTTTTAGGTTCACCCGACCAATCTAACTCATATTAAGATAGCAGATCATAAGCGTCTGTTGCACGCCCTTGCTGTAAATGTTCTTGCGCTTCTTGGAAGACCGATTAGCGGTCAGCGGCAAACGCCACAAGAGGTACCAATGAAGCTGCAAATATTAAAACGCTTGCATGGGCAAACCGCCGGCAACGCACTGCCAGATGCCAATCATTTTTCACGACTATTACTCTTTTGTTTATGTAAATATTGAGATAGGTAAAAACTAGGCGACAAAGTTTTAGCGTCGCCAGGAGATTGGGAGTATTTATCAGTAATAATTTTCAAACCCTTTCATAGT
Source organism: Flavobacterium sp. (assembly GCA_047616645.1). Classification (GTDB taxonomy): domain Bacteria; phylum Pseudomonadota; class Gammaproteobacteria; order Pseudomonadales; family Azotimanducaceae; genus JAHRVQ01. The sequence goes on along the minus strand of JBLHIH010000154.1, from coordinate 8,013 downwards.
TAAAGCACGCGTTTATTACACGAGCATCAATACAGTCCGCAATGATATCGTATCACTATCGCAGGGAGAAAGTTAAGTCGAAGCGGCACTTGTAACGCGCTGCATTCACTTGAATAAGGAATAAACAATGCAGCTTTTTAATTCAATTTTTCAGATAAACTTTAAGGCTATAACAAATCCTTGATAAGCGATTGTTTTATGCCTTCAGGAATATGATGAGAATCCACAATATAGGCTGGATGATCGACGCCGACGCACATCACCTGCCCTTCATTCGCCGCTAAGATCTGATCCTCGTCAAGGGTAAACCGAAGGAAATGAACAGCGGAAGTTTTATGCGCATCTGTTCTATCCATGTCTTCATCAGCGATGGGGAAAATGCGTTCTGTGTCGCCTATTTGAATCCAGACTTTGTGCTCGACTCCTGATAGTTTTTTTAGCTGCTCGATGCGTTCCTCAACATCGGTATATTGAATAAACATTGTACACTTCCAGTTATTCCCATCTGGAATCAAGGGATTGTATGCATCCAGCTCTTCCTGAATGCCATCCCTTTCAAATATTTTCTCTATTCTCAGCATTTCTTGTATTTGATATTGAATCGTCAATCGATCTTCAAATATCAACTGCATGTGGTTTCCCACCATCAATTTCCGATTTTTTTTATGCGTTAATACCTGGTCGCGAAAACCAGCACGCTCTTCAGAATATTGTTCCAATGACCAGAGATCATTTTTCGTTAATACGCTCATGATTAAATACCGTAGGCCAGTCGTAACAAAGAAATTGGGTGTGGCGATGCATCTATATTTTCGGCCAGGCTTGCTATTTGCACACCTGCCATAGGACAGTCGCTTGTAAAATGTACAGGTTCTTTTTTCTCTACTTGTCGTACTACTGCTTTTGCGATTTTTAGGGACTTTTCTCTAGTTTCCTTTTTGACAGCGTAGGTTCCATCATGACCAGAACAGCGCTCAATAGCGGCGACTTGCGTATCGGGTATCAGGTTAAGTATGTCTCGGGTCTTGTATCCGATGTTTTGTACTCTTAAATGGCAAGCTACTTGATAACTGACGTCACCAAGGGCTGACGTGAAATCTGTTTTAAACTCGCCTCCTTTATGTCGAAGAAACAAATACTCAAAGGGGTCAAAAAAGGCATTTTTTACTTTAATCACATCTGGATCGTCTGGATACATAAGGGGTAATTCTTGTTTGTACATCAATACGCAGGATGGTATCGGCGCAATTAAGTCATAACCTTCATCCACTAAAGCAGCCAATACGGGGATGTTCGCCTCTTTAAGCTTATTGACGCTATCTAGGTCACCTAGTTCTAGCTTAGGCATACCGCAGCACGCTTCTTTGGTCACTAAATCAATTTTAATTTCGTTGTGTTCAAAGATACTGATAAAATCATCACCGAGATGGGGCTGATTGTAATTTCCATAACAGGTTGCATAAAAAGCAACTTTGCCTTGTGTTCTTCCCACTATTTTTTGTTCAAAGGCATCAGTTTTAGACAGTTTATTATCAAAGGTCTTACGTAATGTTTTTGAATGATACTTTGGCACTGGGGCTTCATGGTGAACGCCAAGGGTCTTCTCTAAACCTTTCCGAAATAAGCCATTACTGTTTAGGGCATTCACAGTGACATCAACAACAGGAATGGATGCTAATTTACCAACGGCGTCGGTATTGGTTAGCACTTCATCTCTAAAGGATGCACCTTCTTCCTTATAACGTTGTGCTTTTGCTCTCAGCATAAGATGAGGGAAATCTACGTTCCACTCATGGGGTGGAACGTAGGGACACTTTGTCATATAACAAAGATCACACATATAGCATTGATCTACAACGTTATAATAGTCTGCTTTGGGTATGCCATCGACTTCGAGGGTGGGTGACTCATCTACCAAATCAAACAAAGTAGGGAAGGAGTCACAAAGACTGACACATCGGCGACAACCATGACAAATATCATAGACCCGCTCTAATTCAGAAAACAAATCATCTTTGTCCCAGAACTTTTCAGACTTCCACTCAAGTGGGTGCCTGGTAGGCGCCTCTAAGTTACCTTCCCTTTTACTTGCCATCTACATTTACCCGTTTAATCGTCTAGACTGTCTAAGGCTTTTTGGAAGCGATTAGCATGGCTACGCTCAGCCTTTGCTAAAGTCTCAAACCAATCAGCGATTTCGTCTAAACCTTCTTCGCGAGCAGATGCTTCCATTCCAGGATACATATCTGTGTATTCATGGGTCTCGCCCGCAATCGCAGACTTGAGATTATCCGATGTTCCACCGATAGGTAGGCCTGTAGCAGGATCACCCGTCTCTTCTAGATACTCTAGGTGTCCGTGAGCATGTCCAGTTTCTCCTTCTGCAGTAGAGCGAAAAACGGACGCTACATCGTTGTAACCTTCAATATCCGCTTTTGCTGCAAAATATAGATAACGACGATTAGCCTGAGATTCTCCCGCAAAGGCATCCTTTAGATTCTGTTCAGTTTTTGTTCCTTTTAGCGACATTTCGCCCTCCAGTATTAAGGTCTTAGTAATAAGGTCCTACAAACGCATTATTTATCCCAATCCTTTCAAAACATTCTTCAAAGAATAGGCATATGTAAAATAAATTATGTGAGTCGTTAAATCCAATTAAAAATTTCTCTATTAGTGATCGTATTTATCAATCAATCACAATCACCCATCATTCACTTCGCCATTTACTTGAGCATGATATGCTCAGCCAATTTTCTAATTGGAAGAACACATGCGCCTGCTCCTCTTATGGGTATGCTTCCCTATCTCTATTTTTGCCGCAAATCTAAGCGAACATACTGTATTGGCAGACAATCACCCCATGGTGGTGTGGAGTAAGACCATTGAGTCTCCCAAGGCGACCGTTTTACTGCTTCATGGCAGAACCTATAGCTCACTTCCCGATTTTGATTTGCAGGTAAAAGGAGAAGATCTCTCCCTAATGGATGCCTTAAATAGATTGGGCTACGATGTTTATGCCCTTGATGGCAGGGGATACGGCAAGACCCCACGAGATTCAAGTGGTTGGTTAACGCCTAATCGTCATGCGAGAGACGTCATCGCCATCACAAAATGGGTCAATAATCGCAGTGCAGATATAGCGCATATTTACGGATGGTCCAATGGTTCGCGCGCAGCTCAATTGGTTGCTCAAATGGCGCCTACTTTGATGAGATCCATCACCTTAATTGGTTACCCCCTAAGTGAGAGCAAACCTCCATACCCGAGTACATACCCCGCCAAAGCACCAGCAAAGAAAAATACCAAGACCCATGCCGCTAGTGACTTCATCATCGAGGGCAGTATTAGCCAACGCGCCATTGATGAATATGTTCGAGTAGCACTGCTCGCCGATCCAATCAGAGTGGATTTCAAGAATCTAGACGAATGGCATGCGCTCGACCCAACAAAGGTAGCTGTACCCACCTTACTAATACAAGGGGAATTTGACCCCCTTGCCCGCGACGCTGTTCATGCAGACCTTTTTACAGGATTAAACACTGCGAAGAAATGGTGGATTGTCTTAGAAGATGCTGATCATGCCGCACTTTTAGAACATACAAGACATGAAATGTTGGCAGCAATGGATGCCTTTATGAGCTCGCTTTTGTAGACTTCAAGATCTTATATCCAGATACCCTTATTTTGTTTCACCATAATGGCAGGAATGTGCCGATACTGTTGAAAAAGTCGGTTCTGTTGGACCTACTGTCTTTTCTCAGGCAGCCATTAGCGAGGTTTCTATTTGATTAGTTCCGAGCAATCTTTCGGTGGCTTGTATTTGGACAACACATCATTTTTAAAGAACAGTCCTTGCAGTCACTCACACTTGATCGATAGATCATGGTGTTATCCTTTGTAATACCTGTTCCTTTGGACTTGTATTTTTTCCATAATAGTTGTTTACCTCCGGGGCAAACGTATTCATCAGTTTCTTCATTCCATCGAAAGTCGCTAATGATGTAAGTGTCATCTTTGCGCTCTGATTTATCCCAAACAGGCAAGTGAGGCTCTATCTGTTTTTCCTCGGCCAAATAATCGAGAAGCTTCTACATCCATGATGATGTTCTCATCCACATCAACCATGTAGTGAGTTCCCGTCCATAAATAGGTGCATTTGGCTAAAATCTGCAAAACAGAATATATGTTAGGTAATACTTTCAATCAGTGAGTTTCGACAAGGAACTTACAAGGGAAGTAGCCCCCACGTTTTCGATTTCTGGATGTACACTCGTTAAGAATTTTTTGGGTGAAAAGGCTGAGGATGCAGTTTGTAGACACTGAGTGGCTGATGTCTGTATAGGTATAGGTATAGGTTGCTTGGCTTACATGCGGCCGGAGAACTTACTTACTGTTTCCAAGCATTTACACTGCCTATATTTGGTTCGTAACGATAGGTATGGTCATGGACGTATTCGCCACTTCGGCTCTGGTACCACCACTTAAATTCTATGGCAGATAAGCTCTTATTAGAATCTATTTCAACATTAACAATCTCAATAACCGTCGATTTGCATTTACGTTGTTTTCCGATCTCCCACCCCTGTCCCGCAGGGAATTTACATCTACCTAAATCGTAATAACGCCCTCCTTTTCGACTATCATATACACGTCCTATCCCTTTGTTATTGCATGCAAAGTATTGCTGTTTAGAGCCATCTAATTTTTCTCTTTTCCAAATCATTAACGTATTTAGCGTTTTTGGATTCTCCCAATCCACTGGGCCCTTGATCGTTGTTCCACTTGTCCCATTCACGTAGAAGGTTGAATCCGCTTCATGCATACAATGACTATCTTGATCTCCATTCCACTTCGCACCAGTCCATAACTGGTATGGTACAAAGAGTTTTTTTGTCTCGCAGTTATATAGGGACTTAATATCCCAAGGAGATTCGTTGATGTCATCAACTTCTGAGCATGCAGCCTGATGCAATGCTAAAGCACTTACTAAATCTGAATTATTATCGATAACCCCTGCATACGATGAACTCACCGTTATCAAAAACACTAAACCTATAATTCTTCTCATCTTATTTCTTCATATCCTGTGAATGATCTATGTTTGAAAGCTTCGCGCTTGCGCGGCCTAACAGTTTATTCGACCAGGCTACAAAAGGTGAATAGCATACAACTCATGGTTACTAAGGGTAGGTTTAAGCTTGATTTGTTTTTTATCAATCTCATCAATTTTCTCTGCGTCATATTTGGTTAAGGGGATATTGCCGTTGACTGGCAAAAGATGCTTAAAGTCTGGCTAAAACGACAAGTTTTCGCGGTGAAGCGTATTTTGGACAACAATAACGCCTTCATGGTCGGGACGGGGAAAAGATCGGGACACCCATCATCTTTGACGTCATAAGCGAATTCGGCCTGCGATTGACTGGGCGAATTTCCTGCAACCCCCTACATCAGAGACTCATTTGATAGACTCATTTGATGGGTGTCCCGATCTCTTGTTGGCCTGCCTTTAACAACCTTAATCAGCTTGTTAAGCGCGACAGGGACTGGCGCCCACAGTTAAAAACTATTCAGTCAGGGTTGTCAGTGTACAACGGCGAACCATGCGTCGATTTACCCGATATTGAAGCCGCAATGAACGAGATTATTGCTGCCGTAGTTTCCTCAGGTTCTTCTGATAGTTACATAGAAATAAAGGCAATTGATGACGTTGTTCAAGGGTGTGTTCGCTTTCGTCGAGACGGACAGATCTAAGGAGTTTGCCTTTATGATGCTGATCTGCACGTAGACCTATTAGACGCATTTAAGAGGTTTGGACACTTCCCTCAAGAACAAATTTCTGGTGCTGCCAGGGGTAGAGGTCGATATGAGAGGGACCAGAAACCCATCGACTTCAGATGTACCCTCCTACCCGGCAGTTTGGGAGAATCTCTGTACATGCGAATTATGGACCCTAGCAATTCAAAGATGCCTTAAAGTGCGCTTGGCATCCGTCAACGTGATCTTGAAAAAATCGAGTAGAAAATTTCGTATCCTAAAGGGTTGATGATTTTCTGCGGTCCTACAGGCAGTGGTAAAACCGTGTCATTTTATACTTCTCTCAGGCAGCTAGAAGATCAATTGCTACACATTATTTCGATCGAAGACCCGCTTGCAATAGAAATGCCGAGTATCCTCCAACTAGAGGTCCAGGATAGACAAGGGCACCGATTTGCAGACCTATCAAGAGAAGTGCCCGACGCTGATCCAGATGTTGTGTTGCTTGGAGAAATTCAAGGAGAAGAGATTGCACAATACGCTTTCAAAATGGCAACGACTGGTCATTTGGTCATGTCAGTCATACATACATAGCAATAACGTTATTGATAGTCTTATGCAGTTATATACCCTTTCAAAAGATGGTTTGTTTCCTTATATCACGCTGATGAATCAAAGACTGGGAAGAAGGCTCTGTACTATCTGTAGTGAGTCAGCAACTCTGTCGACTGAAGATGTCGACATGATTGAAACGATTATGCATTTTAATCAAAAACAGGATCGCGAGTTGTCTCACAAAAGCTTCAAAATCGCAGTCGGATGTGAAGAATGTATCAATGGATACAAAGGTCGTGTCGGTGCCTACGAAGTCCTTGAGGTAGGCGAACAACGCCTTGATGCACTGGCCCAAAACGCAGAACTTGACAAATTGTGGTCAATCGCAATTGATAATGGCACTGAAACGATTGGATACAATTTGTTAATGAAAGCTGCCAATGGAGAAACAAGTCTTAATGAGGTTCGGCGCGTAACCGAACAATTCTAAATCCCGACAGCTTAGAACCACAGGACTTACTTGCCGATGTCTGTTTCGGGCACAATTCCGATATGAGTATCGTGTCCGCTTCGGATCGAAAGCGGAAGTAAACGTGATATCTGTCCAATACTCAATCACACGTCTGCGTCCGGCCAATAGCGGCCAAAGGATGTCGTGTTGTAACATCACCTAAAACAATGGGATGGTGAACGTGGCAAGCAAAGCGTTTGCTTACACCTGAAATTCCAAGCACATTTAGTCACCTCTAGCAGCATCTGTAGATTCGAATTCCTCATCTATTTCATCGCGTTTTGGTGCGACAATTTCCTTAACGATCAATGGGCGCTCTGGTTTGATGATAGGAATGCCAAATAAAATAGCGATACTCGCCAGAACACCCATTACAACGTATCCGGTTCGGATCTTTATTTTTTTGCTAGATTTGTACAAATAAAATAGTACTGGCACAACCGCGAGCAATAATCCGGCTACTAGCAGGTTCATCACTAGCTCATTCAAATACATTGGCCAATCCTCAGACTAACGGTTCATCGTTCTACAGATTTAAGGCCTGTGCTGTTGTTTTCAAGTAACGCGATAGGCTAAAAGGGAATGAAACCGTTCACTCGTGTTTTGTTTCAATATTTGCCACTTAAAAAGCTGAATCTGTAAGTTTTAAAGGTAATTGGGCGTTGCGGTCGCGAAGGATGAAATACTTTGGGGTATATAACTCCAGGCTATTCAACCGCCTATTGCCTCTAATTCTTAAGCCAAATCTATATACGCCCACGTTAGTTGACGTTAAATACGATACTCATTTGTGGGTACGGATTATAGACTTGTTGACAATAACCTTGACTTCAGGCATATACTTAGCATTCTATTTAATAGCATCCTATCTATATTTTAATGTCGAATTCAGATCACCAAATTAGCGAACACGCATTTGTCGGGCTTCTATTTAATGCTAGGAACCGGATTCGATTCGCTTTCGATGAAAAATTCAAACCCAAGGGCATTACCGATGCCACTTGGCGAACATTATTCTATCTACGCCAAGAGGGTAATGGGGTTAATCAAAAAGAGCTCGCTAGAACAATGGGTATCGAGGGTCCTAGCTTGGTTCGCTTACTGGATAATTTGTCTGCCAAGGGTTTGATTCTAAGAAAGGTGGACCATAACGACAGAAGAAGCAAAACAATACACCTTTCTCAAGAAGCAGA
>JBLHIH010000153.1:0-8855 GCA_047616645.1 Flavobacterium sp. | reverse complement strand
CACAGTCCAGTTTTGAAGTAATTTATGGGGCTTTTGTTGCAGTACCACTATTCTTGTTTTGGATTTATGTTTCTTGGACCATCATTTTACTAGGAGCGGAATTTGTTAAAAGTTTAGGCGTCTATCGCTTTAGCGGTAGTCACAAGGTAGAAGAAAGATTATTCCAAATTATATTTTTATTAGAATTATTTTATAGAGCTCATCAAAAGGGCGAAGTTATCACTGAACTTGATATTAGAGATCATGGTAGCAGAATTAACTTAGAGGAATGGAGTGTCTATAAACACCAGCTTATCGAATTGAATCTGATTCGTGCTGTAGAAAAAGGAGGTTTGGTATTGTCGAAGGATCTTGGTGAGATATCGGTATGGGATCTTTACACTAGTTTACCTTGGAAATTACCTACCACTGTGAAAGGTGATAAAGGATGGGAAAAGAAACTATCTGAGCGTTTTACCAGTCTATATAAGGATAGTCGCTCCGCTATGGAAGGTGATCTTGAGACACTTTTTAAGACGAATTAGTGATAACAAATAGTGCCAATAAATAGCCAAACGAGACAAGTTAATGATACTTAAGAAAATAGCGACATATTCCATCTTAGTTATGTTGAGCGCCTGTTCTAAACCGGACTTTCAAGATGTTGCTGGTAATTCAATCCATGTAGATGATCTAGAGCAGAAGTGGCTTATTGTCAATTACTGGGCCACCTGGTGTGCGCCTTGTATTGCAGAAATTCCTGAGCTTAATGAATTGGCCGCTGAGCATACCGATACATTGGTGGTTGTAGGGGTTAATTTTGATCAGCCAGACTTTGCTGATTTACCAGGTCAGGTGAAAAAAATGAAAATAGAATTCCCTGTATTAAGAGAAGACCCTTCCCAAAAGTTGGGTATTAAGATGCCAATGGTTCTGCCGACAACCTACATCTTTGCTCCGGGTGGAGAATTAAAAAAAGTTTTAGTTGGGCCCCAGACCAAAGAAGGCTTACTGGCACTAACTAGAGATTATCCATAAACTAACTTCAGCTGGGCTAGGCGCCCCCGGAGACTTCCATTGTAAGTTCCTTATCGAAACTTACTGCCTGAAAGTATGGTCTAACTTATTTATAGTTTTGCGCCTAGATGTTCAATAATGAGGTCGAAGTACAGTTATTTAAAACCAAATTTTACAGACCAGACTCGACTTTTTTCGTGCCACTCCCACTCCCACTCCCACTCCTTATATAAGTCATATAAGTCATATAAGTCGTTTAGGGAGCAGGCGTGCGCTACATATTGGAATAGCAGAATTTTTTTTGAGGTTAAGTTTGTTTAATGCTTGCCTAATTCTTTATCGATAAAGGATTTAATTTCTTTGGCCGCATTCATTAGATCAATTTCTAGATTCTCTCCGGTCTGGCGGTTTACATATTCAACGACTTGATTTTTAAGGCCGCGATCTCCCACCACGATACGGTGGGGAATACCTATTAACTCTGCATCTGCAAATTTTGCTCCCGGACGTGGACCTTCTCTATCATCTATAATTACTTCTATTCCAAGATTAATCATAGATTGGTAGATGTCGTCTGCAGCTTTAGCCACCTCAGGAGATTTGTGGCCATTTATTGGAATGATAATTACCTGAAAAGGAGCGATTATTGTTGGCCAAATCATTCCCTTTTCATCATTGTATTGTTCGATGACGGCGGAGACTAGGCGTGTTACACCCATTCCATAACATCCCATCATCATGGTGACTGCGCGTCCTTTCTCATCAAGAACGGTTGCATTGAGCGCTTCAGAATAGACATTGCCAAGCTGGAAAATATGGCCGACTTCGATGCCACGCTTAATAGAAATTATACCTAGGCCATCGGGACTTGGGTCGCCTTCAACTATATTTCTAAGGTCACATACACCAGTCGCTTGACAATCTTTGCTCCAATTAACGTTACGAAGGTGAAAATCATCTTTATTAGCTCCACAGGTAAAATTTGTTAGGGCATCCGCGCTTCTATCAACATACATAGGAATACTAAGATTCACAGTACCAATAGATCCGGGGGAACAATTTAAGATGGCTTTTATTTCTTCTTCTTCAGCCATGACTAATGGGCTGGGGATGTCAGCAAGTTTCTCTGCTTTGAGGGTGTTTAGTTGATGATCACCTCTAAGGACGAGTGCTACTAGTTTGCCATCATAGCCTTTAACAATAAGCGTTTTGACGGATGCTGATGATGCCAAATTCAAAAACTTTCCTAACTGTTCAATGGTACGGATACCAGGCGTAGCAATCTCTTCCATTTCTAATGGTTCATCTTCAGACTTTAGGGGAGCAAGTGCTTCTGCTAATTCGACATTTGCCGCATAATCACTTTCACTACTAAAGGCTATGTTATCTTCACCCGAATTAGCCAGAATATGAAATTCATGAGACGCCGTACCTCCAATACTCCCCGTATCTGCTAATACAGGTCGAAAATCTACTTTCATTTTTTCGAGTATTCGTGTGTAAGTGTTATGCATGTTTTGATAGGTTTCTTCCAAAGATGCTTGGTCTACATGAAAGGAATATGCGTCTTTCATGAGAAATTCCCTAGCTCTTAACAGACCAAATCTAGGGCGAGTTTCGTCTCGAAATTTTGTTTGTATCTGATAAAAATTTACCGGTAGCTGTTTGTGACTTCTCAATTCACCTCGCGCCAAGTCAGTGATGACTTCCTCGTGGGTAGGACCAAAACAAAAATCTCTATCGTGCCTATCCTTGATTTTGAGCAACAAGCCATCATCGTATTTTTGCCAGCGGCCAGATTCATGCCACAATTCAGCAGGTTGAATGACAGGCATTAACATTTCTTGTGCACCTGACGCATCCATTTCGCATCGAATAATATGTTCAACTTTATGAAGGACGCGAAGTCCCATAGGCAGCCAAGTGTACAAGCCTGATGCTAGTTTTCGAATGAATCCACCGCGTATCAGTAATTGATGACTGACGACCTCGGCATCTGTAGGTTTTTCTTTTAGTGTTGCGATAGTGTATTGAGATGCTTTCATATTGATCTTTTTATTTTATCCTCTTTGAACTTGAGGAAGGAATCTAGGGAAGACTAAATAAAAAAGGCCGCTATTGCGGCCTTTTTTAACTAAAGTCTTTGTTTTATACAAATTCTTTAAGACCTTTTAAAGGTAATATCTTAACCTTTGTACTTGCTGGCTTAGCAGCAACATCCATAAGTTCGCCAGGCTTGAAAGGGTTAGGTACATTTTTTCTTGCCTTTCGAGCAGGCTTCTTAACAGTCTTAATTTTTAGTAGACCAGGAAGAGTGAATTCTCCCGCAGCACCTTTCTTAACATGACGCTCAATCAATGTAGACAATTCATCAAGTACAGATACAACTTGCTTTTTGCTGAGTTCAGTGTTGGTTGAAATCTCACTCAAAATAGCACTTTTAGTGTATTTTGCTTTAATTGCAGTCACTTTCTTAGCAGGTGCAGCTTTTTTAGCTGTTACTTTTGAATTGGATTTCTTCGCAACAGTCTTCTTTGCGGACGCCTTCTTTGCAGCCATTGTTGATTCTTTCCTATATATTTATAGTTTGTATAAATTAATTAAATTTATTGTTATCAAAGTGGGTTGTATTGAACGAATACTAAATGCCAAACATATCCAAACTTTGGTGTTGCCATTTATACGTGATTGCATTTGAGCTATCAAGAGAATAGTGATGAAAGCCCGTAAAAACTTAGTATTTTGTGGATAAACCGCTTAGCTATGAATTGATTGGTTTTTGGAAGATGGTTGGTAGATCTCTCTGATTGCCAAATTAAAATGATTCAACCAAAAATTTGAAAATTGTGTACCACTATATCTATTGATTTCCATGACGCCGTGCATAACGTTTTCCGCACCGTGTGCAGTAAATACATCAACAATTGAGAGTATTTTTGCCCCATCAAAAATCTCCAAATCACCTAGGCCTTTGGAGTACCCGCTCCCGTCTACATGTTCGTGATGGGATAAAATAATCTTTCTTGCCTCACCCCATTTACCCATGCGATGTATTAAGTCTGCCGCGCTGCTAATATGAGATCTCATTCGCTTTCTTTCTTTAGTATCGAGTCTGTTTTTCTTATTGATGGTGTCGCCTGGTAAGAACGCCATCGCAAAATCATGAGCGAGCGTCGCAGCGGTAAGTTGCTCACGATTAACCTTATTATTTGCATGACCATTAATTTGAAGGGCGAGTTTTAAGGTACTAAATGTTCGGTGATGCCAATTTTTTGAACGATTTTCTATTGTTAAAGCCATTAGCACGAGAAAGTGAAGATCCTCACATACATGAACGTTCTTTGACTCGAGTAAATCAAAGATCTTTCTTGCGGGAGTCTGATTTGTGGTTTCTGGGGTAAATGCTTGCGCGCTCAAGTTATTACTTTCCCTGCTGATCTTCAATAAGCCTCTATTAGCTGTGTCAGTCTCAAATGCCCTTTCAAGAATGTATGGATAAGGTAGTTATTAATAGAATGTATAGCTAAGCATAGCAGTGCACTTGAAAAGAGCGGCAGTAGTCGCCATTTTCTGGGATTAAGGTATAATGCGCGACCGCGAATTCTAGCATTGCATTGCTAGTACAAATTTTTTGGATAAAGGATTGTAGAGGAATTTCTAGTCATGCCGATATACGAGTACCAATGCGAAAGCTGTGGTCATGAGATGGAAAAAATACAGAAAATGTCGGATGATCCTTTGAAGGACTGTCCAAGCTGCGAACAATCCACCTTGAAAAAGCTAGTTTCTGCCGCCGCTTTTCGCTTAAAGGGAGAAGGTTGGTACGAAACTGATTTTAAAACGGGTTCAAAGAAAAATGCCCTACATCGATCCGATAATAAAACTTCGGATGGTAATAAATCTGAAGGCAAAAAGGCTGAAGGAAAGGAATCGAAATCTAGTAGTGAAAGCAAGCCTAGTACGACTTCCACTAAGACCACAAAAGACTCATCAGTATAATGGGTCGCAATAATTGATAGTTTCACCGCTATTTTATCTTAAAAAGAGGTATTTATAATGCGCAGCCACCTTTGTGGTCAGCTAAGAGAATCGGAAATTGATGCGGAAGTTTCATTATGCGGTTGGGTCCATCGACGCAGAGATCATGGCGGCGTTATATTTTTAGATGTTCGAGACCACGAAGGAATCGTTCAGGTTGTATTTGATCCCGATACAGTTGAGGCGTTTGCTCTAGCAGACCAAGTTCGTAATGAATATGTTCTCAACATAAAAGGCCAGGTCCGTGCTCGTGATGGCGCAGCAATTAACGCCAAAATGCCCACCGGTCAAATTGAAGTGCTGGGTAAAGAAATCACGATTTTAAACAAATCTGAAACCCCACCATTTCAACTTGATGAATACTCTGAGGCTGGAGAAGACATTCGCCTTCGTTACCGTTATATCGATCTGCGCCGTCCAGAAATGCAAGAAAAGATTCGGCTGCGTTCTAGAGCGAGTCACTTTGTTCGTAATTATCTTGATAGCGCGGGTTATGTCGATATCGAAACACCCATGTTAACCAAAGCGACACCAGAAGGTGCTCGGGATTATCTGGTACCCAGTCGTACTCACCAAGGTAGCTTTTTTGCCCTACCTCAATCCCCTCAACTTTTTAAACAATTATTAATGATGTCGGGTTTTGATCGTTATTATCAAATTGCGCGTTGTTTTAGAGATGAAGATCTACGTGCGGATCGGCAACCTGAATTCACTCAAATAGATATTGAAACCACCTTCTTGGGTGAGCAAGCAATCATGGATCTTTCTGAGGATATGATTGTTAAATTGTTTCAGGAACTTATTGATGTCGATCTGGGTAAATTTCCCGTTATGACTTATGCCGATGCGATGAAAAATTATGGCAGTGACAGCCCAGATACTCGATTTGGCCTACCTTTTGTAGACGTCGCAGATTTAATGAAAGAAGTCGACTTTAAAGTGTTTAGCGGTCCAGCAAATGACCTGGGTTCTAGAGTCGCTGCGCTTTGTCTTTCTGAAGGTTCACGGCTAAGTCGCAAGATGATTGACGACTACACTAAGTTTGTCGGCATTTATGGTGCCAAAGGATTAGCTTATATTCGAGTCAACGATATCGATGCGGGCGTCACAGGTCTTCAATCTCCCATTCTTAAGTTTTTACCTGACGAGGTTGTACTTTCAATCATGTCACGGGTTGACGCGAAGAATGGCGATATTATTTTCTTTGCTGCCGATAAAGCGAATATTGTTAATGACGCATTAGGTGCTTTGAGATGCAAATTGGCAGAAGATTTGAACCTATATGATCGGAAATGGGCACCCGTTTGGATCACTGAATTTCCAATGTTTGATGGCGACGGGAAAGGTAATTGGTCTGCTACACACCATCCCTTTACTCATCCTATTGGTGATATGGATGAGATGCTTGAAAACCCAGGGGCAACATTGTCTAGAGCCTATGACATGGTCTTAAATGGTCATGAATTAGGGGGTGGCTCAATTCGTGTACATCAAATGTCAGTTCAAGAGAAAATTTTTAAGGTCCTCAATCTTTCAGAAAATGAATCAAGATCGAAGTTTGGTTTCCTGTTGGACGCATTGACTTATGGTGCGCCCCCTCATGGCGGCTTGGCCTTTGGACTTGATAGAATAGTGATGTTGTTGACAGGCTCTCAAGCGATACGAGATGTTATTGCCTTTCCTAAAACACAGACGGCTGCTTGCTTATTAACTTCTGCGCCCAGTGAAATTGATGAAAGACAATTGAAAGAATTGAGTATTTCTGTGAATAAACTGCCCTCGGCCTAGTTTGTAGGAGAGTTTGTAGGAGAGTTTGTAGGAGAGTTTGGCTTAGAGTTTGACCTTGAGCTTGCTGCGGCAGTAATAGATGCGATGGAGATGATAGATGGCGGGACATAGTAAGTGGAGCAATATTAAGCACCGTAAGGCGGGTCAAGACGCTAAACGGGGAAAATTGTTTACCAAAATTATTCGAGAGTTAACAATTGCTGCGAGAGATGGTGGCGGTGTTGTAGAGGATAATCCCGGCTTACGTACGATTGTTGATAAAGCAAAAGCATCTCAAATGCCAAAAGACACCATGGAACGTGCAATTAAACGCGGGGCAGGTGGCTTAGAGGGAGGAGACTTAAGTTCATTAAGCTATGAAGGTTATGGCCCAGCAGGTGTGGCTGTTTTGGTGGAAACAGTCACCGATAATAAAAATAGAACCGTGGCAGAAGTTCGACATGCCTTTGATCGATCCGGTGGAAACTTAGGAACGAATGGCTCTGTAGCTTATATGTTCGATAAGAAGGGCCAAATTCATTTTGAGCCTGGGTTAGATGAAGATGCTATAATGGAAATTGCGATTGAGTCTGGTGCCGATGATGTCGAAACAGCTACCGACGGATCAATAGAGGTTCTAACATCTGTTGAAGAATTCCATACCGTCAAAGATGCATTGATAGAGGGTGGATTTGAACCCGCTATTGCAGAAGTCGGAATGGTGCCGAAAAACTACACCATGCTTGATGTCGCCAGTAGTGAGAAAGTGTTAAGGCTAATGGAAAACCTTGAAGATTTGGACGATGTTCAAAACGTCTATATGAATGCTGAATTCCCCGAAGACTTAGAATAAGTCTTCCTTAGCAAGTGTTTGATGCAAGTATTCAACACACTGATAAATTTGTGCTTTTCAAATAAACTTAACTATTTCTGGTCAAAAACTAATTAGTTTACTTCTCTAGCAAGTGCTCGCTACAGGTTCATCTTTGTGAGATCCTGCTCATGAAATACAGATTGTAGGCAATATATGTCCGTTATATTGGGTATTGACCCAGGTTCAAGAGTAACCGGTTATGGTGTTATTCAGGTAATTGGTGAGAGTGGCGGCGGCAAACAAATCTACATAGCCAGTGGGTGCATTCGCACAGACAGCAAGGCCTCATTAGCACATAAACTTGAAGAAATATTCTCAGGTATCAATGAAATTATTGATCAATACCAACCAACAGAATTTGCGATTGAAAAGATCTTTATGGCCCGAAGCGCAGAGTCTGCTCTGAAACTAGGTCATGCCAGAGGCGTTGCTATGCTCGCTGGCGTAAATCATGGATTACCAGTGTCAGAATATGAGGCGCGTAAAGTTAAGCAAGCAGTAGTTGGAACAGGAGCTGCTACCAAGGATCAGGTTCAACATATGGTCCAGACGCTTTTAAAACTACCCGGTAAACCACAATCTGATGCTGCAGACGCTTTAGCTATTGCTATATGTCACATCAATACACAACACAATTTAAAGAGGATTGGTGGCACAAATCATTTTAGACGGGGAAGATTGGTGAAGGATTCATGATTGGGCGAATTAAGGGCTTGTTGGTCGAGAAACTAGAAAACTTCATTCTTGTAGATGTTGGTGGTGTTGCCTATGAGATTGAGATTCCTACGTCTACCTTTGTTGGACTTGGCCAATTAGACGAAACAGTGCTTATTCATACTCACATGGTTGTACGAGAAGATGCACAACTGTTGTTTGGGTTTTTTACCTTATCTGAACGTAGTTTATTTCGTTCATTGATTAAAGTGAACGGTGTTGGTCCAAAATTGGCAATTGCGATTTTGTCAGGCCTCGATGTTGCCGCATTTTGTCGTTGTGTCTCTGAGGATAATGTTAATGCGCTAGTGGCAATATCCGGGGTTGGTAAAAAAACTGCCGAGCGACTGATCATTGAGATGAGAGATCGATTGCCGCAGATAGAAGGTCTTCAAACTGCAGGTACGGTACTACCGATATCCTCGGATAAGCTCATTGATGCGGAGACAGCATTAGTTGGGCTTGG
>JBLHIH010000152.1:0-8903 GCA_047616645.1 Flavobacterium sp. | reverse complement strand
GCAAATGCACTTTGAGAAAATGCAAAACTCATTACCGCTAGGCATAATGCTCGTAATATATTCATGTTTTACTCCTTAGGGTTTTTACTCGGCAAGAAAAGTAGACAACATTCTCAACCTGGGCAAACAATTGCTCTAGAGCACTATATTATTTTCATATAGGTCTTTGATTATTATCTTATATGCAAGCAATCAACGTATTTTGAATTATAGTTTTTAAGAATACATTGATAAATACAGCATATAAGTCTTCTGTATTGTCTAAATGACAATAATCAACAACACCAAGACATCCAAAATTACATACCTGTTAAAATCAGTAAATTTCCCGCTCTTTGAATGACTGAGGTTCATGATAATGAGACGGTAAATCTATTTTCTTATTAATAAAACTCTGATGTAGTCAGAATTGAACTAGATTGTTTGGCTCGCAGAGTTCGCAGATGTGACTTGCTACGTTGATTCCGAATTTCTTTAAACCCAAAAATTGAAGATAGATTTCCGATACCTGCTAGGCCACTCTCCCACTTACAAAGCGCTTTGTTATACGCCGTCCGGTTTTTGAACATCTCTTCCTCTCAAAATTGAAACCATCATACCCACACGTTCAACACTCAAAACCGAATGCGAGGATAATTAGCTTTGGAAACTCGTGGCGCATCGTCTTAGTATTTTCAAATGGATCGATTCTGAAACGGTTGCGCGCACACTTGTTATGCCGCAGACAGCTAATGCTGCAACGCGGTGATGACCACCCCGCAGGTAGAAATAATCTTTATCCGGTATAAGCCGGACAAAATCCCATGTGAAGCATAGTCCTTGTTCCTTAATCGATTCAAAAATTGAGAACCGGTATTGTACTTTTTGACGTATTGTTTCACGAATTATTCCATCATCGACGTTACTCAAGTCAGCAGCGAGTATTAACCCCTGCGTTTTATGCAGGGCATCTAATTCGTCAAAAAGAGAGCCTCCAGCCATTCCACCCTCACTTTTTGGCACCTTGAGGAGATTATCGTAAACAATGCGTTTGTAATACCAGTCCTGCATACCCTTTATAGCTTCAGATTTGTCCCCCTCGTGATAAAGCTTAAAATATTTGTACGGTGGAAAAAGCTCGATAGACTTTCCGCCCCACCATTCACGTACTGGTACTTTGAGAGTCTCACACCTGATATTGGCTATCGGTATAGTTTTTAGTTGCCGCTCCGCTAATCTCTCGACAATCCGGGCGACTCCAGTCTTCAATACTTTCTGATTATCGCTTTCGCTCAACACCAACGACTCTGCCCGCTTCTTGTTTTTTTGACCCACAAACAGTGATAGCCGACATTGCAACAGACATCGATTACACTCTTTCCACAAAGCACCTTACCTTCAAAGAAGGATAACCGTTGATGACTATCGAGCTTACCTGGCGCCTCCAACCTGCTGGAAAGCTGAGTATATTGATACGAGTTCTGGCTGCCAGTCCATTGCTGAATACCGGATGCACTAGAGTCTTGATTTAGTGCCATTTCTTTACAACCCTTCTTAATTAAAAAATTACTCATACTTAATACTCGTCGAATTTTACTATGGAACCTCTTAGCTGTCTTTATTACCCTCACTCGCCCTACTAAAAATAGAGTTACTACAAAATATCAGCTTATTCAGCAGCAGTATTTTCAACATCAGGGCGAGCAGAGCCTACGACCGATATAGTTATTCTTACACTAATACCATTGCCAAATACATTCCTGGTATCACGCGGCAAGTTAATGTTTGTCCTATCTTCAGTTTTTACGATTTAGTCCTTGACGCGCTCAGCCCACATTAAGCCTCAATAATAAATCGTTTATGCGTGGTTCCATCGCGTATTTTTGCGGGGTGGCCCTCCACCAAACAATCGGCACCGCGTGACAATAACACTAGCCTTACGAAATAAGACTAAACAAGCATTGTCGACAGGGCAGGAAAAAACATGGTCACAAAGCACCAGTCGATGACCTGGGCGCAAAGACTTAAACGTGTTTTTGGGATAGAAATAGAAACGTGTGAGCAACGCGGTGGTGCGGTTAAGGTTATAGCATGCGCTGTGCAAATCGGCAGGAAAGCCGATTTGCACAGCGCATGCTGCCCGCAAGGGTTAGGCACAGGGAAGTGTCTAATGCACATCCATTGGTGATCCAAAAGATACTTAGTCACCTGAATACAAAAAATGACGAAGTCGTCGAGATATTGCCGCCACAAAGTCGAGCACCGCCTCAGATAAGTCTGTTTGAATAAAAGCCGTTCATCATAAGCTGGTTTGCACAACAGCGGGAAGCGCTTGTCTTGAATTCTTAATTACGTGGAAACAGTTGATTAATTAACGAAAAATAGCCGATTTTCACTCCCTTAAGAATATAAAATAGATGCCAATATGGAAAACATGAGGCATAGTGTATTTTGATTTTAGGAAAAATGACGTTTTATTTTACCTATACTCTTGAAGGTTCTTAGAATTAGTATGCACCTTGGAAAACTTGAGATATATTTCCCAGATGAAAAGTGTGTTCATGTAGTAAGAGACCCTAGGGCTGTCATTAGCACCCAATTAAACTCCGTATCTAATGGCACAGGCCATGCAATGGCTTTGGGGCCATATTCTGCGGCAAGAAAATGGCAGAGGCTTCAACGTCAGATTAAATTATTACCTTCTGAAAGGTGCTTAACTTTAAGTTATGAAGAGATAGTTAAAAAATACATAGCAGCTTATGGTAACTGTGTGTAATTTCATTGGCGTTGGGAGTAATGGCGCCGAAAAAGACGCCCGAAGCGACTATATAAACCGGATCCCTGAAGGGCAAAAACATCTTCATAAGTTTGTAGGTAGCAAGGGGTATACGAATAGAACGGATGCCTGAGGGAATGAGTTATCAAAAGAGTCGTTATATGTTGTCGATAGGGTGTTGTCCTTGCAGTTAAAATCTTACAACTACGAGACGTTTTCAAATCAAACAGAAAACAGATACATTTTGATGTTAAAGGTAGTGTCGTTAGAATTTATTAAGCGGTTGATAGTGGCTGGGCTGGATTTTGTTAATAATTCTTCTCGCCGTCAATTTCATATCTATAGAGTTAAGTCGTTAATTGGACTGAAAAAATGATTGATGATGTTGTATTTTTAGTAGGCATGCCCAGATCGGGTACTAAGCTGTTACGAGAGTTGTTGAACCGCCATAAAGATATTGCTATTTTCCCAAACGAAAGTGTTGTATTTCCCTATTTTCATAAGATATTTTTTAGTTTCAATGATGTTAATGAGAGGGAAAATTTTAATAGATTTTTTCAAGAATTTTCCAAGACTACTTTTTTTCGTCGAATAAGTAGTAATAGTATAGTTATTACTTGTGATGCATGGTTCCTAGCTTTAAAAGGCAATAGCTATAAAGATGTGATCGATGCTTTATTTGAAAATTATCGAAGTCTTACAGGGGCAAAATTTGTTGGGGATAAATCGCCATCATATATAACGCAGATCCCATTACTTGCCGAACTATACCCAAACGCAAAGTACATCCATATATATAGGGATCCAAGAGATTATGCTCTTTCTATTGAGGCGGCTTGGGGAAAGAATAAGATTCGCGCAGTGCAGAGATGGAAGGAGCAAGTGAGAAAATTTTTGAGTGATGTAAAATTGTTTAACTTAAATTATTGTAATGTTTCATATGAGTCGTTAATTAGTAATCCAGAACAGGTTATTAGAAATATTTCTGATTTTATTGGGGTTGACTTCCAAGAGTTGATGCTAACATTGGATAGGCCTTCTGAGAACTTGGGCGATACAAAAGGCGAACTTTCAATTGTTGCTAAAAACAGCAACAAGTGGGTAGATCGATTGTCAAGTTCAGAGCTAAAAGAAATCGAAGGTATCGCGGGCGAGGCGATGGAGGAGTTGGGCTACAAAGTACAATCTGAATCAGGAAATAACAATGTTAGCTCGTTTCAAATGTTACTATTTAGGCTATTAGATGGGCTAAATTTATTTAAGCATCATATAAAAGCCGAAGGTGGTTTAATGCGTGCAATCAAACAGGCTTGGCGTGCAAAAAAACATAGCGCTTTTGAAGAGAGTAACTCGTGAGTTAAAAGGTTATTTTGCTAACGCCAAGGCTGTCAGAGCTTGGTGGGGTGGCGAGTTATTATAGTGTTATATGAAAACTGTTACCTGAGACAGTAGAGTACTTTTTTGTTGGTAACGATGAAGATAATTCCGCAGCCTCAAAGTTGACAAAGATCCTATTTGATTGTATTACTTTGTATTTTATGTGGTTTTTAACAGGCCAGAAATAGATCACCTTAACCCGTCTTTAGGGCGGCGTGCGGCACCTAGAGACGCTATTTTTTACGTCTTGGCTGGGTTAGTGTTCCGGCGCAGAATTTTTTTTAGAGGGTGAGATGTATCTTTGGCAAGGAAAATTGATGATAGCGCACTTTTAAAGTCGTTATTTAGATGAGGCTTTTTGGTACTGATCAGTTGATTGTCTTGGCCGAGGATTTTAAGCAGATTCTTCAGTCCTAGGGTATAAAGGGGAAATAATTATTGAAACAACAGTTGTTGAGTATTCTTATGTGCTTGAAGAAACCCCAGACTTTGATGTTCGACTAAATAAGATTCTTTTTTTATAAAGGCTTGAGCGTGATAAAGGTGTTTTCGAGGTTGTGGATTCATACTGCTCATTGAAAGAGCAATATCCTGATATCGTACTAACTATAGCTGGATCTGGTCCGGATGAAAAAGCGCTTAGGGAGTATGTAAAGAACAAAAAGGTATCAAATATTAGTTTGCCCGGCTATATATAAAGGGTGAAAAAATTTGATGCATATACAAGCTATGGAGTGTATTTTTTACCAACATCCTATGGAGAGGGGATGCCGAATGCTTTATTGGAAGCGATGGCTTTTAATATGGTGATATTTACCAGTCCGGTAGGTTTTATTACCGATATGTTTGAAGACAAAAAAATAGGTCACCTTATCGAAAACCCAACGGCAGAGAAGATCAAGCACTCGTTGGTTACAATTTTGGAAAATTTAGAATCTTCACGTTTGGATGGAAATTATAATAGAAAATATATTGCTGGTCGTTGCACGGCGTCAGCTGTATCACGACGCCTGATCAATATTTATGAAGGCCCTGAAACCGGCCTATATGGGTACATTCATTATTATTTTAATGGGTTTTGTTTATGCCAATTTAGCTAAGTTTGGCTTGTCTGCTTATGAGTTGGGCTATTTTTATTTGGGGGGATACAGAGCGAGGCCACTGCATCACTTTGTTTGGGTATGTTAGGGATGGCTATTCCGGCAGTGAAGGGCGGTCAGTGTCGATTGTGAAAAACCACAGTACTAGCGGTCGCTGTTTGCTTTTTATTAATTGTAGCCGTACTCAAACGATCGACAATAATCGCTTTTCCCGTACTCGCCACATGGAAGCCATGCCAACAACGGCAAAAAGGTATAGAGGCCCTACGCTAAAAATACTGACGGCCATTATAAAATCAGACCCGAAGGGGATATAGCGGACAAAGCGTTCGTTTTTTCTACGCGCTTGCTCCCTTTGTGATTGGTTGAGGAAGCCGACTCGGGTTGGATAAAACTCGAAAAACGTCACAAGTTCATTGGGATAACGCTTTGCCATCCGAGTGAGCATACCCACCAGTTTACTATCAGCACTCGGTTGAGCTGCTGGAGTGCTATCGCCTCTGGCTTAAATTAATTGCCCCTGACCACGTTTGCCTTCAATTGTTGGAGCCGTCGCGTTTCCCGCCCAAGGGAATAGCTCGTCAAGCGATCTTGATTCAACCGGAACGAATTCTCCATGTTTACACCATTGTGCAGCGTCCATGGCAGCAGAGACATTAGTGCGGAGCCTAGAAAAATAGATACGAGTGGCAAACGTAAGCGGCCCGATCTTCTTTGCGCAAAAATCCACAGCGCCACAACTACAATTGATGAAAACACCATAGGTTTTGTGAGGGTGCATGCACCCAATAGTAGGTCGGCAAGAGCACCCATGCAATGAAGTGGTCAACTAAATTTGTACACAAACAGGAGCGTTTTTATGCCACCAATTCCGCTTTTGCTGGGGTCATATAATTGTTGTAGCTATGTCCGCGTTTTGTATTGTAATGCTTCAAGATATAACGGAGCACGTCTTGCTCTGCTTCTTCAAAATGGTTGTAGCCATGCTTTGGCATCCACTCTGTTTTATAACGTCTAAAGAAACGCTCCATTACAGCGTTGTCCCAGCAATTCCCGCGTCGACTCATGCTATGGATTATTTGGTATTTCCATAACATTTGTCGATATTGGAGGCTGCTGTAGTGGCAGCCTTGGTCTGAGTGAAACATCATATTTTTAGGGCGTCCTCGGCTTTCATAAGCCACTCTTAATGCCGCACAGGTCAAATCAGTGTTAGGACTTTTTGAACATGCCCACCCCACAATTTGTCTTGCGTATAAATCCATGACAACGGTTAAGTATAACCATTGTGTGCCAGACCAAATGTAGGTGACATCACCACACCAAACCTGGTTTTTATCTTCAACATTGAATTTTCGCTTGAGTAAGTTAGACGCTATCTTCGATTCATCACCGGTTATCTTGTAACGATGTTTCCTGGGCTGTGTGCTGACAAGGCCTGCTTCTCTCATCAAACTGGCCGCTTTATAACGCCCGACAGTTTCACCGCGCTGGTTAAGTTGACCTGCAATCGTTCTTGCCCCTGCAGCACCTCGACTATCTCGATGTATCTCTACCGCTTGTTTAGTCAACTTTTCACGCTCAGGACGGACTAATCGTCGATGTTTGAGGTGATAATGATAACTGCTTCGCGGGATGCCAAATAAACAGCAAAGTGGTTTAACGATATTGTGCTCTCTCGATAAGGCTTCAATTAACGCTATCGTTTGATGTTGTCCTGCATCAAGAGAGCGGTAGCCTTTTTGAAGATATCTTTCTCCCATTCAATTTTTTTAATATGGGCTTCAAGCTCTTGAATTCGTTTGTGCTCAGGTGTCATAGCGTTGGTTGTGGGTGTAATACCTTCAGACTCTTGCTTCAACTGCATTACCCAGCGCCTAATGGCCGTTGCACCTGCGCCCGTGGCCTCACTTGCTTCTCGGGTCGAGTAACCTTGTTTGATGACAAGATTAGCCGTATCTATTTTAAACTCTGCTGAATAAGCTCTATTCGATTTCATAAATTTTACACCGTTTTATATCAAGGGAAGTTTACCTCGTATCGGTGTACAGATTCATTAAGCCACAATACAATGTATACTGGGTTATCACGCTCGGCCAAAAGGCATAGCACCGCCGAGGTTATCAGGCTCGTTAGTAGAATTGCTGGCTAAAGTATCCCGCTCATAAAGATACCCATCGGGTAGATGGCCCACAAAGCCCCAGCGACAATACGGATGTAAAAAAACTTTCGCCACCCAATTTGAACAAACCAGCGAGAACAATGGTGAGCGATCAAAGCTCTCCGGAAGCGTATCGTGCTCAACAAAATAACAGGCGATGACGGTATAGTCGAATTCGTCAGAAAAATAAAAGCCGTCCTTCAGCGTAAAAGCGAATACAACGCGAATGAGGAGTGCAACAAGAAATATAAGAAATAGAACTTGCTGGCCACAAAACAAACGTTCGCTGTTTACTCTTCTAGACAATAGAAGACTCTGTATTAGAATTTATCTACAAAGCATGCAATTTTCTACTGCACTATGCATAGCTTTTGGCGCCTAAGCTGCTGAAATAATACACAAATAGCCAATTTCGTGACCCATTAGAGCTTAACTGAAGGTCCTAAACCTAATGCCGCTGTGGACTTGTCTATGTTTGCGCAGGCGAGTGTTATGGTGGTCAGACTAAAAAGGGGCATTAGTCCATCATGAAACCCGGCCCAAGAAGTGTTCAATAACCAAATATGGAGTTGAGACCTTTTATCAAAGAATTAGCATAGGCTAGGTCATCTTCAGAGAAATGCTCGACGAAGCTACCCACTTCGCCTTTACGGGTTTTATATGTGCTTTCATCGTTACTGTCTACAGGACGCAGACGGTCTGAGCCCAAGGCGTCAGATTTCTCTAACTCGCGCATATTATCAAACCGGCCAAATTCAATCGCCGCGGTAAGACTTTCATTACTGATATCCTTTACGTCTGCAAAGTCGAAGATGCTTCGCAATACAGCCAAGGGATCGCTGTGCATTTCTTCATAACGAATAATCAGATAGCCAGAAATGTCCTTGGTATTAGTCCAGCTGTTGAGGAACGCCAGATAGGTTTTGAGGCTGCCCACGTCGTCGCGCAAGAAATCTGAGAAAGAGGCGTTAAACGCCATTTTTTTAAGTTTACTCTTGTGGAAGTAAGCTGAGACAACAACATCCTTAGGATCTCTGACTAGCAGAATAACTTTTTTGTCCTTGTATTTAACCTTGGAGACGTCGAAGATATCCGAGCGAGCTTGCGTTGTTGCAATGCCGTGGTCGACCAAGAAGTTTGGGACGGATGGATAAGACGCTGTTGCCATTGCTTCGAGTGTGGGCAGGAGTTCATTGGTACACTTCAAATGCTCCTGTAGTGCCTTCCCCATTAAAACTCTGAGCCATGTCCGGCCACTCTTCGGAAACGACAGAATGATAATGTCAGAATGCCAGAAAGCGTATCGCGCGCGGAGTGGCTTATAGATTTTTTTTCGAAATAGCCCCAGTGGATCTAGCATAGTCGATAATATTTTCCTATGGTAAAAAGGCGCAACTCAGGCCAACGGATAGCTTCTTGTCTACACACTTGAAAATAGCGCATAATATACACTGGTCAACACTGATTTATTTTAAGATTGTCTAATGCGTAATCAATACAATGCAACTTT
>JBLHIH010000151.1:0-9056 GCA_047616645.1 Flavobacterium sp. | reverse complement strand
TAATAACCCTATATTACTAGTGAAAACAACTCAATCAGCGTCGATTTGTCGACATATGACCCTTTTTTTGTAAGCAAATGTCCGAGAAAAATAGCTTATTTCTTACATTAGCTAGAAAAAAGGGCGTCTTATCGTTTTCTAGAATAACGATATCCCACTGGCGTAGGCCTTATCAATGCCCAAATTTACTAACACATGACCTATGTCCTAATGGCAGCCAACAATTTATCAAAGTCAGTATCTAATCTACCCGAACGAATGGATTTTTTTAATTGTTGAGTATTTTTCGCATCAAAACCTGCAAACCTTTCTGCCATTTCTCGAGCCGCAAACAATACCTGATCGTCTGAGACACACTTATCGGCGACACCGATATCAACCAATTCTTGCCCCGATAATCTCTGGCCTAACAGCGCTAGTTTTAATGCTATCCTGTAAGAAAAACGAACACTCAGCCAAAATACGTTAAAGGGAGCAAGCATACCCCTTTCAACTTCAAGCACATGGAAAACTGCCTTCTCTCCGATGATCAAAAAATCACAGGCCAATGCCAAACCAGACCCTCCTGCTAAAGCAAAACCTTCTATAGCACCTATAATAGGTTTGTTGGCATAAAAAACAGTTCTATGAAATTTAGTCCAGTCATTAGTAAAGTTGGCTTTCCATGCGGGCTCTGGTTCTTGAAAAAAAGCTTTGACATCTAAGCCTGCACAGAAAAATCCATCTTGCCCTCGAATGATAATCACCCGGCACTCATCATTTTCCAGAAGCGCCTCTAATGCTTTTTGAAGCGCTATCACCAATGGACCCGTTAAAGAATTTCTTTGTCGTGGTCGATTTAACACTAATTCACCGATACCATTTTCTAGTTCAGCAATCACTAATTCACTCATAACAACCCTTATCCTCAGTTACAATTCATTCCCTTCCTGCTTTCATCCTGACCTTTGTCCTGTTGCTAGTCAATCATGAGTCAACCATCACTGACGGTCTAGGGAGGATGAGTTTGATACCACCAAAAAATGTAGAGGTAGAAACAGGAGAGACAGCGAGTACTATGGTGGTGTACCCTGCTTAAAAAAAGGGGTCCCTGATGCCAGTCTATCGTTTCTTTCCTGCTTTAACCCTGACACTTGTTTTGTTCACACTCAATCATCTGTCTATGCAATTGCCAACGGTAAAACCCGCTACTGCAGCGAGCAATGAATTTTCAGGAGAACGTGCATATACAATACTGTCCACTTTATTGGCAGAAGACCAACCCCATCCTACTGGCTCACCGTTAAACAAAATTGTAAAAGAAAGAATTATTCAAGACCTGTCAAACAACAATATTCAATCTGAAATACAAAATGCATGGGCTTGTTCCTTTCGATTTAATTCCTGCGCCTTTGTCGAAAATATTATTGCTATCATACCGGGAAGGTCCGAAGCACCTTATGTAGCATTAATGTCACACTATGATTCTGTACCTATGGCGCCCGGTGCTGGGGATGATGGTGCCGCCGTTGCCGCCATGCTTGAAACGGCAAGAATACTAAAGTCTGAGGCACCATTTGAAAATCCAATACTATTGATTTTTACAGATGCTGAAGAACAAGGCTTGATTGGCGCAGAAGGATTCTTCAAAAACAGCAAGTATGCTGAAGATATTGGTATTTTATTAAATTTCGAAGGAAGCGGTTCAACCGGTTTAGTTCAAGTTTTACGTACTTCTGGGTACAACAGTAATTTTATCAATGCATTTCAAAGTGAATCCTCTTACCCAAGGGGAGCATCTTTAATCAGTGAAATTTTCAAGCGAATGCCTAACGATACAGACTTTTCTACAGTAAAAAGAGCAAATATTTCTGGTATTGATTTCGCTTTCGGGTCAGAGCGAAATCATTACCATACGCCCCTCGACAACCTCGCCCAAATAGATATTAGGACACTCCAACATCACGGAGAAAACATGCTTCCACTCACTAGGTGGCTTGCAAACAACTTATCAGAAGCACTAAAAACAGAATCGAATGTTGTTTATACCAATGTTTATTCCACTTGGCTTCAATGGCCTATCGCCTTAAGTCCCTATTTACTCATCTTAAGTATATTACTACTCACCATTGGTTTAGTGCGTAGCGGTGGTACTTTGATAGGAACACTTGGCGGAATGGCTTCTGCCATTTTGGTAATTCTATTCACTATAGGGTTTGGTGTCCTTACATTTAAAGTGATTTCCCTAGCGCAGGGCACAACAGTAGCATGGCCCGCCAACGAAATCGGATATCGCCTTGCTCTATTTGCATCGACGCTTACCGGAGGTCTGTGTGCCGCTATCATCATCAATAAATACATTTCTGCAATTCATGCACTCGTCGGCACTTGGTATTTATGGGGAATGCTTAGCGTATTACTACTCATTGAAATGCCTGATGCTGCAAACTTATTGTTAGCCCCATTATTTGCAGGGTCCTTGTTGATTTTTGTCACACCCTTTATGTCATCAAAAAATAATCCGCATCTCAATTTGTTGAGTCTCGTAATATTAATCCCCGCAACCCTAGGACTGGTGTTTCCCTTAATTGAGTCTCAAGGATACAGGCTTATCATCAGCACCCTCCCCTTTATAGGGCTATTTATGACGGTATTTGTCCCAATAGTTTTGGGAGCACAATTGCGATTACCCGTGATTCTAACGAGTTCGTTAACAATCATTGGCATTAGCCTCGCAATAATTACACCGCTGTACTCCCAAGATCGACCTCAACATATCAACATTAATTACTTTGAGGATATGGATAAGGGCACTGCGTTTTATCAAATAGATAGTAATAACACCCTACCAATGAGACTGACGAGTATTCTTGAAATCAAAGAAGAAAAGAGAAAACTCTTTCCGCTCTTGAATAAGCAATACATTAATTATTCGGCCACCGAAAGATCAGGGTTTGTTAAACCAGAAATTACCATCATAAAGATCGACCAAAGAAATAATAAGCGCGTAGTTGACTTGAAGATCTCTAGTCCTCGAAGCGCTGACATTTTTGAAATATCCACGCCATCAACTGCGAACCTTATTGGCTTTGCTTTGGATGGGATACTATTTGAATCTAAACGTCCGAAATATGCGGGTTTCGACGGTGTTGATGTGATCCGTATTAGCGGTATGTATGACAAAAACATTTCACTCAAACTTATCTTTGAAACGGAAGAGACGGTTGATGCTTATATAGCTGATACCTCTACGGCCCTACCCATTTCATCTCTTAATCTGATAAAAAATAGACCGCCCCTTGGAATTCCCGCCCATCGAGGAGATAAAGCGATATTATTCCGTAGAGTTACCCTATAAGAATCTGCCTCAGATACCTTCCATTATTTATTGACTTAAGCTACTGGGAATCTAATACTTACAAGAAAAAATATGCCCGCCCTAGGAAGTAACTTGTTTTTCTCTTAATAAGAAGTTCAGCGGGGTTACTTCCCTTTTACCTACGACTCTCTATTGACTTGAGCTACTGGGAATCTAATACTTACAAGAAAAAATATGCCCACCCTAGAAAGTAACTTGTTTTTCTCTTAATAAGAAGTTCAGCTGGGTTACTTCCCTTTTACCTACGACTCTCTATTGACTTGAGCTACTGGGAATCTAATACTTACAAGAAAAAATATGCCCGCCCTAGGAAGTAACTTGTTTTTCTCTTAATAAGAAGTTCAGCGGGGTTACTTCCCTTTTACCTACGACTCTCTATTGACTTGAGCTACTGGGAATCTAATACTTACAAGAAAAAATATGCCCGCCCTAGGAAGTAACTATATGAAGATCATGAATTTTTTGACAGATTTAAAAATCTTAATCACTGCGTCAAGAACCAAACCACCTTCTTCAGATATAGCAGGATCTATGGCATTGCTTGCTGAGGCGCAAGCAATTAAGAATCCCCAAGGGATAGCGATATTATGTGAAGACAATACGATTACTTGGCAGGAATTAAACGAGCAATCTAATCGTGTCGCCAGTAAGCTTAAATCGGACGGCATACAAAAAGGTGATTGCGTGAGTTTATTCATGCAAAACAGAATCGGCTTCGTTGTCAGTACCTTAGGGATACAAAAAGCTGGTGCTATTGCCGGGATGATCAATACAAATCTTGGTAGGCAACAGCTTGTTCATTGCATTAATCTGACAGATTCTAAGAAGTGTATATTTGGAGAGGAACAAAGCGAGTCTCTGAAAGCGGTCACAAGCGAACTCAATCTTGAAGATGGACGAGACTACCTATTTGTCAGAGACAATGGTGATACGCCGCCACCAAATTGGGCGGTTGAAATTGACCTTAATGATGAATCTTTAAACGATGAAAACCATGAAACTACCCAAGCTGTATTAATGAAGGACATCGCACTTTATATTTTCACATCTGGTACCACTGGTTTGCCTAAGGCTGCAATCTTAACCAATAAACGCATCATTTTATCAGGTGCAATGACGTCAAAAATGCTGCTACGTATTACCAATAAAGATCGTATATATAATTGCCTGCCCTTGTATCATGCAACGGGCCTAATGATAGGGTTGGGCACTGCCTTCCAAGCCGGGGCGTCAACAGTTATCAGGCGAAAGCTATCCGTTAGTGCATTTTGGGATGACATTAGAAAATATGAATGCACCAGTTTTGTATATATTGGCGAATTTATCCGATATCTTATGAGCCAACCAAAAAGTACAAAAGACAAATTTAATCCCATCCGTTGCATTGTTGGAAATGGTTTAAGACCCGACATTTGGCCTGATTTTAAAGAAAGATTTAATATTGAGAGGATAGGAGAGTTTTACGGAGCTAGCGAGGGAAATGGTGCTTTTGCTAATATTCTGAACAAAGAATGTACTGTGGGAATGGGAATCTCCCCTGCTAAATTGGTTCAATTTGATGTCGCAGCGGACGAACTTATTCGAGACTCAGAAGGCCATTGCATCGAGGTACCAGCAGGGGAAACCGGCCTACTATTATTCGAAATTACTAAAACATCACAATTTGACGGTTATACCAGTAAGGATGCCACCAACAACAAAATAATACATAACGCCATTATTGAAGGGGACCAGTATTTTAACACTGGTGACTTAATGCGGACAGTTGATGTTGGCTTTGCTTTTGGTCAAACGCACTACCAATTTGTAGACAGAGTGGGGGATACCTTTCGATGGAAGAGCGAAAATGTTTCTACTAACGAAGTAGGTGAATTAATAAACAGCTTTGAAGATATAATCTTCACCAATATCTATGGTGTAGAAATCCCAGGCAGTGATGGCAGGGCTGGAATGGCTGCAATTGTTTTGAAGGAAGGATTAAAATTAAAGTCCTTAGATTTACAAGCATTGAGCGATCATATTAAAGATAGCCTACCGAGTTATGCACGACCCTTATTTATCCGAGTACTAAAAGAACTACCAACAACAACTACACATAAATTACAAAAAAATGATCTTAGAGATCAAGCCTATCACCTTGATAAAGTAGAAGATGAACTCCTTGTTATGAAGCCGGGTTCACATCTTTATACACATTTGGACAGTGATTTTTATGACAAAATTGTCCAACGAGGTGTTGCATTTTAGCGCTGAGCTAGCAGGTATGAGTTGATAGTTCACAAATTACTTCTGAAGTTTTAAAACGCTTCTATTGGTAATATATCTATTTTCAGGCAGAAAAACGGAAGTGCTCATATCATCCTTTTTGTTAGCAAGAACATAAGATTGTTCCACTAATGTGAAACCTGGTTCTTCAAAATCCCTGATCACAACTTTCGGGTCAACTTGATGTAGACCCTTGCCAGATTTTGTTGGATCAGAGGCTGCTATAGCATCGGCATCAATTACTCCAAGGATACCGACATCCTTGAGAAGATCATAAATACCCTTTAGAAATTCCTTCTTATTAATTAAAGGCCATTGATTTTCGGCATCTGCGTAATAAGCATCATGCATGCCCAAAACAAATAGAGCCAAGTCAAGATTCAGGTGACGAAACCTTGAGCTCTACATTACCAATGTCTGGCGCCCTTTATTCTGACAGCAACACGCTTAGCGACAAAATCATCCCAAGGTTCATTTTCATCAAGCACAACCGAGCCTTCTCGCCCAACGACCAAACTAAGTAATTCTGTATAATATCCGTCGCCAGCAAATACATCGGCTACTGCCATGCCGCGCTTTACATCAAAAAACCGTAATATAGCTGCGGGTTATCGTCTAGCATTTAAAGCGACATCGTCATAGATATCCGCTTTAGTATTCAAGCTTATGCTCAGAATTTATATTCCCAGTAAAAATATTCTTTGCAAAATCACACTCCATATCTTATTCCTAGAATAATAATGGACTAGTCTGCCGAAACTTTGCTCTCTGTCGCAATTAAATTCGGCCACTTGAGGTTCATTAGCATTGGCTTTAGGCCCCCTCATTGTTATTCTGGCTTTTTGAGTACCTTTGGTTAAGCAATATATAAGCACTATTCATTTAGAAGCTAATATTTAGGTCCTATTTTTTAATAACGATCCACCCAGCAAGAGAACTAAGCTATGTCGAGTAAACGATCTCGTTTCTTACAGAAACAAAAATTAGCAGTCGGATTTTTCGCAGTAATAATCATCTTATTAATCGTCTATTTATCAGCTATTTTGGTCAAAGAAGCACCTATAGTAGAGGGCTTTAGTGAAGGAACTCATTATTTTCTTCTCGAAAACCCACGACGAATAAGGGGCGAAAAGGTCGAAATAATGGAGTTTTTCTCTTATGGCTGCGTACACTGCTATAACCTTGATGACGACCTTAACGATTGGGTTAAAGAAAATGAAGATAAGATTAACTTTGTCCGTACCCCGGCGATCGCAAACGAACAGTGGCGCATCTATGGTAGGGCATATTACGCGATGCAGGCGAACGAACTTTTAGCGGCAAATCACAGCCGAGTATTTATAGAAATTCACGAGACAAAGCGAAATATTCCTACCGCAGAAAAATTTTCTGAGCTTCTAGGAAACGAAAATACCGAAGCCTTTTTGACATCATTTAATTCACTTTCCACTACTCAGAAAATAGAACGAGCCGATCAATTAGCGAGACGCTTTAAGATTGCGACAGTCCCCAATATTGTTGTCAATGGAAAATACCTGGTAAAGGCGAGCACCAATGTTGGCTTAAGCAGAATGTTAGACGTGATTGACCATTTAATTGAACTTGAAAAGAATGTTACTCCTTCTTCAGAGTAATAGGCACATTGGATACAAGCCTTTCTATAATGAAAGGTTTGTTCGCATCATATTTGGGTAGGCGTTTGAATGCCGGCCACAAAGAAGAAACCGTCACATCCCAAGTATTAACCTTAGCCCCAAAATGACCGGATTTAATTGCTGGATCCGCTTGAATCAACTTTATTGCAGCGGATAAAGATGCATATCGTAGTACGATTAATCGATGGCGATTTTCTAGAATAGGCCCGGCCATAACCAAAACACTGTGTTTATGGAGATATTCTATAAAACGCGTGTGATCTAATTCTATTGCTTGCTGTTCAGCATTAT
Organism: Flavobacterium sp.; assembly: GCA_047616645.1. GTDB lineage: Bacteria > Pseudomonadota > Gammaproteobacteria > Pseudomonadales > Azotimanducaceae > JAHRVQ01. The sequence continues at coordinate 1,487 of JBLHIH010000151.1, read as the reverse complement.
TTTTCTCAGGCCAATTTTCTGGCACTTGATACTGTACCAAAAAGTATAAATCAGCACCTTCTGAATACGCAGCCGTACTCACTGTCGTGGCAAAAATTATGAGTACCAGCCTAAGCCGCAATTGATTCATCAATACTGCTCTCTCTGTATTGTCATTCTACAATCTACAGGCTTTTCAAACAAAAGCAAAATATAGCTAGTCGGAAAGTTTTTTACTTAGATGAGGCATACTACTGGGATCTCCCGACTTCATATAACGTTTTTCGGTGCCACTTTGGGTGACATTTTCGTATACACCGTCGTCACGTTTAACCAATTTGGTAAAGCCCATATTCTTGAGACCCACATTACCTGTCGGGGTATTAGCCATTGGTGCTTGGGTTATTATTCTGGAAACGATGGTCTCAGCAGGCAAGCCATTAAGACCAATTTTCGCCAAAGCACAAACTTCACCCCAGCTTTCAAGCTTCTCAGACATGCGATGGTTCACTTCGATGGTGCGTTTGTTTTCTTCGCAGTAGTAATCGTAACGGGGCATATTCCTTCCTTTAACGTCCCACGATACTGCGAGAAATTAACTCTTTCATTATCTCTGATGTACCACCATAAATCCGCTGAACTCTAGAATCAACATAAGCACGAGAAATTTTATATTCTTTCATGTAACCATAACCCCCAAACAACTGCAGACATTGATCAGCTACTTTACATTGCATTTCTGTTGCTGCGAGCTTACAAATAGAAGCTTCGGCGGAAGTTAACGATCCTTCCATGAACTTAGCGACATATTTTTCCACCAGTGCTTTGTTCAGCTCTAGATTAGTTTTAATTTCTGCCAGCACGTAACGGGTATTTTGAAAACTGGATATCGGGTTCCCAAAAGCTTTACGCTCCATCGTATATTCCACTGTCCAGTCAAACATGCCTTCTGCAGCGGCTACACCGCTAACACCTAATATAAGGCGCTCTCTTGGTAATTCGTTCATTAAGTTATAAAAACCTTTACCTTCACCACCCAGAATTTCGCTGGAAGGTACTCTGACATCCGTGAAAAAGACCTCGGAGGTGTCTCCTGCGTGCAATCCCATCTTTTCTAGGTTGCGCCCTTTTAAGTAACCCGGGGCGTGGCAATCCACAACAAAGAGTGTAATTCCTTTTGCGCCCTGCTTTGGATCTGTCTTAGTAGCCAATATAATAAGATCAGCATGTTGCCCGTTGGTAATAAAGGTTTTTTGGCCATTGATTAGGTAGTCATCGCCATCTTTGATTGCTGAGGTAAGTATTCCTTGGAGATCACTCCCAGCGCCGGGTTCAGTCATTCCGATGCAGCCAACAAAGTCGCCACTTATCATACTTGGCAACCAACGCTCTTTTTGCGCTTCTGTCCCCAAATCAAGTATATAGGGTGCAACAATATCTGAATGGACTGACAAACTAGTGGCTAGCGCCCCATAACCAGCCCGTGATACTTCCTCGATAACGACGCA
>JBLHIH010000150.1:0-9103 GCA_047616645.1 Flavobacterium sp. | reverse complement strand
ACATGAGCAGTGTAGAATCGACTTGTTGTCATTTTTGCCTTATAAAAATGTGGATCTTCATCGAACTTTTTGGCTGCCGCGCTTGCTGATTTTAAAAACAACCAGGCAACAATGCAGGTGCCTGCCCCCATTAAGAAATTGAAAGCGGCTGTAGAGGTTGATGTGGGAGAATCGTTGGATAGTATCCATTGCATTGTATTTTCAAGTTGGTCTATGGAAATGTATAAGGCCGAACTCAGTTCTTGTAGATAGGCTCGATGTTCATTTTCTTCATTGCCCAAGGCTAAGCTTTTTCTCATCTCATCGATGAGGCGTTTCAATTCTTTACCCTGGTTACGAGAGACTTTTCTGCCTATAAAGTCGTTAGCTTGTATTCCTGTCGTTCCCTCGTATATGGTTGTTATCCGTGCATCACGCATAAACTGTGCTGCGCCAGTTTCCTCAATATAGCCCATACCTCCGTGAACTTGCACTCCGAGAGAAGTGACCTCTTGAGATACTTCGGTTGACCATGCTTTTGCGATTGGCGTGAGTAGTTCAGCTCGGTCCAGTGCAGCTTTATCTGATGTGTGTCCAAGATCAAAATTCACAGCTGTGAGATAACACAGCGCACGAGATCCCTCTGTAAGACTACGCATGAGCATGAGCATACGTTTCACATCAGGATGATTTATAATTGGGCTTGCTTCAACCTGCTCTGGAACATTTCCTTGAACTCGGTCTTTTGCATAACTAACGGCTTGTTGATAAGCACTTTCTGAAAGTGCGACGCCCTGAACACCTACATTCAGTCTTGCATGGTTCATCATGGTGAACATGTAGGACAAACCCATATTCTCCTCACCAACAAGATAGCCGATTGCGCCATTACCATTTTCACCATAACTCATCACGCAAGTTGGGCTTCCATGTATACCCATTTTATGTTCAACAGAAATTGCATAGACATCGTTCTGTGTTCCGCGAACACCATCATCATCTGTGAGGAATTTTGGAACGATAAACAGCGAGATCCCCCTTACACCGGCTGGAGCATCTTTGATTCTGGCCAATACCAAATGTACGATATTGTCTGTCATCTGATGATCACCCCAGGTGATAAATATTTTTGTGCCCTTAATCAGATAATGGTCTACATTAGGCAAGGCACTGGTTTTAATCACTCCAAGATCTGAACCTGCTTGGGGCTCCGTCAAGTTCATTGTTCCTGTCCACTCCCCGCTAATCATTTTTTCGAGGTAGCGTTTTCTTAAGTCTTCACTTGCGTGGGACTGAAGTGCTTCTATAGCACCGTGACCCAATAGAGGACAAAGCGCAAAGCTAACATTTGCAGAAGACCACATTTCCATGGCTGCGATGCCGACTGTCTTGGGTAAGCCCATACCGCCATATTCAGTATCACAGGGCAGAGAGGTCCATCCGTTTTTTATAAATTTTTGATAGGCTTCAGAAAAACCACTTGTCTCACGAACCTGGTTTTCTACGATTTTAGTACCAATTAAATCTCCCACCGAATTGAGAGGGGCAAGTACGCCACTTGCAAATTTGTTCGCCTCATCCAGTATTGAGCTGACAAGCTCGGTATTGCACTCCTGAAATTTGTCCAGCTCGTACACTTTTCCTATATTAGCCACTGTATTGAGTACGAAATCCATTTCTTTTAGGGGTGCTTGGTACTTTGTCATTGGAATCTGCTAGCGAAGTGAAATTTATATCGATGATTAAACACTATTTTAATCAATTCTTCTCCATTGAGATTTATTTTGTAGCGTATGATTGATATTAACGCGCATTCAATTGGAGGCATTTTAAAAAATGAAAGCGGAGTCTCCGGAATCTAGACCAAAAGCGGGCATTTTCGATTCACTTCAATTGAGTGGGTACCGTTATCTTTGGTTTTCTGGTCTCTGCGCAACTTTTGCTATGCAAATGCAAATGGTGGGTAGAGGGTGGCTTGTCTACGATATGACGAGTTCAGCGCTTGCACTTACATGGGTGATGCTATCCTTCCTAATGCCCTCTGTTGTATTTTCCCTTATCGGCGGTGTTCTAGCTGATAGAGTTCAAAAAAAATCTATCATGATTTATTCCCAAGTGACTAACGGTATTGCCACCGCATTACTGGCTTATATTATTTATTCTGGGCAGATTGTTTTTTGGCATTTTATTGTTTTTGGCCTATTTAACGGAACAGTATTTTCACTTAGTATGCCTGCTCGCAGTGCGCTTGTACCTGAGGTAGTGGGCAGAGATCGTCTGGTCAATGCCATGGCCCTGCAAAGTGCGACATTTAATCTATCAAGGATACTCGGACCGGCTATCGCAGGTTTGTTAATCTCGGTTTTTGCGGGAGGTGATACGCTTTCGGACAAGGGGGTTGGCATTGTTTTTTTTATTATCGCAATCTTGTATTTATTCTCGGCATTCACTATTTTTCTTCTGCCTTTTGTAGGCGATATCCCGGATAATAAAAAGGTATCCGCTTTTGCCGACATCAAAGATGGTATTCGTTACCTGCGGTCCAAAAAGTTAATAGTAGGTTTGTTAATCATGGGCTTTTTACCATTTAGTTTTGGCTTTTCTGCGTCCTTCCTTTTACCCGCTTTTAATCAGGATGTTGTTGGCGGAGGTCCAGATGATTTAGGTTTGTTGATGACCAGTATGGGTGTAGGAGCACTTGCAGGATCATTGATGCTTGCCCGCATGGGTGATTTTAGTGGCAAGGGCAGGGTTATGTTTTATTCAGCATACCTCTGGGCGATTACCTTGGCAGGATTTGCGATTACAGAATCCCTGATTCCAGCCATGTTTATGGGCTGTCTGACAGGTTTCTTTAGTGCTATTTTTGGGGCGCTAAATATGAGTATTGTTCAGCTAGCAATTGATCCGGAGTACCGAGGGCGTGTAATGAGTATGGTGATGATGACCTTTGGTTTAATGCCCCTTGGCGTGATGCCTATTAGTATACTGGCAGAATATATAGGCATTCATTTTGCGTTAGTGTGTGCTGCGGCGCTTCTGATTTTATCAATGTGGGTCTTAGCTTACTTTTTTCCGGATCTTCGCAAAATAGACAAGGGACACGGAGATCATATTCTTAGTCAGTGAATATTGTAGGCGAAACTAATCGGGCACATATTTGTTGGGTTACCGCGTCCTTTGGTTTTGCGCTAAAACCCTGTGAAAATTCAATTATATCGAAGTGTTTATCAAAAGCTGTTTTCAACTCACCTTTTGCGAGGAGATAATCTGGATTGCTGGGTTTACCATATTTTTCATTGCCGACCATAAATGTTTGGTAAATCAGGATACCGTTTGGCGCTAGTGCCATGGGTAAGTACCTAAATAGTGGTCGATGTAAATAATTGGTGACAATGACTGCGTCAAAGTCGGAAGCCAATATCCATTCATCTTGTGATTCTAAATCGGCCTTTATGATCTTACAGTTAGGGTGTTCAGATAATGCATCTAGAGGGCGAATATCGATATCTACAGCAGTGACCCTGCAGGATTTCTTAATGAAGAATTTTGAATGCCGGCCATTGCCACAAGCTAAGTCTAATACTTTTGCTCCTGCGGGTATCAAATCTGCGTATTTCACTACCCAGGGGCTAGGTTGCAATGTGAGCTCCACTTTAGTTGAAAGCGATAGTTGAAAGCGATGCCTTAAGATATCGCAGTGGTAAATTGTAGATAAGATCTGAAGGAGTGTAGAATAGCAAGCGTGTAATTCATCATCTTAATGGAGGGGAAGTAGTTTAGTTGAAGAATGTATTAACAGTTTGTCTTGTCATTTGGCTTACTTCGATAAGCGTATGCTTAGCAGAAGAGAAAAAGGCAGAAGAGAAAAAAGTAGAAAAGCTAGAGACAGGTATTGATTATGCAGAAGTGAATGATCTGCTATTGATTGTTTCAGATCGTTCTCGCTCGCGATACGTCTTTGCAGAAGTCGCGCTTGAATTAAAGAATCCTGAGCTCGCCATGTCAGATATTAAAATGGCGCTGCGACGAAAGGATGAGCTCATTCAGCATATTGATGTTGAAAAAAATGGTAGCGTCATTCTTCCGGTTATACCGCTTGATCAGATGGCTGGGGTGACGCTTTATATCAATCAAGTTAAGAATGACGCTGCTCTCAGTATTAATTTTGGTATCAAACCGCCCTCGGAAAATACGATTAAGTACTTGGAGCTCTTTATTGTTCTTCAAGATATTAATGAATTTACAGGTGAAATAGCAGGTATTGCTTCTTGGTTCATTCGTGACAAAGTAGCCCTAAAGTTTAAGTTTGATGACTCGGCGACAGTAGAGATTAGGGGGGAGAAAAAAACCGTGAATTACGAAACGGATGATAATCAAGTGATTGTAATAAAGGTTAAAAAAGGCTTTCTGAAAGAAAATCCAGATATTGTGTTTAGCCAGTTACCGATTGGTGTTGGCGTTTAATTAAGCGGTATCTCGCCATCACGAGAGTGATAAAGAATGTGGGTTTATTCTCTCTACCGCTATCTCGTCTCAACTCATCTATTTTAATTTGTAATAGTTCAAACCAAGAACAACTATGTAGCGTCTTATAATCAACGCGTAATTAATCTTGGATGGTTCTGTGAAAAACGGCTCTGTGAAAAAAAGTATTGTAATGTACATCATCCCAGTCCTGATTCTTGCGTCTGGAGGAGGTGCATTCGCGCTTTTAGATGCGGCTAAGCCCGATCCTGAGAAGAAAATTGAAGTGCCCAGACCGCTAAGTGTATATGTCGAATCCGCAGATAAGGCCGATATGGCCCTGCTAGTGTCCTCAGAAGGGGAAGTTAGACCTAGAACTGAAGTAACGATAGTGTCCCAGGTTGCCGGTAGAGTTGTATCGGTATCATCTGAATTCACAGAAGGCGGTTTAGTGACTCCCGGTGCTACCTTGCTGAAAATTGAGGATACTGACTATAAATTGGCGCTAGCCCAGGCTCAATCGGCAGTCGCCCAAGCAGAAGTAGGCATTCAAGAGGCAGTAGCTGCTGCGGATGTTGCACGAAAGCAATTGCGTGATGCGCGTAATGCATCTCCTCTTGCCCTTAAAAAACCTCAACTCGCTAGAGCTCAGGCCATGTTGATTAGTGCACAGTCGGCCTTGAGCCAAGCCGAACTTAATCTTGCAAGAACTAAAATATCCTTACCTTTTCATGGACGCTTGAGTGAGAAGAACGTGAACGTGGGTCAGTTTGTTTCTCCCGGCACGCCCATAGGCCAAGCATTTTCAACCGATTTTGTTGAAGTAAGATTACCCTTAGACGATACCCAACTCGCGTCCTTAGATTTGCCCATCGGTTATATCTCAGCGAGGGATGAAATTATTAAAGTTAATTTGAGTGCAACAGTTGCGGGAAAAGTTCAATACTGGGAAGGAAGACTAGTGAGGTTGGATGCTTCTATTAACTCTCAGACTCGCACCTTATACGGTCAAGTTGAAGTTGCACATCCTTATACAAAGAATGTTTCTCAATACAATATGCCCCTAGCTGTTGGTTTGTATGTCACTGCCGAAATTGAAGGTAGAAGTATTGCCAATGCCACCGTCATTAGCCGTGAGGGATTAAGAGCAGGTAATCGAGTTTTTATAGTAAATGGTGAGGGCAAGCTCGAAGTAAGAGAGGTTAGTGTGGTTCATAGTTCGCCAAAAGAGGCGGTCATTGATTCAGGTATAGAGGTCAATGACAAAGTCATCATTTCCTCAATTCGAAATCCCATCCCTGGTATGACCTTGACCGCGATAGATCAAAGTAGTGTCCGTGCACTTGCGGGGGGTGAATAAGCATGGAAGGTATAATTTCATGGTGGGCTCATAATAGAGTTGCTGCCAATCTACTGATGTTCGGCATAGTACTTTCCGGTTTGCTGGGTTTTCAGGTGATGGAGCGTGAGACATTTCCCGTTTTTGAGCCTGCGCAAGTCGAAATTGAAGTCTTTTGGCCAGGTGCCGCGCCTCAAGAAGTTGAAGAACAAATTGTTATCCGAATAGAAGAAGCTTTAGGTAGCCTTGATAATATTTACATTATCTACTCCAATGCTTCCGAAGGTTATGGGCGCCTTGAGGTGCTTACCTATCCTAATGTGGACATGGAAGGATTTCTGAATGAAGTTAAGTCAGTTGTCGATTCGGTTAATTCCTTACCACGAGACATGGAAAACCCGAGAGTAAGGCGAACCAAGTACAGGGATGAAATTTTTAGAGTTGCTGTTCATGGCGACCTAGAAGAAAGAACCCTAAAGAACATAGCAGAAGATTTACGGGATGAAGTTGCTTCTCTTGATTACGTATCGATTGTTGACTTATTTGGTACACGGCGAGAAGAAGTGACGATTGAAATTTCTGAAGAAGCGCTTAGGAAATACGCGATTAGCTTTAGTGAAGTAGCCAATGCGATACGACAAAGCTCGGTCAACCTCTCGTCAGGACGCATTCGCACAGAGACAGGTGACGTATTACTCAGAGCAAGGAATCTAGCCGACACCGAGCGAGAATTTCAAGCAATTATAGTAAGACAAGACGCTAGTGGTGCGACCATTCGTGTATCTGATGTTGCTACAGTAGTAGATGGCTTCGAAGATGAACCTATATTAGCCACTATGAATGGTGAGTCAGCTGTCCTCATTCAAGTTATGGCGACTGACAACATGCAAATCGTAAAAGCCAGTGATTCGATCAGAGCATGGATGGAGGAACGTGCAAAAACCTTGCCTGATGGCGTAGACCTATCGATCTGGTTTGACGGTGCTGATGTTTATAAAAATCGAATGAGCACAATCAGCAACTCCGCTGTACTTGGTTTGATTTTAGTTTTTATGGTTCTGTTTCTTTCGTTAAGACCCAAGGTAGCACTTTGGGTAACAGCAGGTATTGGTGTTTCATTCTTAGGTACCTTTGCTTTTCTACCTGCGAATGATGTTTCTCTTAATATTATGTCCACCTTTGCCTTTTTACTCATTCTGGGTATTGTCGTTGATGACGCGATTGTTGTTGGGGAAAGTATTCATGATCATAATCATGATGATAGTGGGGTTGATGCTGCGGTTAAAGGCGCTTATGCCGTATCAAAGCCTGTAATTTTTGCTGTGCTGACCACCATGGTCGCCTTTGCACCGTGGTTTTTTCTATCGGGAGCGGATGCACAAATAACACGACAAATATCTATTGTGATTACCGCTGCCCTCGCAATATCGCTTATTGAAGCCTTTCTGATATTGCCAGCTCATCTTGCTCATTTAAAACCTCGTAAAGATCTCAATCGTGTAGCGAGATGGCAAAACAATATTGAGGAGAGCATCGTTACCTTTGCGAGAGGGCGCTATCGTGGTTGGATCTCCTTTGCCGTGAAATTTCGATATATCACCATCAGTCTCTTCCTCTTCTTTTTCACCATTGCCATTGGCGTTTTTTCTAGTGGTTGGGTTAAATTTAATTTCATGCCAGAAGTAGAGGCAGAGATGATTTATATCAATGTTACGCTTCCTACGGGAACCCCCTACAGTCGAGCGCTAGCTGTATTGGATCAACTGCAGGTTGCGGAACGAAAACTAATCGAAGAAGTGGAATCTGAGGCCGGTGCTAAAGGAGGATCAGGTAAACTCATTGAAGGCTGGTATACACGGTCAAGACGTGACAGCGTGATCGCGATTGTGAAACTGGCACCACCAGAAGTACGTGATCTATCTGCAAAAGAAGCTGCTTTAAGACTGCGTGATTTAGTGGGTGAAGTTCCTGATGCTGATGAAATTGAAGTAAATTACACGATGAATAATTCGTCTCCTCGCGTTAGCTATTTATTACGCCATCGTGATTTGGAGCAATTACAGGCTGCATCAAATGACTTGAAAGCGAAACTCCATTCTTATGAAGGCACGTTTTATGTCCGTGACAATTTACGCGGTGAAACCTTCGAGTTACATATGAACTTACTACCCGGTGCTGAGCAAGTGGGTTTAACCCTGGCTCAAGTATCTCAGCAAGTAAGGCAAGCGTACTACGGTGAGGAGGTTCAACGCCTACCTCGCGCTAACGGTGACGTGAGAGTGATGGTTCGATATCCCAAGGAATTACGTTACAACTTAGACAGTTTAAATAAATTCCGAGTTAGAACGCCAGACGGTCGAGAAATCCCACTATTCTCGATAGTTGATGTCGAAGTTGTATCAGGAGTGCAACAAATTCAACGTCAAGATGGCGAGAGAGTCGTCAGGGTTTATGCAGACGTGACGCGAGAATTGATGAGTGATATCAACGATGATGTTGTAGATAACTTCTTACCCATTTTACAAGAAAAATACCCGGAAATGGGTTTAGGTCATAGTGGACAAGCCTTAGCTGAGGCGGAGTTTCTTGAAGAACTATATTCACTGTATGGGGTGGCTTTGTTTATAATGTATGCACTAATTGCCATTGCATTTAGATCTTACTTTTTACCTTTGCTTGTCATGACGGCAATTCCTTTTGCCTTTATGGGAGCGGTATTTGGTCACTTGGCCTTTGGCGTTTCGATGGCATTATTCTCCTTCTTTGGCATTGGTGCTGCGGCAGGTGTTGTCGTCAATGACAATTTGGTGTTGGTTGACTACGTTGAAAAACTGCGAGCGAAAGGTGTTGATGCCACAAAGGCAGTCATTGATTCAGCTGTGGCACGCTTTAGACCGATATTGTTGACGACAGTGACGACATTCGTGGGATTACTTCCCATCATGTCAGAGCGGTCTACTGATGCACAATTCTTAAAGCCTGCCGTATTGTCATTGGCATTTGGCGTTCTTTTTGCCCTCTTTGTTACCTTGCTGCTTGTGCCTTGTTTGTACTGCGTTGGTGAAGATATCAGAGTTAAAAGGCAGGATATATTTGTGTTTCTGAAACGTCATCTAGCCTCTCTGTCCGGCTCCAGAAGCAAAGTAACTGAACTATAAGAATTATCCTCCTCACCTTACGGGTAACGGTGTCCGCACATGCTCACAGATAGTGCGCCAGTATTGGTCTCAGCTGTTGCTCATACAGCTTAGACGATGATTGTTTCATAAAACAATTTTTGAAGAACCGCCAAAGTTGAAGCGGTATCTTGGATAGCTT
>JBLHIH010000149.1:0-9121 GCA_047616645.1 Flavobacterium sp. | reverse complement strand
ACTAACTGCGCTGTGCTCGGTGTCGCGCTTCTAAACGTAAAACATAGTCACAGTTTTTTTGAATCGATTTTTTATGGACTGGGCGCAGCACTTGGATTCTCCTTAATATTAATCGTATTTGCAGCCATTCGAGAGCGCATGCGGCATGGAGATATACCCTTACCCTTTGAAGGCGCTGCGATTAACATGATCACCGCGGGTATTCTCTCTCTTGCCTTTATGGGCTTTACGGGAATGGCTTAGCGATGAATGAAATTATCCCAGGCTTAATAATATTGACACTAATCGGCTTTGGCATTGCAGTCTTACTGCAATTAACAGCACGAAAGTTTCCCGAAACTGTTGATGAAGTCGTAGCCGAGATTAATAAGCTACTACCCCAAACTCAATGTGCTCAATGTGATTATCCAGGATGTAAACCCTATGCAGAAGCCATCGCCAGAGGAGAAGGCATTAATCACTGTCCCCCAGGGGGAGAAGAACTCATTAAAAACCTAGCAAATTTGTTAGGTAGAGAAATACTTCCTCTAGACACAGATTTTGGCGAAACAAAAGCATCAGCTATCGCGGTTATTAGGGAAGAAGAATGCATAGGTTGTACTTTTTGTATCCAGGCCTGTCCCGTGGATGCGATTATCGGCGCGCCTCAACAAATGCACAGTATTATAGATAGAGACTGCACAGGCTGTGAGCTTTGCCTAGAACCTTGTCCCGTAGACTGTATTGAGATGGTAGCGCTTAGTGAAAAACCAGATGATAAGAAGTCCCGACAAAAGCCTATACGTCAATTAAAGGTCTTATCCTCAAGTGCCGTCGCCCCTTGTATCCGCTGCGGCGAGTGCGAAATTCAATGTCCGAAAGATCTAGCACCCCAAGAATTGTATTGGCAAAGATCTGATGATGCCGCCATGTCACGATTAGATCTTGACGCCTGCATTGAATGCCGAATATGTGATCGTGTTTGTCCAAGTCATATCCCATTAACTCAAGCATTTATCACGAGCAAAAATCGTATAAAAATAGAGAAGAATAAAAAACAGCTCGCAGATAAGGCTGAACTTCAATATCAAACAAGAGAAGAAAGAATAGCACTCACTCAACAAACAATTAAAACTAGAGCCCATCGTGATGACAGAGCCAGTATCCTTGCTCAGATTAAAAAGGGTGCCATCAATGCTGATGGTAATCGTGCAGGAGATAACAGATGAATTATCTTTCAAACCTAATCTCCAATGCTAAAGGAAGTTTATTTGAAGCCAGTGATTCAACAAATGGAATGATGATCATTGTCGTCATTGCATTGATTCCAGGATTTCTGACTAGCAGCTACTTTTTTGGTATCGGCATCATCGTTAATGTTGGCGTTAGCATCGCAACCTGTATTGCAGTGGAATCGTTGATACTCAAAGCCAGAGCACAATCTCAACTTACATTGTTAGATGGATCTGCCCTCGTAACCGCCTGCCTCCTAGGTCTGTGTTTACCACCTGACTTACCCTTGTTCATCGTGATATTGGGTAGTGCTTTCGCCATCACCTTTGGGAAATTGCTTTATGGCGGTTTGGGTCACAACATTTTTAACCCAGCAATGGTCGGTTACGCCGCACTCATCATCTCCTTTCCTCTCGCCATGTCTACCTGGCCTAGCCTTCCTTCCCTTCTCTCTTTAGACGGGACAATAATTGACGGTCATACCGCCGCTACGCCACTAGACATTGTGAAGTTCCGAGGCGGACTCACCATTGACGAGATTGGCTTAGGTGAAAATATCTTTTTATCCACACCACCATGGCAATCAATCAACTTCGCCTACCTTGTCGGTGGACTAGCACTCATTTTTATGAGAATCGCCCGATGGCAAGCCACAGCAGCGATGTTGGCAACCTTGCTTTTTTTATATGGCATATCTTACGACGGCGGCAGCTCGCAAAGTTTCGGCTCTCCCTTGTTTCATCTGTTTTCTGGGGGAACAATGCTCGCCGCATTTTTTATCATTACCGATCCAGTCACATCCCCAGACTCTACAATCGGTTTACTCCTATTTGGATGTGGTATCGGCGTTTTAACCTTTTTGATTCGAACCTACGGGGCTTATCCCGACGGCATTGCTTTTGCGGTATTGCTGATGAACGCTCTAGCGCCTCTAATCGATCATTTTCGACTAGAAAAAGGGGGTGATATAAAGTCATGAATCTTATTATCTTAAGACTCACCGTCATTGCCTTTTTGTGCGCTCTCGCATTGGGTTTAACACACTCTAGTACTAAAGCGCTCATTACAGTTAACAAGGAGCAATATGCCTTGCGACAACTGCAAGATCTTATTGGTAATTCACAAGCTGAAGTCAGAGAAATCAGTGATCAGTATTTTGAAGTCACATTCAATGACGCCTTAGTTGGTCACATTTTCGAAATACAAACGCTTGCGGGTTATAACGGCGAAATTATCATGTGGCTAGCTATCTCTACAGATAACAGGGTCATGGGTGTACGAGTGAGCAAACACAACGAAACACCCGGTTTAGGAGATGATCTCGACATTGATGTTTCTGATTGGATTCTTTCATTTAACAAGCACAACCTTCAATCAGTACATTGGGATGTAAAGAAGGATGGTGGCGATTTTGATCAGTTTACAGGAGCAACCATTACACCACGTGCAGTAGTCGCTGCTGTCAAAGAAGGCTTAGCTGCTTATAACACTGACCCAAAACGACAGAGTGGCAATACCAAGAGCTATACCAAGGGTAATAGAGATGAATAGCGCTTCTCGCTTAGGCAAACTTTCCCTTGATGGATTATGGCACCAGAATCCTGCCCTAGTTCAATTGTTAGGGCTATGCCCTCTGCTGGCAGTATCAAATACCGTTGTAAATAGCCTTGTACTGGGTCTTATTACGCTAATCGTTCTAACGGCTTCCAACTTCATCATCAGCCTTATAAAACCATGGCTTGATGAGACCACAAGATTACCTACTCAGATAATGATTATTGCCAGTTTTGTGACACTTGCTGACTTAGCCCTCCAAACCTGGTTCTATGAAATCCATCAGATCATTGGTTTATTTGTCGCACTTATCGTGACCAATTGCGCAGTACTAGGCAGAAGTGAAAGTTTCGCGAGTAGAAACCCTATAATTGAATCCATTGTTGATGGCTTTATGATGGGCTTGGGCTTTATGCTTGCCATATTGGCGATGGGATTCATTCGGGAAGGCTTGGGGCAGGCGAGTTTATTCAGTCAAATGCATCTTATTTTAGGCGGTGTAAATGAAGACTGGATTGTTCGCTTACCCATCGACAGCTTTTTATTGATTGCACTTCCACCAGGGGCCTTCATTTGTTTTGGCTGCCTTATTGCTTTAAAAAACTGGATTCAAATGACGAGTGTAAAAAGTAGATCCACTGAAACCATCATCGCAAAACAAATTACTTAACGAACTCGCTATTATGAACTCTTTATTATGAATCGGGAAAAACGCATTAAAATTTTATCTCTGCTTAGAGATGAAAACCCTAGCCCGACAACAGAGCTAAACTTCAATAGCCACTTTGAGCTACTGATCGCCGTTCTCTTGTCTGCACAAGCGACAGATATTTCTGTGAACAAAGCGACAGACAAACTTTATAAAGTGGCGAATACACCAGAGGCTATTCACAAACTAGGCTTAGCGGGATTGAAGAAACACATTAGGACCATCGGTCTTTACAACAGTAAAGCAGCGAACGTAATTAAGACCTGCAAAATACTTATCGATACTCATGATTCAATCGTACCGGACAATCGAGAAGATCTAGAGGCACTGCCTGGGGTTGGTAGAAAAACCGCTAACGTCGTTCTGAATACTGCATTTGGTCATCCAACAATGGCCGTCGATACACACATATTCCGGCTATCAAACAGAATTAACTTTGCCCCTGGCAAAGATGTCAGAAAGGTTGAGGAGAAATTGGTAAAGGTAATACCAAACGAATTTATGCTAGATGCCCATAACTGGTTCATATTACACGGGCGATACGTCTGCACCGCTCGCAATCCCCGCTGCGGTGCTTGTGTCATTTACGATTTATGTGAATTCAAAGGCAAGAAACAGGACTTGGAATAAGCCTTAGCGCCTATCTCGCCCCTTGGCCATCATCGACTTTTATGACCGTACCGGTCACACACTCTGAAGAAGGTGAAACCAGAAATAGTAAGGTGCTATCCATTTGCGCGGGATCACAAATACGTTTTCTCGGGAATCCCTGACTGATATCACCAATGCGTTCAAGCATGCCATCCATCATTTCAGAAGAGAAAGCACCGGGTGCAATGCAGTTTACGTTGATATGAAATCGTGACCATTCAACAGCCAGTGCCTCAGTCATTCTCACGACACCTGCTTTAGTCAGAGAATAGAGTGACGCACTTGATTGTGCTGTGACATTGAAGGCAGCAATGGATGCGATGTTCACCATACGCCCCGGTAATTTTTTATCGATCAGTCTGCGTGCAATTTCACAAGAGAGCACATAAGGCCCAACGAGGTTGGTATCAAAAACATTATCAATCAATTCATCTGACATTTTGATCGCTCTTTGTGCATCGGGAATACCTGCGTTGTTGACTAGGATGGTAATAGTGCCGAGTTTCTCTTCCGCTTCTGCGACGACGGCTTTGATATTGGCACGATCCATCATATCCATTGCGATGGGTTCACAAGTCCCGCCTTCTGCGCGAATTTCTTCTGCGAGCTTTTCTAGTTTTTCAACACGTCTGCCGGTTAGCACAACCGCGGCACCACACTTCGCGAGTACTTTTGCAAATCTATGACCTAGACCGGAAGTCGTGCCAGTCACCAGTGCTACTTGACCCTTTAGGTCTAAAGAAAAATTGGGGTTTGAAAACTCTGTCATAGAATTGTTCCTTTACTGCTTAGTTGTGAGCGAATAGATAATTTTTTGTTAAATTCTTCCATCATGTCTCAACCCTTGCTTGCCTAAGTTGTGGTTGTGACACGACAATGAGAATAACCATGCCAAGCGTAATCACTGCTAGATAGGGGAATAATACCTGCAAGGTTAACCATTGTCCCAACAAGGCAACCGGCATTGTCATTAATTGAGCCAAAGCCATGTTCATCTGGAAAATACTCATGATGCGTCCGCGTATTTCGTTGGGCACAAGATGTTGAATGAGAATCGTACTCGACACCATTGTCATGGTCATGCCTGCACCCAATCCAACATTGCCAATGATCGCGTTAAGGGGCGTATGATCCGAGGTAAAAACAACAAAAGAGACACTAAAAAGAATGGCTCCCGCCACCAACATCATGCCGCGTTGTTTTATGGACGCGTATCGCGTCAGAAAAATAGCCGCGATAAACGATCCAATACCCCAGAACATAACGACGTAACCCATCTTCGCTATTTCAACTTCAATGACTGTCGTTACCCACGTGGGTCCTAAACTTGCTGTTGCCGGGTACCCAAAACTCATCATGGTCACCATTAGGATAATGACCCACCAGATTATCTTGTGATCTTTCGCATAACGTAAACCAATTCGTACATCATTGATGGCCTCAAGTACACCGTATCGTTGCCGATTTCTAGAAACCTGTTTTGGATCGGGCACATAAGACATCATAGCGATACAGAAGATCGACAACATGAGACCGAAGATACTAAACAGGTAGGCTCCACCAAATCCAAGGCTATCAATCAACATACCCGTAAATAACATTGCCACAGGCATCGCTACCTGACCAGCAACCTGATTAAGCGACATGCCTGCCGATGTGAGTTCAGGACCCAGTACGTCGGGCACGATGGAAAGTCTTGTTGGGCCGTCAATACTCTGGAGCCCAGAGCCTATAAAAGTGAGTACAAAGAAGATAGCAAAGCCAATTTTATCACCAACGTCCATAAACATCAGTCCAGCAATGCCCGCCGTCGTCACAATTTGAAGGCACAAAATGATGAGCAGTATGGTTTTGCGATTGTAGCGATCAGCTAAAGCGCCACCGTAAAGACCAAATACCAGTGCGCCGACACCTCGACAGGTGGCAATAAAAGCGACAAGAATCAACCAGATGTCCTCTGGTGCGTTATGTTGTACCCACAAAATCTGTGTAATGAATTGTAGCGGCATCAACATTTGACCAATTGCGAACCCGGCAATTAGGTATCTAAAATTTGGATTAGCGAGAGGGGCAAGTGAACCAGACGGGAACATCAGGATTAAGCTACTGCACTGTCTATAGTCAGAACATCCTGCAGTACATCAGCTGGTGTATCTGCTGGCAATCCTACATAGTCAACCAGCCCTCCAAACCGTTCGCTTAGCGCATTAACAAGCTGATCGTGTCGACCCACTGCAGCAAATAAATACACGACGTCATCAGAAATTTCTCGGGTCATTTCATCCCATTGCCCTTTCTTGGACATATCATTGAGCTTTAGTCCAAGATCTTCAAGCCCATGCGCCTCAAAGACTGGCCAATAAGAAGGTGTCGAGCCATAAAACCCGACCCTCATCCTGATCCATTCGAACATTTTGTTAACGGCCTCATCATCTGGGCCAGTGGCGACAAATCCACCGCCTGATATTTCGAAATCTTCTCGTTTACGCCCACTGTTTTTTAGCCCCTTTATTAATCTGGGTGTAACAACTTCCTCAAGGTACTTTCGCGTACAGAAACCATGAAGCATGACGCCATCACATTCCTCTGCCGCTACCTTCATCATCACTGGACCAACCGCGGCCACTTCAATCTTCGGTAATTTGCAGTTTAGTTTTTCCGGCGTAAAGTTAGGGGTCATCAATGAAAACTGATAATGCTCTCCCTGATAATCAAGGCGAGTATCGTTCTCCCAACAATCCCAAATCGCCCGAACAGCTTGGACATACTCTCGCATCCTCGGCGCGGGCGCGCTCCAGGGAACGCTAAAACGTCTGATGTTGTGGCCCTTTACTTGACTACCAATGCCCAAGGTGAATCGACCGTTTGATGCGGCTTGCAAATCCCACGACATCATGGCGCTCGACATTGGGCTGCGGGCAAAGGCAATGGAAATACTGGTGCGCAATTCCAAGATACTGGTATGGGTTGCTGCGACAGCGAGAGGCAGAAACGCATCATGACGGTTTTCCTGAGTAGATATGGTGGAGAAACCATTCTCTTCAATTTCCTTTACTTCTGCCCCGACCTTATTCAGGTTGTGGGCGGATATGCCTGTGATTATTTTCATATGGTCTCCTCCTGCCTTATCTAAAAGCTTCTAATCTATAAGTAGCTGCCCCAACAACTGGCGATGATGAACTTCGTCTCCGAACTGGTGCTGACACCACAGTGCTCGGCGCAAATACATCTGCGCATCACACTCATAAGTGAAGCCGAAACCCCCATGAAACTGAATAGCTCTGTCACCGGCAAATGTAAAACCTTCACTCGCTACTGCTTTCAGCATGCTAAGTGCGATTTCCGCGTCTTCAGCACTTCCTGAGTCGAGGACCGTCGCAGCGTGATAGAGGTGCGAGCGAGTTGCTTCTAGGCCAACCAAAATGTCTACAGTTGGATGTTTAAGCGCTTGATAACTGCCGATAAGGCGACCGAACTGTTTCCGAGTATTCAAATATTCGATAATCAGGTTAAGCGTACTAGCATGACCTCCAGCCATTTCCGCGGACAGAAGCAAGATCGCTGCATGTTCAATCTGATCGAAACAGGTTACCGGAAGTAGGTTTTCCACAGAAACACTGATGCCATCAAGCGTGAGTTGGTAGCAGCGTCTGGTTTCATCAATAACCACTTCACGAACTAGGGCCTCATTCGGGATACTTGATTTTTCTAACAGTAATAATCTTGCTTGATTGCCGATCATAATAGAGACCAAGGTAACTTCAGCAATCGTCGCGTCCAGTACAAAATTCTTTGTACCTGTAAGTTGAATTGACTCACCCTCAATAGTCCCAGTACACCCTGGTTCATCGAGCAACCAACTGCCACTGGGCTCAACGACGGCGATAGTTGCGATCGCGCCAGAGGCAATCTTTGGTAGCCAGCGTGATTTCTGGCTTTCGCTTCCAGCCAGCGATAAAGTATTGGCGGCAATTGCTGAACAGATCAATGGCGTTGCCATTAAATTGCGTCCCATGGCTTCTACTACCGGTACAAGTTCGCTAAAGCCCAGACCAAGGCCACCATAAGCTTCCGGAATCGTTATACCTGTCCAACCTAATTCGACCATCGACCCCCAGAGGTCTGCAGGTAAACTTTGTTCTTCCTCTATTCTGCTACGAACCAAATTGATGGGAGAATTTTTGCTACAAAAGTCCATTGCCGTATCCAGCAACATGCCTTGTTCTTCAGTAAAACTAATTTTATTTTTCATATAAATTCCTAGCTCTTTGGCAGGCCGAGCACTCGCTCACCCATAATATTGTACTGAACCTGGGTAGTGCCGCCGCCTATGGTTGCAGAGAATGAATTGAAGTAAATACGTTGCCATTTGCCGCCGTCAACAGCATCAGGTGAAATAAAGCGAGCGCCATTGGCCCCCTGCAACGATAGTGAAAATTGACAGAAACGACGTTTGAGTTCGGTGCTTCTCAGTTTTCCAGACATCGCAATTGCGGTAGGACGTTCAGTATTCAAAGCGGCAATGTTTGCTTTGGAAGACATTAAGGAATTGCTCTTTGCTTCGATAAGAAACTGTACCATTTGATCTTTAATTAACGGGTCTTCCAATGCGGGTTTTCCATTTCGCGTAGAACGCTTAGCAAGTTCCAGAACATCATTGACGTTGATGTCCATCATCGCCAGTCCACCAGCTTGACCACCTACATTGCCACGCTCGAACATCAAAGTTGACATCGCAACCTGCCAACCTTCGCCTTCACTACCCATAATACAATTTTCTGGAATGCGTGCATCGTTGAAAAATGTCTGACAAAAGCCATATTCGCTGGTCAACTTTTTGATAGGTTGCGGGTCGATACCCTCTACCTTCATTGGTGCCAGGAAGAAGCTTAACCCAGCGTACTTGTTGGGGCCCTCGCTTGATGTTCTAGCGAGTAGAATCATGTATTTCGCATAGGAGCCAAGGCTGGTCCAGATCTTTGAACCATTGATGAT
>JBLHIH010000148.1:0-9229 GCA_047616645.1 Flavobacterium sp. | reverse complement strand
GCGCTGAAACAATGTTCGTCTGTAAATTTCCTGATGTAGAAGGAAAAGAAAGGGAGTTGGTCATACGAGAGGGTAAGGTGGGTTTGTGGCATGATGATAAAATCTGTGAATCCCCAAAGCAAAATACCTTTTATTAAGTCTTGCCAAATTCAAAGCTCAATAGTCAGGTGCTTGAAGTCGCGCGAAAGACAAAAGAGTAGTAATTGTCGCAATTACCAATGGGAATCCCGCTCTTCGCTAGTTCTGTTAGAATTCATCTCCTTTTCAATTTAACAATACCTAGCGGAGTCTTCAGTGGGTAAGAATTTATTTCAGAAAGTATGGGACAAACATCTAGTTGGTCAACTCGAAAGTGGTCAATATCAGATCTTTATGGCATTACATCTAATACACGAGGTGACCAGTCCTCAAGCATTCGGCATGTTGAAGGACAAACAACTACCGGTAGCTTATCCAAAACTAACATTTGCCACGGTTGATCACATTATTCCGACAGATGATCAATCCCGTCCACTTCAAGATGATATGGCTGAGAAAATGCTACAGGTTTTGAGTGACGCTTGCTCTGAACATGGCATTGAATTTTTTGCCCCCGAATCGGGATCTCAAGGCATCGTGCATGTGGTTGGACCTGAGTTGGGACTCAGTCAGCCCGGTATGACTATCTGTTGTGGCGACTCTCACACATCAACTCACGGTGCCTTTGGCAGTATCGCTCTTGGTATTGGAACCAGTCAGGTACGAGATGTACTTGCTTGCCAGACACTTTCTATGGACCCACTAAAAGTGAGAAAGATAATCGTTGATGGTGCACTCTCTGCCGGTGTGACAGCCAAAGATGTCACCTTGCATATTATTCGTACCTTGGGTGTTAATGGTGGTGTTGGTTTTGCCTATGAATATGCTGGTTCGGTGATTGAATCCATGACAATGGAAGAGCGAATGACTGTCTGTAATATGAGCATAGAAGGTGGAGCGCGTTGTGGGTATATCAACCCAGATAAGACTACCATCGATTATTTGAGAGGCAAAGAACGACTTCCCGAAGGCGATGAGTTTGAGAGCTTAGCAAAGACCTGGCTTGCCATTGCCAGTGATAGTGATGCAGTCTATGACGATGTCGTTTTGATAAACGCAAGCGACATTGCACCAACAGTCACTTGGGGTATTACACCCGCCCAAGCAATTGCGATTAATGAATTGACTCCGGATCCTCAGGATGCTGAAGGCTTGGACCAAGAGCTATTAGTTGATGCATTGAACTATATGCAACTAGAAGCTAATACGCCGATAGCAGGGGTGAATATCAATGTTGCTTTTATAGGGTCTTGTACCAACGGGCGACTAAGTGATTTCGAATCCGTAGCTAAACTTATTAAAGGCAGGAAAGTCGCATCTACCGTCAAGGCCATTGCAGTGCCTGGATCTGAAAAAGTCGATGTAGCTGCTAGAAATCTTGGCTTACATAAAATATTTGAAGAAGCAGGGTTTGAATGGCGCCTACCGGGGTGCTCGATGTGTTTGGCAATGAACCCCGATAAGCTTGTTGGTGATGAGGTCTGTGCTTCAAGTTCTAATCGTAATTTCATAGGCAGGCAGGGTTCTTCAACGGGAAGAACAATTTTAATGAGTCCTGTTATGGTTGCTGCAGCAGCCATCGAAGGAAAAGTTGCCGACGCTCGAAGCGTTTTTGGTTTGGAGTAGTACTATGGACAATAACATTACAAAGATGAATGGAAGAACGGTTTATATACCTGGAAACGATATAGACACTGATCGTATCATTCCTGCTCGATTTCTAAAATGTGTGACCTTTGACGAATTGGGCCCCGCGTTATTTTATGATGAACGTTTTGATACCAATGGTGAGTCTAAGCATCATGTATTGGATAATGAAGATTTTAAAGGCGCAGAAATCTTAATGTCCGATGCGAATTTTGGTTGTGGTTCTAGTCGCGAACATGCCCCTCAAGCCATACAAAAGTTTGGAATTAAGGTTGTAATTGCTGAATCATTTGCCGAAATATTTCACGGGAACTGTACAACCCTTGGGATTCCCTGTGTCATGATGGAAAAAGCTGATCGTGAGAAGATCGCAGAATTAGTTCAGAATGACCCTGATGTTGACCTAATCTTGGACATAGAAGCGCTAAAGGTTATTTGTGGAAATAACATATTTGATATTTCGATGAAGGACAGTGCGAGAGAGGCTTTCATAAAAGGCAGCTTTGATCCCTTGGATACGCTATTAAAGAATAAAAAAGAAATCGACTTGACTGCGGAACGTTTAGGCTACCGTTAATTCGAGCCATCGTTAATTCAAGCTAGGTTAATTCAAGCTAGGTTATGTGCAAGTATTGCAGGAAGCATTGGGGATGAGCAAAAAAAAGATAGAGATTTATGATACTACCCTGAGAGATGGCAATCAGGGCGAGGGTATTAATCTAAGTTTGGGTGATAAACTTGATATTGCTGCTGTCCTTGATGATATGGGCATAGATTTTATTGAAGGCGGATGGCCAGGCTCCAATCCTAAGGATGATGAATTTTTTGCACGGGCGAAAAACTTAAATTTAACTACGTCAAAAATTGTCGCTTTTGGATCAACACACCGATCTGATGCGAAACCCTCTGAGGATTTCTTTTTACAAAAACTCATTGAAGCCGAGGCAGATATCACCTGTATCTTTGGTAAGACATGGGATCTCCATGTTGAACAAGCGCTTCGCGTCAGCCCAGAGAAAAACCTCGAGATGATTAGTGGTTCCATTACTTATCTGGCAAGCGAAACGGGTAAACCCGTGTTCTATGATGCTGAACATTTTTTCGATGGTTTTAAAAGTGATGAAAGCTATGCCTTAGCTACCATACAAGCAGCAGTTGATGCGGGTGCTAGCAGAGTTATCTTATGTGATACCAATGGTGGTGTTCTTCCCCATGAATTAGGGCATGCAGTGGAGACGGTTCGGCATCTTATTCCTGATGTTAAACTGGGTATTCATGTTCACAACGATGGAGGATTAGGCGTTGCTAATACCTTACGTGCAATTGAAGCTGGGGTTATTCAAGTTCACGGCACCATCAATGGCATAGGTGAACGCTGTGGTAATGTTGATCTCACCTCAATCATTGGAAATCTTGAATTAAAGTTAGGCTACCAATGTATCCCTGCTGGTAAATTAGCCGGTCTAACCCATCTTTCTAAAACGGTCTGGGAATATTTAGGAATGGTAGGTCCCCTGGGACAGCCTTTTGTAGGATCTTCGGCTTTCGCACATAAAGGTGGTGTACATGTGAGTGCGGTTCAACGAAATCCCGCGACTTATGAACATATTGAGCCTGAACTTGTGGGTAATGCACGTAAGATATTAATCAGTGAATTAGCGGGTGGATCAAACCTAAGGGCGAAATTATCAAATAGGTATCAGGAGTTAGAAAACACCCAGTCGGTAAAGGCAATACTGTCCGAGGTTCAAGATAAAGAACATGTTGGATATTCATTCGAGAATGCTGATGGCAGTTTTGATCTCTTAGTTCGTCGCCACATCGGCAGGTATAAACCTTTATTCCAGCCGATGTATTATCGGATCTATAGCCCCTCCAATGAAGCGCATGAAGATTCTGACGGTCAAATAGAAGCATCGGTCAAGATAAAGGTAAATGGGGAAGTCAGCTTATGTGCCGCTGAAGGAAATGGTCCCGTTGACGCACTGAATCGTGCGCTGCTAAAAGCATTAATAAACGAGTACTCGGTACTTTCAGATTTGCATCTTACAGACTATAAGGTCAGGGTAATCAATAGTACTCAGGAAACTGCAGCCAAAGTGAGAGTCTACATAGAGCATCGATTTCAGGGTCAAACCTTTGGGACTATCGGCGTTAATGTAGACATTATTAAGGCAAGCTGGAATGCCTT
Organism: Flavobacterium sp.; assembly: GCA_047616645.1. Lineage (GTDB taxonomy): Bacteria > Pseudomonadota > Gammaproteobacteria > Pseudomonadales > Azotimanducaceae > JAHRVQ01. The sequence goes on along the minus strand of JBLHIH010000148.1, from coordinate 5,313 downwards.
AATCGAAGCTTATCAATATACCTTGATGCAACATGCGGACTTCATTCAAGATGTGGAGCAATCTAAAAGTTAAACGATCAAAAATATTTAGCGACCTTTGAAGGGATAATACAATGAAAGTAGATGCACACCTTACGCCGAACTGGCAAAAAATACCGGGACAAATCAAAGCGTTGGAAGCCGCCGGTTATGATGGAGTAGGTTCGGCTGAAATGAATCATGACCCATTCTTCCCACTCTTATTAGCCGCTGAACACAGTGAGAAAATAGAGATCCACACCGGAATTGCGGTTGCCTTCGCCCGAAGCCCAATGATACTTGCTAATCTAGGACATGATCTAAACGCCTATTCTAAAGGTCGATTTACGCTTGGACTTGGTTCTCAAATTAGACCCCATATCACAAAAAGATTTAGCATGCCTTGGGGAGCACCTGCGCCTCAAATGAAAGAACTCGTACAAGCTATGCGCGCTATCTGGGCAAATTGGTATGAAGGTGAACCTTTGAAGTTTGAAGGCGAGTTTTATCAACACACGCTAATGACACCTGCATTTACACCACAAGACACAGAGTATGGTGCGCCAAAGGTTACTTTGGCCGCAGTTGGCCCTGTAATGACTCGGGTAGCAGCAGAAGTCGCTGACGGCATGATTATTCATCCCTTTAGTAATGAAAAGTATATTCGTGAGGTGACATTACCTGCTATTAAAGAAGGGCTAGCGCGATCAGGTCGTTCGATGGAGAATTTTGAGCTCACCTATTCCCCTTTTGTTATATCTGGCGAAGATGAAGAAATCTTCAACAAAATGAAGACAGAAGCTAAAAATCGAATCGCATTTTATGGCTCTACGCCTGCTTATAAACCGGTTTTGGCAGTTCATGGTTGGGCAGATTTGCAGCCAGAGCTTAACGCAATGTCGAAAAAGGGCTTGTGGAAGGAAATGGGAGAGCTCATCACGGATGATATATTGGATGTATTTACAGTGACGGGGGAAGTCGACACTATCGCCGACATTATAAAGCACCGTTATGGTGATTTTACGGGTCGTACCAGTGGTGCATTCCATTTTGCCAGTCCTGAGAAACGACAAATGCTCATTTCCTCTCTAAGAGAGGCCTAATCTTGAGGAAAGGTGGGCAGTAAAGGTGGAGAAGCGATGGATTGAGCGCATAAACCCTTGTGGTGGAGAGCCAATACGATAACAATAGAGCCTTCTAAAATTTTGGTGCTTCAATGTCTACATCGGTGTCCGAAAACCGCCCTTTAATCATCTCCCTGGTGATTGTAGGGCTAATGCTTGCCGGTTATTTGATCTACTTTTATTCCCAATCTAGCTCGAGTGATAATCTTACAACCGAGAGTCTCGAAATTTCTGACTCTGAACTCGACTCTGGTGATGTGAGCCCTGAACAAATTGACGATAGCGAATCTCAATTAGAAACAGCGAGTTCTGATTCAGAAGCTATTGCAGAGGGCGAGACACCCTCCTTCATATTGCCAAGGTTAAATAATAGCGATCAAATCATTCGAGATGGTGTTGTCAGCCTTACCCGACATGAGGGCATCAACAGTTGGCTGAGCCCGGATGAATTGATTAGAAAGGTTGTCGTCTTTGTGGACAATGTCGCTAATGGCAGAATCGCGAAGCAAGCCGTTGCAGTCATGACACCTCGTGCAGATTTTACAGTCCGGGAAATTTCTGAGAAGGTTTATATTGTAGAAGACTATAGCCGTTACGACATCGCAACCAATATCTTGGCTTCTATCGATGCTCGAAGACTAGCGGAACTCTACGTTTTGCTGAATCCATTATTCAAAGAAGCCTATGGTGAACTTGGTTATCCTAATGCGAATTTTGACGATACTATCTTCCGTGCAATAGGACGTTTACTGGAGACACCTGTTCTGACTGAAGCCCCTAAACTCGTGCAACCGGTTGTCATGTATGAGTATGAAGAAAAACGCTTAGAAAACTTAAGTGCAGCCCAAAAACAATTGTTGAGAATGGGCCCGAAGAATACTCAAATAATTCAAAGTAAACTCAGTGAAATTGCCATAGAGCTTAGATTAGTACTCGGAAGGTAATCTTAGCGCTCCGAAAGTGCATTAGCCTGAGCACGTTTAAGTGGTTTCAACAAATAATTCATCACGGTTTTTTGTCCCGTCATAATATCTACCGTTGCCACCATGCCAGGAATAATAGGGAAGGGGTTGCTATCTTTTCCTAGGTAGGACTTTTCTGTCCTCACTCTAATCTGAAAATATTGATCTCCACGTTCATCGGTAATCGTATCCGCGCTGATGAGCTCTAGCACGGATTCAAGTCCGCCATATACCGCAAAATCGTAGGCACTGAGTTTAACCATCGCCGCCTGGCCTGGACGGAGAAAAGCGATATCCGCAGGTCTTATTTTTGCTTCAACTAATAGGGTGTCATTAGAGGGTACGATCTCTAACAAGTCCATGCCAGGTTGAACGACAGAGCCGACAGTATTGACAAGCAACTGTTTAACTGTCCCATCAACGGGGGATTTTATGAGGGTTCTTTCAACCCTATCCTTCAATGCAAGGTTAGAGATATTAAGGCGTGAAAGGTCTGTATTCGCTTGACTTAACTCCGATTGGGCAGCAAGAGAAAACTGACGCTGCCGTTCAGCTATCTTATTTAAGGTCTCTTGTATGACTGACTTGGCCTTAGGGATGTTGAGTTTATTGATATTGAGGCGCCCAATGGTATCGTTAACCCCAATTTCTAACCGTAACAATTCAACTTGTGAGACAGCGCCTGTTTTAACGAGGGGGCGGGTCAAGTCAAGTTCTCTTTGGGCGAGGTCAGCATTTAGCGAGAGTTTTCTGTTTTCAGAATTGAGCTCTGCAAGGGTTTGTTTGTCCTGTGCAAGTTGTTGTTCAAATATATTAATTGCTGACTGTAACTCCGCTTGCTTGGCTAAATAGAGCGACCGTTCATTTTCTACTACAAAAAGGAATTCCACTGGAAAGTCGGCGGGCGTGACAAAATCAACATTGTTAACTTCTGCCTTTAGGCGGCTGATTAATGCGGTTAGCGCATAGGAGGTCAGCTGACCCTCATCAAAAGATGATGCAAAACGCGTGTCATCAAGGCGAAGTAAACTTTGTCCCTTTTTTACTATTGACCCTTCCTGCACTAGGATTTCTGCAAGAATGCCGCCCTCTAAGTTTTGAATAATCTGTAACTGCGAGGAGGGGATCACGCGTCCTTCAGCGTGGGAAACTTCATCTATTGATGCGAAGTTAGCCCAAATGACTGCGGACACTAAAAAAATCACACTCGACCATAAAATCGCATGTGCAGCAAAGGGTAGCGTTTCAACTTCCGCCGCGTAGGTCTCTGGCATAAAATCAATATCACGATTAGGCATTATTTTGACCTCTTAGTGATTGCATTACTTCATCTCGTGGCCCATCTGCCACAATTCGCCCTTCATTTAACACGATTAATCTATCGGCTAAGGACAACATTGAGGATTTGTGGGTGATAAGTACCAAGGTTTTTTGGTGCAATGTTTCAAGATAACTTTTGAGCGCTGCCTCTGCTGTGCTATCCATGGCATTGGTAGGCTCATCCAAAAGCAGCAGTGGACAATCGTTGATAAATGCGCGGGCGAGGGCAATGGCTTGTCTTTGACCACCAGATAAATTTGAACCACGCTCTCCAACTTGCAGGTCAAAGCCTTCTGGGTGGTTATTCACAAAATCTGAGAGTCCAGATGTTCTTGCTGCTTGAATTACTTCCTCATCATCTGCTTGTGGTGAACTCAAAACGATATTTTCTCTGATAGTGCCATTCAAAAGAGCAATGTCCTGTGGCACATAACTGATATTTCTTCTTAGATCGGTTGGGTCTAATTGTGCAATATCTGTCCCAGAAACTAAAATATTGCCTTCTGAAGGTTGATAGAAATTCATAATAAGTCTTTGAAGTGTACTTTTGCCTGAACCCATTTTGCCGATAATGGCAACTTTTTCGCCGGGTTTGATGGTGAATTTAATATCCTTTAAGGCCGCAACTTTTTGATCTGGATAAGTAAAGGTAACATCCTTGAAACTAATACTGGGTTCTAAATTGCGCCGATGAAGAAAATTTTTATTAACTGGCCTTTCGACCGGTAAATTCATGATTCTATTGATAGAGCTAAAGGCAGCAATAGAATGATGATAGCGCGTTAAAATACTTGCCACTTGTCCCATGGGCGCTAAGCATCGACCCGTCAAAATTGTACATGCAATCAAACCACCGACGGAAAGTTTTCCGTCCATAATGATATAGACCCCAACAATGACGACAGCAACTGTACTCATTTGCTGAACAAATTGAGTGAGATTAATCGTGCCCATAGAAAGTATTCGAGTACGTAGGCTTAGCTTGGCTAGTCGAGCATTAAATTCTTCCCACTTCTTTTGCATGACGCCCTCTGCTCTGGCGCCTTTTATTGCATCAAGGGTGGTTAGGGCTTCAATTAGCATGCCGTGTTTTTTCGCAGATTCAGCAAAGGTTTTTTCAATGACCGATTGCAAAGGTTTTTGTGTGGTGAGACAGATAATGAGAATTAAAGGGACCGCTATCATAGGTACAAAAGCAATGGAGCTGCCAATCCCGTAAATTAAAGTGATAAATAACAGTACGAAAGGGATGTCTATCACCGCGACAATAGTGGATGAGGTGAAAAACTCTCGAAAACTATCAAACTCTTGTAAATTGTTGGCATAAGATCCGACCCTAGCTGGTCTTTGATCCATTTTAATATCCATAACCTTAGCGAAAGTCTTTGATGATAATAAAATATCTGCGCGCTTGCCGGCGATGTCGATGAAATACCCGCGTAAGGACTTCATGACAAAATCAAAGAGGAAGACTATAAAGACCCCACTTGCCAGCACCCATAATGTTTCAACTGCATAGTTTGGTACGACTCTATCGTAAACATTCATGATGAAGAGGGGCGAAACTAAAGCGAACAGATTGATCATTAATGAAGCGATGAGGACTTCGGCGTAGATCCCTTTAGATTTCTTGATGGTTTTCCAGAACCATTGCTTATCTTCATCGGCTTCTGTTGACGAAGGAAGTGGCTTGCAATAAAGACAGCGTCCAATGTAGGCCGATTCCAAGGCCTTTAGATCAATTTCCCTTTCGCCTTTGCCGGTCCCCGTTTCTAAGATCAATGCATGATCTTCTCTGACATCCAGAAGTAGTACCGCTTTATTGTTTTTTAGGCTGAGAACAACAGGTAGTACCCGCTTGGAAATATCTGATATTGATATTTCGGCAT
>JBLHIH010000147.1:0-9572 GCA_047616645.1 Flavobacterium sp. | reverse complement strand
AGCAAGCCAGGACATCTTGTTCCCCCTGCGCTTCTACTGAAATAAGTATCTGTACTCACTTCTGTTTCGGCGAAATCAGTAACGGCAACTAAGTTGTCTCCCCAAATATTGTAGATTGTTTCATCAAAGCGTAGATCCTTAATAGGCGCGACAATTTCACCGTCTTCGACAAGAAAACAGGCAAACCTTGTCATCCCTGTTATTCGCCCTTTTGTAACGTCGCTCCAGTTTAGATAATGTAAGTTGGAGATGTATATGCCATTTTTAAGGGTCGATAAAATGTCTTCTTTTTTTAGTGATCCTGTATGAATAACCGGTGATCTCATGGATTCTTCATCATTAGCATTATTACTAAGGGTATTAAATTCCATCGCAGATTTGGTCGATGTCAGAAGGTTCTCTAGCTTGCCTTGCTTAAAAATAGTTGTTTGGGGTGCTGCGACTTCGCCGTTTAAATTAAAGGGTGGTTGAAGCCCAAGGTCGAAATCCTCGGTTAAGGTAAATAGGGGGGAAAGGTGCTTGCCCTCATTTTCCATTTCCTGCAAAGGGGAGTTTCCTCGTCGTAAACCACTGAAGGATGGCCCACCCCAGCTAAACGTTCCCAAGATCTCATTTACGGCGGCGGGTGCAAGATAACATTGATACAAACCTGGCTTTAGTACTCTGTTTGGAATGGCCATCAGCCTGATATTTGTTTTAGCTTCATTAAGACTGGCGACAAATGCGTCTTTGATAAACTCGGTACCACTATATGATGCTTTTACGGCCTTTTCTTTCTCGGTATAGAGTGAGTAATCAAAACAGAAGGAGGCATTTTCGAACCAATGTCGTTGACCCAACGAGTTGGCATTTCCTAATGCGATTGTGCCGGAAACTAGAATGCCAGCGAGATCGATGTCTTGCGTTTCGGGGGTAATGATCGAGAGATATTCATCAAAACTCAATAACGCTCCTTTGTGTATGGAATTTGACTGACCATTATTTTCTGCCTTAACGAAGAAGGGTAAGGCTTCTAGAGAGCTGATGCGATCTCGTAACAGGGACAGACACGAAAGCGCTTCATTTTTGGGTGCATGACCGAGAGGGATAGTCATTTCAGTTTCTTTGTGCTGACATTTTAAGGTAATACTAAGTTCTTGTTGATTCACGTCAGAGACTTGTCGCACTCTAGACTTATTGAAGCGAACGAATAGTGTGTTTTCACCGTGGAAGTTTAGGATGAGTTGCTCGTCAGATCTTAAGTCTGAAAAAAGTGCATCTGACAGTAAATTAAATAGTTGCTCCATTAGGCACCTCCAAAAACTTCGACATCGCCGAATAAGCAAGTGGGAGTGGAATGCCCCACACGAATTATTTGATTTGGCTCACCTTTACCGCAATAGGGAGAGCCATATACTTCTGTTGTTTCTTGATTGCCAACATATTTTAGCTTGTTCCAAAATGCGGTAGTGACACCTCGGTAGTTAGGGTTTTTGACGGTCTCAGTGACTCGGCCGTCTTCAATAAGCTGGGCATACTCACAGCCAAACTGAAATTTGTTTCGATAATCGTCAATAGACCAAGATCGATTAGATTGCATCAGAATACCCTTCTCGGTATTTGCAATCATTTCATCGATTGTAGAATTTCCGGGCTCTAAATTTATGTTGGCCATTCGGTCAATAGGTGGCCTATTCCAATCGCTTGAACGAGCGCAGGCGACACCAGGCAAGCCTGATCGTTGTTGCGATTCAATACCACCTATACCTCGTAACAGCACGCCATCCTTTATAAGGTGAGCCTTCTCCGCTGGAACACCGTTGTCATCAAATGCATAAGACGCCATACCGGTAGGTGTATTTGGGTCAAAGCTGACGTTCATTATTGTGGAACCATATTGGAGGTGGCCAAAGTCACTGGGTGAGATAAAGCTCCAACCTGCATAGTTACGCTCATCGCCGAGAATGCGATCCAGTTCTAGAGGATGACCGATTGATTCATGAATTTGTAAATAGAGTTGGTCCGGCGTCAACATTAAGTCTCTACTATCGCTGGGGCAATCTTTAGCACCGAGAAGTTCCACCGCCTGATTGCCAATACGAATCGCTTCGCCTTGTAAGGTATCGTCATCCAGGTTTTCCAGGCCTATTTGTAGACCGTTAAACCCAAATGATCGAGATTGCGTTTCGTTGTCTCTTTTCGCCGTGACGCCAAAATCCTTTGTTACGATTGAAAAATCTTGTTGCCACTCAGAACCATTTGAACTTATGTAATAGATTTTCGTATTGATGAGCATCGCCAAAGCCCAACTGTCTATTATTTCATTGGATGTCTCTGCCTGTTTAGAAATGTTGATGAGTTTATTTTGAATTTCCCCAAAAGATAAGCTATCAAGCGTTCTCTCTATCTTACTTTGATAAGCGCCTGTGTGGGCTGGCCTGCTGTTGACATCAAAGTTAAATAACGTGTGTTTGGATGCGCTGGTTGCCATTTGACTTGCCTTTTTAAAGGCTTGCCGCATACCTGAAGTGCTAAGATCGACTGTTCCCGCGTAGGCAAATTGACCTTTGATGAGGACTTCTATCATTGCGCCGTGAGACAGTTTTGAACTTGAAGCTTCTGCCTTCCCATTTCTGGCGCTAAGAGAGTCGGTTAATTCACGATATTCTCGTATACCTACCCAGTCACATTGGCTTGCAAACTCATCGATTAGTACCTGCCAGTTGGCGATCATATTTTTACTCTTTTGTTGATGGTAGACCAGAACACTGTTTACCATGAACCAGTCTGTACATAAAGAAAGACATTAATATTGGCAGGTGGGCACGCATAAAAGAAGCTGGTGTTGTCTAGTCTTGATTCGTTATGCTGCCCCTTCACATTGACCTGAATGAGTCCAATTTTATGTTAGAAACCGAGCTTTATCTGCCGGTTAAAGTCTTCCTAGAAGCCCAAGGTTATCGGGTGCGAGGTGAAGTAAAAAATTGCGATGTAGCGGCGACTAAGGATGATGAACTACTCATCGTTGAATTAAAGACAAGCGCCAACATGACGCTCTTAATTCAAGCAAGTGAAAGACAGGCCATAGCGGATGTAGTTTTTGTTGCCATCCCAAAACCAAAAAAAAAAGGTAAGTCATGGCGTGGCATCCAGCGCGTGGTCAAGCGACTTGGCTTAGGGCTTTTGTTGGTCCAGGAAAGCCCCTTAGGTACCAGTGTGATTAAGCTATTCGACCCTATGGGCGTAAAAGTTCGGAAGAATACGCGTAAGAGGCAAGCGGTTTTGCGTGAACTCTTAGGTCGTAAAAATGAAAGTAATGTGGGGGGTAGTGTTAGGCAAAAACTCATGACAGCCTATAAAGAAAATGCGATTCTCATTGCATGTTATCTCCGGCGGTTCGGTGAAAGCAAACCAAAAGTAATGAGGTCATTGGGAACAGGAGATAAAACGTTAACTATATTGTCCTCAAATCACTATGGATGGTTTGAGCGAATTGACAGAGGCGTTTATGGCCTGAGTGAAAAAGGCATGGTCGAGGTTTTGGATTTTCCTGAGCTAATAGAAATATCGGACAGGTACTTAGATGAGCAAATAGCAAATCAGCTAGAATAGCGCTACCTGACGTACCCCATAATACTGCTAAAATGACAAACTGATCCCGCAAGGACAAAAAAATGCCATATGCCATGGGCGTGCTTCAATCGATTTAGTTTATCGAGTGTATAGAAGACAACCCCAATAGTGTATGCAATTCCTCCTGTGACCAAAAGCATTACACCCATATCTGCTAGGGCCAACTTGAGGTTAGAAAAATCAAAAGTAATGGCCCAGCCCATACCTAGATAACAAAGTATTTGTCCAATTTTTACAACTCGCCCAGACAAAAATATTTCGCTCGCTATTCCTAGGGCCGCGATCCCCCAAATTATTTTTGCCATTAACCATCCGTTTCCCTCACCGAGTGTCACCAATAGAAAAGGTGTGTAGGTACCTGCGATTAACAAGTAGATGCAAATGTGGTCTAGCAGTTTAAAAAGGCGTTTTAAGCTAGGAGGCTGTAAGCTGTGATACAGGGTTGACATGGTATATAGCAATGTCAGCGTCAAACCAAAGATTGAAAAGCTAAAGATCAGCCATGGGTCACCAGTAGGTATACTGATTGTAAGAAGCGCGCCAAAGCCCATGAGCGCTAGTGCGGCTCCCACTAAGTGACTGATACTATTTAACTTCTCACCATAATACATAGGCTGCTTGTTGTCCGGCTAGTTATCTGTTGATTGAGAACCGTTAGTGTAAAAGATAAGGAAGATGATTAAACCTCTTTGGTGACAAATTTTTTGTTAAAGTCATTAATTTGCTTAAGCGTAGTAGATAGACGGAGGGCGAATCGCAAGTAAGTCCCATGTTATATTTTTGCGCTGAACTATTTCCGGTTTATTTTATTCTTATGAGAAGTGTGGCCTAGGATAGTGCTGTATAGTTTAGTTCACGCATCCCAACGTCAGTTCGATGGTATCCCATGACAAGTGCCTCATTGCAGGGTATAAAAGTGATGAGAAGAAGTCTCTTTCTCGTATCCTTACCTATATTCTTTGTCACATTTGCTCTGCCAATTCAATCCAAAAATCTGGGTGCTAACGCATTGGAGATAGGCGGCTTATTCAGCCTTTTTACTTTTTCCATTTTATTGATGCGTCCTCTGATTGGCGCAGGGATTGATCGTTTTGGCAGGCGGAGTTTTTTTTTGGTTTCGATTGTTTTTTATCTTGGGGCTTACATGGCTTATACCTTGGCATCAGGCATAGAAGCTATGTATGCCGCGCGTTTTTTTCAAGGCATTGGTGCTTCACTTTTGTTGATTACGGTTGATGCAATGACGGCGGACATGTCTCTGGAAGAAGAACGTAGTGAGGCGATGGGTAAAAATATTGAGATTCAAACTAGATCGAGTGTGGTCGGAGCGACGATAGGATTTACTTTGCTGGGCGCCGTGCCGATTCTGGCTTGGACCTATAGTTTCGGTTTATTTACATTGTTCGCCACAGTCGCATTAATCTATGCCCTAGTGAAATTGCCCGAAACTAAGCCTGTTAAAATTACAGGAGACATCGATAAATTTCAACTGAGGCCAGAGCTGAAGAAATTGTTGTTTATCTACATTTTTTTAGGTATCGCAAGTGCCCTCATCATGCCGATTTATATGATTTACCTACAAGATGAATATACTTCTAATATGACTTATTTGTCTTGGGCCTTTCTACCCGCTGCGGTGGTTATGATGGTTTTACCTTCTAAATTGGGCCGGTTTGTTGATGGCCGAAATCCGGAGATGTTGATGACACTCGCAATCGCGCTTGGTGGGATGTTCTATATTTGGATGCCTCTTACCAATACCTTTTGGTATATCGTTGCTGTTTATACACTTTCAAGTATAGCGTGGGCCTTAATAGGACCGACCCGAAAATCTCTGACAATAGCGGCAACGTCGCCATCAGGGATCGCCAGAGCGATAGGTTTATCAGAAATGGCCTTTGGGGCAGGGGCAACTGCTGGGCCGCTGTTAGGAGGGTATTTGTACGATCAAGTTAGTCATACATCCCCATTTTATTTTAATGGCTTTGTGATGATAATTGCTGCAATTATGTCACTCATAATGCTAAATACTTCAAAGATAAGGGCCGAAGCTAATTGTTAATTCGTGACTGTCAAAGCGACAAGGTGACTACACTCGATATGACTAAGCTCGTTGAAATTTATAACGCATCCCGATTTCCTGAAGCGTGTTTTGTTTCTGCCCAGATGACATCGCAAAAGTTCAAGATTTTGATTAGAGACGAAAAAACGTATTTAGCTGTTATTGACGATGTGATTGCTGGATTCATTTCAATTTGGCCCCCAGAGAGATTCATTCATCACTTGTATATACTGCCAGAATTTCAAAGTCAGGGTGTGGCACAAGCCTTAATTCAAAAGTGCATACATCATTATGGCAAGCCCCTGTCTTTAAAATCATTAGCCGCAAATAATCGGGCTTGCGACTTCTATGAAAACAAAGGTTGGCAATGTGAAGATACAGGACAGGGGACAGATGGTCCTTATCGACACTATTGGTTACGATAAGGAATAATAGCGCATAGATAAATGAAACCTTAGTGCCTATTACCCCACTTGCCTTTGAGAGATCTTGCGGATACGCCGCCAAGATTTGAGTAAATCTGAAAATGTAGGCGTCAATTTATTTTCTGTCTATTCCCTGTCTATTCAACTGCAAAATCTTCGATGTTATAACCCATGGCTTTCAGCTTTGGCTTTAATTGTTTGGTATCTCCGACGACAACCATAAACATATCGTCCAAGTTTAGGTGTTTCTTTGCCAAGTCATCTATTTCAGCTTTGGTTAAATCCTCGACAATCTTTATTCTCTGCTTTACAAAATCGGGCGATAGATCGTGTTCAAGAATTTTGGCGAGAAAACCTAACTTAGCACTCGGTGTTTCGTATTTGAGGGCATCTCTTTGATTTATCGCTTTTTTGAGAAAGGCGAGTTCATCCTTTGTAATTCCTTCGTCATGATATCGGCCGATCTCTTTAACGAATTCAGCAATTGATAGATCTGTGGTATCAGCTTTAACGGAAGCAGATGCAGTAAAGTGCCCTGATAGTTTGCTGGCAGAGAAGCCAGTAAACGCACCATAGGTATACCCCTTATCTTCTCTCAAGTTTAGATTTATGCGACTATTAAAGTGCCCGCCCAAAGGGAAATTCGTCAGGCCAGTTCTGTAAAATTCACCAGTGACATCTTCTTTTATGCCTCGCTTACCAATTCGTATCTCAGATTGTGGCGCATCCTTTTTATCGACTAAATAAATGGTATTTTTCTTGTGACTAGGTATGTCGAGGTTGAGGTCTAAATCTGGGCCCTCACCTTGCCATTCTCCAAAAGTTTTATCTAGAGAGGCGATAAGCGCCTCTTTAGGTAGGTTGGAGACAATGATTATCTGAGTGCCGAGAGGTTTGAAATGCTGACCGTAAAAACTAATGAGATCATTTTTGTCTACATTTTTTATGGTTGCTTCTGTACCTCCTCTCGGGAGGCCCGCGATGTTATCACCAAATAATAAATTACCATAAGCTCTGGATGCCAAGTAGCTTGCGTTCTTTTTGTTGTTTAAGATTCCTTGCAATGATTGATTTCTAAGTCGATCATAATCTTCTGTTAGGAAACCAGGTTGAAATACTTTTTCTTTTGCCAGTGCAATCGCTGCGTCAATGTTCTTGCTGAGGCTGCTGACTATTATACTTAAGTATAAATTTTGAGCGCTAATGTGGACGTTAGCACCTATCTTTTGCAGCTCATTGCTCATCTCTTCGGTAGAGCGTTGGCTAGTAGATTCACTTAACAATGCAGCGAGTAAGCTGGCTGTGCCTGCTTTATCTGTTGCTTCGGCGTAATGTCCCCCTGGTACCTTTATTAGAATCGAAGTTGTGGGTGTTTCTGTACTCCTGCTACCTAGAATGGTAATGCCGTTTTTCATTGTGTGTTTCCAGTACTCAGGTAAAGCTGCAGGGGCGATGGTACCGGCACTAGGTTGTATGTTTCGATCGAAATTGTCTTCCGGGATGCGCGTCACTAACTCGTCTTCGTCAATTTTTGTCACTACATCAAAAGAGCGGATCGGTGGCTCGAAAGTATCTTTGTGAGCTATCGTATTAAGCTTGCCATGTGGCACTATGCTTAAGATGACACCGTGGCTGCCTTTAATGTATTTATTGAATACGCGTGTTACATCAGCCTTAGTGACGTTGTTATATCTGGCAATATCATCTTCGATGAAGTTAGGATTTCCAGTATAGGTTTCGTTTGATGCAAGTTGAGCTACTTTTCCGTGTACGCTTTGAAGGCCAAATATAAAAGCTGCTTCCATTTTAGCCTTAACCTTCGTTAGGTCATCTTCTTCAACGCCGCGATCTTCAAATTCTGCGATTGAATTTCTAATGATCATTTCAAGGTCGCTGAGACTTTTACCTGAAGCTGGGTGAGGTAGGGCTAATAAATTAAATGTACAGGCGAGTTCAGTACATGGATGTGAAACCTGGGCTTGAACAGCAAATTGATTCTTTACAAGGTTTTTGTACAATAATGAGGTTTTGCTACCTCCCAATATCTCTGACAATATATCTAGAGGTGCTTCATCTGGATGTCGTCCAGAAACTGTTGGATAAGACATGTAAATTAGCGGTAAGTGAACGTTGTCCTCAAATGAAATATAGCGATCTTCGGAAAGATGTACCTGTGGTTTTTCAGGCAGTTTAACTTCTGGACCTATTGGGATACTGGCGAAATATTTATTGACCAGATCTATTGTTGCTGCAACATCGATATCGCCGCCAATAGTTAAGGTGGCATTATTTGGGCCGTACCATCTCAGGAAAAACCGCTTCAAGTCGTTCACATCGACTCTATTTAAATCATCGAGGAATCCAATTGTAGGCCACGAGTAGGGGTGCCCATCTGGATATAGTGCTGCGTTCACTTTTTCATAAAGTAGTCCGTAAGGTCGGTTGTCGTAATTCTGGCCTCGCTCATTTTTGACGGTCTCTCTCTGAACTTCGAATTTCTTCTGTGTTATCGCATTGAGGAGGAATCCCATTCGATCTGATTCTAACCAGAGAATTTTTTCCAATTGATTCGCAGGTACGGTTTGATAGTAATTGGTGCGATCGGTACTTGTCGTACCGTTCATTGTGCCACCTGCTTCGGTGATTAATTTGAAATGCTCTTCATCGGCGACATGCTCGGAACCTTGAAACATCATATGTTCAAAGAAATGAGCAAAGCCTGATTTTCCTTTTTCTTCTCGGCCAGAACCAACATGGTAGGTAATATCGATATGCACTAATGGATCGCTGTGGTCTTCATGCAGGATCAGGGTTAAGCCATTGTTTAACTTATATTTCTGATAAGGAATGATGGTCTTTTCCGGATCGGCGCCTATTTCCTCAATGAAGCTAATGCCCTCAGGTAATGTGACTTCTTTCTTCTGCTGCTCGCTTTCTGAATGCGAGCCATTATCTGTACAGGCAGCTAGCATCAATAGAGAAAGAAACGTTGAGATGAATTTGAGTCGGGTTCCAGTATTCATGGATGTAAACCTTTTACTATCGTAGGTAATAAAAAAGCGAATAATCTCGACTACGCGTCCTAAGGTCAACCGTATTCGATAGAATGCTGATGGTATAGATTACATTTATGGCTTTTAAGCATAATTTATTGATTTTCAATTGTCCGTTTGGGATCATTCTAGCGACCAACTGCTGTGCTAATCTGTTTCACATTAACGCCACTGGACTGATTCCAAAGAGTAGAGATATGAGCGAGCAAGTAAAGGAAGAAGTACAAGAGAGGGTAATGAGCCCATTTCTTGGAGAGAATCCACCACCTATTATAAAAGATCCCTATTCTGTCCCCTTGTCAGAAATCAATGTAATCGATGGTCGTCTTTTTCAGAATGATTTGCATTGGGATCACTTTAAACGTTTACGAGAAGAGGACCCAGTTCACTTTAATGAGCTGCCGGGTATTGGTCGATATT
>JBLHIH010000146.1:0-9971 GCA_047616645.1 Flavobacterium sp. | reverse complement strand
GCCTTTTCAAATTCCCCTTTGATGGTCTGATCTCTCACACAATGCAGACCTGCTTTTATGGTCACTGGCGCATCTACGCGCTCAAATAGAGCAAGAATTAAAAGGCCTGTGTAGCTTGCTTGACTTAGCTGATCTGCTCCTCTGAAATAAATCATAATATCGCCGTTGTCGTTTAACTCAAATTCTCCTCCATAGAGTGCATGCGCGGCTTTTATTCTGCCGACATATCGATCTATGAGGCGGCTCGGACGTAACTTTAAGGCTAAAAAGGAGACTTCGCAGGAGCTTACCGTAACCGAATGACGGCTGATGTTATCAACCTTTGGCGAATCCTGCTTTGGTGAAACTTTCTTCTGCATCACCCAAAGGTGAAACAAATCTCCGTAGTAGCCGCCAAAGAATAAAATGAAGATGAGAAGTGCTAGGTGAAACCCAAAACTAATGTGTAATGCCTGAGTAATTTGTAGAGAAATTTGTTCCCTGCCCAGCCCTAACTGTACATAACCTGTTGTCGCGTTTTGGGAAGTGACATCCTTGGTGAAAATAACCGTATTCGTTGACTGTCCAACTTGGGCAAGCAATTCATTATCATAATTGTATACAGATGCGAATTTGAAGTTACCTCGTAAAAGTAATTCATTCAATAAAACGTTCAAACTGAGTCGATCTTTATTAAGCAGATGATCTGCAACAGATATGGCCATGTGATCAGCGATTGCTTGGCCAAATTGATCTGCTTGTTGATTCAACAAGGTGTTGGTATTTGAAACGAGAAGATAGGTTGAGAGGCAAGCACTAAATACTAGTGGCAATATGACCAAGCCCAAAGCACGGAGGTTGGATCTCTTGGCGGGACTTGCGGACATTTCTCATTTTCTCATTGATGGAGTGTTCTAGTATAACTGATTCTTCCACCAACTGAGGAAGTCGCAGGATTTGTTATTTGGTCAGATAGCAATCATTTAAGTATACTGTCCCCGAAATTATTTGGGGATGAACGTGCAAGAACTTGTAATGTTAAATTTGTCAGGGGAGGACAAACCGGGCCTAACCGCTTCAATAACAGAATTGTTAGGTGACTTTGAGATTGATATCTTGGATATTGGGCAAGCTGTCATCCACAATAACTTGTCCTTGGGTATGCTAATTAAACTGCCTGGGGGATCGAATTCATTGTTAAAGGAAATTCTATTTCGAGCACATGAGCTTGGGATTACCGTCAAGTTTAGTCCTGTCGACAATGCTAGCTACGATCAATGGGTTCAGCTTCAAGGGCAGCCTAGGTTTATCCTGACGCTCTTAGCCCGAAATATTAAGGCAAACTATATTGCGGCAGTTACCGATGTTATCGCTGACAATGGGCTGAATATAGATTCTATTGCGCGATTATCCGGTAGAGTGCCACGCCAACATCAAGATAAGTACTTCAAGGCTTGTGTCGAATTCTCTTTAAAAGGACAGCCATCCGATGTTATGGAATTTCGTTCGCAGCTCATGGCTGTTTCAAGTGAACTTGACATAGATATTGCTGTTCAAGAGGACACAATATTTAGACGCAATCGTCGTTTAGTTGCCTTTGATATGGATTCCACTTTAATTACGACTGAAGTAATTGATGAACTTGCTGTCTTGGCGAATGTTGGAGAGCAAGTTTCAAAAATAACAGAATGCGCGATGCGAGGTGAGCTAGATTTTAAAAAAAGTCTAATTGAAAGAGTCGCATTGTTAAAAGGTCTTCCGGAATCTTCCCTGCAAACGGTAGCGAACAATCTTCCCCTCACAGAGGGCGTAGAGTACTTGTTTTCAACTTTAAATAGCTTGGGATATAAGACTGCCATCCTGTCCGGCGGGTTTAGTTATTTTGCAGATCATCTCCAAAAACTATTGGGGATCAACTATGTACATGCTAATACCTTAGAAATAATAGACGGAAAACTAACAGGTAAGGTAGTGGGCGAGATCGTTGATGCAGCGCGTAAAGCAGAACTTATTAGCGATCTAGCAAAGCAAGAGAACATTTCTATGGAGCAAGTGATTGCGGTTGGTGATGGTGCTAATGATTTAGCTATGCTGGCAATTGCTGGATTGGGGATTGCTTTTCATGCCAAACCTATTGTCAAAGAAAATGCGGAGCAATCTATTTCTACCTTGGGCTTAGATAGTATTCTTTATTTAATGGGCATTCGAGATAGAGATGCGAACAAACTAGCTAAATGAATCTCGTAATTATAGGTCTTCACTAGCAAAATCATATTCCATATTTTCGAGGGGAGGCGATATATAGAATCCCTGAATAAAATTGATACCCGCTTGCCAAAGCGCAGATAAGACAACCGGACTTTCAACACCCGCTATAGCGGTTAGTACGCCGGAGGATTGGAGCGACTCAACTATATCTTGAAGCTCTTGCCTTTTATCCTTACTCGATTCAACTTCTTGCGCAAATGATCCATCTAACTTGACATAATCTGGGGTTAGGTGTTTCAAGAGATTGAAAGGGTTGAGAGAACAACCAAAATGATTGATAGAGGTTTTACAGTGGAGATGAGCCATGCCTTTGGTGAAGCTGGCCGCTTGCTTAATGTAAGATGTTGCATCATTTTCATGGATCTGAAAAATTAGCGCATCACTTGGAAGCCTCGCAGCCTTTAAGGCAACGTTTATCCAAGGCAGGAAGGTCTCGTCCGACATGGATTTGTGGGTGAGGTTGATAAAAAGCCGTGCTTTACTTCCGCTCGCTCGATGTACGGATAGGCGCTTGATAGATTGCAAGATTACCCAGCGATCCAGCTTCTCTAAAAGTCCTGCATCTTCTGCCGGTCCTAGAAATTGCCCCGGGTAAAGTTCGTTTTCTTCTTCATCCAACAATCGCAACAAGACCTCAAATTGTTCGTCATCGTCTCCGTGGAGGCTGATTATAGGTTGGAACATAAGTTTAAAGGCGTTGTTAGCAATCGCCTTCCTCACCATGTCTTTGATTGCTTCGGAGGTTATTGCCTTACCCTCATCGCCAACGGTGACTTGCTTAATTTGATGGAAGTTTACGCCGTTACCACCTTCTATGCTGGTTGTGGCCTGATGAGCGCGAGAGATGATTTCTTCAGAAGAGGGTGTATTTTCTGAAATCCGTGCAAGCCCAATACTCACTGTCATTTGGTACGACTTACCGGCCACCTCAGGTAGATGCCCTTCTACTTTGGCGCGAAGATGTTCAGCCAAAGCAGCAGCAGCTTCTTTGTCACCGCCTTTAAACAGAAGCGTAAAGACGTCATCTCCAAAACGAGCAAGAAGGTGTTCTTCGTTAACTTCAGCTCTTATGAGAGACGCAAATTCGCTAAGGACGAGATCGGCATTTGATATGCCGGCATCGGTACGCAATTGTGAAAAGTTATCTAAGCTTATGTACAACATGGACCCACTCTGCTTTCCATCGGATGCCTCGCCTACGGCATTGTCGAGTTGTTCTGAAAAATGAGAACGGTTAAACAATCCAGTAAGTATATCTTGTGTTGATATTTCGAGGATGCGTTCAGCAAGTGCGGGGTCTTCTCCTGCTGGTTTGAATATGACCTGAATACAAGATTCACCGTCATAGGCGGCTTGTGACATTGAGAGACCCGATAGTATTTTCGAGCCATCACAGGTCTCGCAGGTAAATTCGTCGTTAAGTACTTCGTGCTGATTGTATGATTTGAGAAAGCTTTTGAATTTTACTTGGTCTGACTCAGTTATTAGATCAATGATGGGAATACCGATAAAATCGTCAACGTCCTCATAGCCGAAAAGTTCGGCATATGCTGTATTTGTATATATGTGCATTCCTTCATGGACATATGCAATCGCAGAGGTTGAGCTTGCCAGCAAAAGTTGATTTCGACGATCAATCTCCCTGACTTCTTTTTCCGCACGTCGGCGTAATCTTCGGTTTTCTAGGTTGCCAAGTTCCCGCTCTATGATGAGCTTTAGTCGTTCATCATCATCTTCGAAGGCAACATCTTGAGCGCCTAGCTTTAAGCCATTGGTGATTGCCGCTATTGTATTTCCTGTGGCAATAAGAATGATGGGTACATCCTTTTCTGCCTCTCTAACAATGGTAATGGTACGCTCCATTGTTAGCTCATGTGCTTTTTCTACCCCTAAAAGAAGATCCCAAGCTTGTTCGTGAAGTTTGTCGATTAAGTCACTGTCAGACACAATCTGATGTGCTCGTGTGGCGTAGCCTGCTGTTCGCAACAAGACGATTAGTTCTTCAGCCCGATTCTGAGATTCCTCCAGAATCAGTAGCCTGATGGGCTCAGCCTTAATCACGTAAATAAGCGTTCATGTAAATAGTTTGATTTCATATCTCGCCCATTATAGCAGATTTCCATGAAACAAATTCATGTTGAACTTACGCAATAGCTTGTTTTGAGGACATTGATGGGGCCTCACGGACTAATTTTGGAACGAGGTAACCAGGCAAGCGTTTTCGTAAGTCATCAATTAATTGAATACCTTCTGAATGTTCAACATCGAAATGTGCTGCCCCTTTGACGGGATCTAGCAAATGCAGATAGTAGGGGAGAATGCCCACGGAAAACATTCGTTTAGATAGTCTTACCAACGTGTCACTTGCATCATTAATTCCCGCAAGTAAGACGCTTTGATTTAACAGTATTACCCCGCTCTTTTTTAAGTTTGCCATAGCATGCTCAACATCTTGGTCGATTTCTTGAGCATGGTTGATGTGATTGACAAGGACGACATTGAGGCGAGTACTTTCTAATATGTTTAGCAGGGTTTGAGTGATTCGTTGGGGAAGTACAACTGGCATTCTAGTGTGTATGCGCAATGTTTTAACGTGATCTAATTCAGAAAATGCGGCGATGATATTTGACAGTCGTCTATCAGAGATCATGAGGGGATCACCACCACTGAGTATTAGCTCCTCTATGCTAAGGTCGTAAGCTATATGTTTAATTATTTTGTCCCATTGTGACAAATCGGGTTGAAAGCTCTGATAAGGGAAGTGACGCCTAAAACAATACCGACAGTTAATGGCGCAAGCGCCACTTGTGACGACAAGGGCGCGACCATGATATTTCTGCAAGAGCCCAGGGATGGGTGAGTAATCAGATTCCTCTAAGGGATGCTCAAGGTAGCCTGGGATTAATTGATCTTCTTCTGCGCTGGGCAATATTTGTTTTAGCAAGGGATCGTCGAGATTGCCTTTCTCTATTCTAGATAGATAAGGGAGAGGGACCATCAGTGGAAAGTCAGAATAATGAGGCTGAGGAGGTAAATCTAATAGTGCACAGAGTTCTGTGATGTTATATACAGCACTTTTTAATAGTTCTTGCCAGCTAAGGGTCTGCCAACTTAGGTCAGTTATCGGTATCATAGGTGCTTTGTCATTATTTGAAGAGAAGTTAAATGGGATCTTATTCTACCAATGAGTTCAAGTCAGGTTTAAAGGTGATGCTAGATGGTGATCCTTGTTCGATTCTTGAAAATGAATTTGTTAAACCTGGGAAAGGCCAAGCTTTTAGTCGCGTGAAAATGCGTAACCTTATTAACGGGAGGGTTTGGGAGAGGACGTTTAAATCGGGAGAATCCCTCGAAGGTGCCGATGTCATGGAGTTTGATATGGAGTACTTATACTGCGATGGTGAATATTGGCATTTCATGAAAACTGACGGTAGCTTTGAACAGCTTGCTGCTGACAAGGCAGCAACAGAAGATGCTGTTATGTGGCTAAAAGAAACAGAAACGTATACGGTAACACTTTGGAACGATAATCCCATCGGCGTTGCTGCGCCGAATTTTATTGATTTGGAGGTGGCAGATACTGATCCAGGCCTCAAAGGAGATACGGCACAAGGTGGAACTAAACCGGCGACACTGAGTACCGGTGCGCTTGTAAAAGTACCGCTGTTTATTAACATAGGAGAGGTACTGAGAATCGACACTCGTACGGGAGAATATCAGGGTCGGGCAAAGTCATAATTGAGTCGAATCGAATAATTCACCGAGCTCGGTTATTAGAGACTACGCGTAATTTTTTCTTAAGACGCCAAGTCATGGAAGTCATGACCCCTAACTTAGGTCAATATGGCGTCACCTCTCCCCACATTCAAAACCTCGATATTTTAATGAAAGGCGCCCTAATGAAGGGAGGTCTAATGGAGGAAAAGACCTATTTTCTTCAGACATCGCCCGAGTATGCAATGAAGCGATTGCTCGCAGAGGGGTGTGGCTCCATCTACCAAATTACCTCTGCTTTCAGGGGAAGTGAGTCGGGAAACCGTCATAACCCTGAATTTACTTTGCTGGAATGGTATCGCCCATCTCTCAGTCTTGAAGGTTTAATGGAGGAGCTTGATGCATTGTTAAGTGCCTTATGTTCAAGCTTTCAAATATGCAGAGAGAATGCAAGCTTCGTCTCCTACCGCCATCTATTTCAAAATAGATACAATGCAAACCCACATCAACTTGATGTGGGCCAGCTGCATATTTTGGCCAAAGATCATTTCCCAAATTTAGTGTCACACTTGGATGAAGATAGCGGCGTTGACGATGTTTTAGATCTACTTTTCTCTGCAGGTGTCGAGCCGTCCTTAATAAAACCGCATTTTGTCTTTGATTATCCCGCAAGCCAATCAGCCCTTGCAAAATTAGAGACTCGATCCGGTGATACGGTGGCGCTTAGATTTGAATTGTTTTGGCAGGGAATGGAATTAGCTAATGGTTACGATGAATTGACTGATGCTAAGGAACTAAGACAACGTTTTATTCGAGATAACGAGACGAGAGCCTCAAAAGACTTAGATGAAATTTTGCTTGATGAAAATTTGTTAGCTTGCCTCGAAAATTTGCCGGAGTGCACCGGGGTGGCCCTTGGCTTGGATCGATTGCAAATGTTGCTTACTGACGTGGATTCAATTAAGCAGGTACTGAGCTTTTCTATAGAAGACGCGTAAGCTGATTGTGTAAGGCTAATGTGAAAAGCACTATTGAAAGCAAATTCAATTAACGATGGCAGCACCCATTTTTACAGGGTCAGACGCACCAAGCTCCCATTCAAGCTGCTTTTCCGAAACAATAATTGCTGTTGATCCCATCTGAAATTGACCGAGTTCATCTCCCTTTTTAAAGGACAAAGCCGAATCAAAAACCTCCACGAAGGTCTGGGCCGCTTGGTAGGGGTTATCTTTCCAAACGGGTTGAATGGCGGCAACGATGAGTGCGCCGACCATCACAACTGACATTTTACCATTGCCTGTGTCGAATTCCATGACAAGACGTTCGTTGTCAGCAAACAGATCCCTTACGCCTTCTGTTGTCTCATGGTTGACTGAGAAAAGTTTGCCAGGTACATATTTAGCAGATACCAAGGTGGCATCTTGTGGGCAATGTACACGGTGATAATCCTTGGGTGACAAATAAATGGTCATGAAACTACCGTCTTTGTAAGCAGAAACATCGGTTTTTGCCAGCAGCTTTTCCAGAGAATAGTCTAGTCCTTTAGCTTGAATAAGTTGATTTTTTTCTATTTTTCCTGCAGCTGAAACAAAACCGTCAGCGGGCGAAGACAATTGTCCATTAATGGGTCTTGCCCCTACTTCCAATTGCCTGGAAAAGAACTGATTGAAGCTTTTGTATTTTCTAAGATCTTTTTCTCTGGCTTCTGATATGTCCACCCCATATTTCCAGATGATTATTTTAATGAAAGGGGATTTAATAATGCCAATTTCACAATTGGCAAACCATCCAGCAAAACGAGAGATAATGTGTAGGGGTAACAGTCTTTGTAACAGAATAAACAAAGTATTCTATCCTTTTTTTGAGGTTCTATTTTTGAGATTCTGGCATTACGGTTCGATTGGTGTACTAGGATCGTTGCCCCACTCTGACCATGAGCCATCGTAGGCACGAATGTCGTAACCTAAGCTTTTACCAATTATATAGGTAAACCCAGAACGATGATGTGTTTGACAGTGGGTAATGATCTTTTTATCTTTTGTGATGCCCAAATTTCTTAGCACTTCACTGATGTCCTCACGAATACGCAATTGTCTATTTGGATCCATAGCTTGGGTCCACTCGAAATGAAGCGCACCAGGAATGTGACCGGCTCTTGCTGAGAAGGTTTTTGTGCCTATATGCTCCTCAAGAGATCTAGCATCCCAAATGACAGTGTTGGGATCGTCAAGGCTTTTGAGAACTTCCTCTTGGCTTGCGTTAAATTTAAGGTTGGTAGTGAGGCTGCATACTGTTGGTAGGGGTGCGACTACTTCGGTGCTTGTGGGCAATGCCGATGCTAACCAAGCATGAATACCTCCGTTTAGGTAGGACATCTTTTTATGACCGATAATGTCTAAGGTCCACATAAATCGCCCAGCCCAACCCCCGCCTTCATCGTCATAAGCGACAATATGCTTATTAGGTGAATAAGCTATTTTTGAGAATAGTGCGTTGAGTCGCTCAATATTTGGCAATTTACCCGGGGCCGGCTTGATACCCGAAACAATTTCTTGGGGTGATACATGGACAGCACCCGGGAGATGGTGCTTGTCATAATTGGCGGTGTTGGAAAGATCTACCAGCAGCAATTCTTCTTTCTGCATTAGAGACTGTAGCGCATCAGGTTCTATTATATAAGGCGGCAAGATGGTTTCCTTTGATGGTCATCGAAAATTTGACTTAGTTCTCCTAGACATTTTGCCTTAGAAGCACTGAAAAGTTAATTGTTCAAAGCATCTAATATCCAATATGGATGATATCAAATAAACATAAGAAGCTTGTGCCTATCAAAATAAGCATATTTCCATGTGGTAAATAGTTAAGCTATCATTCATTGAGCGCGTCTCTAGATAGACTAACTATTTTGATCTTGAGGGATGCGGTATTAAGAGAAACTGGCCTCATTAGAAACAGATTGGAGAATAAGTGTCGTATTCAGAAAACCTAGTTTGGATGGACTTAGAGATGACGGGATTAGATCCTGAAGTCGATCGCATTATTGAAATAGCAACGATAATTACCGATTCTAAGCTAAACATTGTTGCGGAAGGACCAGTGCTGGTGATTAAGCAGGCTCAATCGCTATTTGATGGTATGGATGAATGGAATACAACGCATCATACGGATTCTGGTTTGTTGGATAGGATTCGAGAAGAAGGCGTTGAAGAGGCGGAAGCCCACAAGGCCACTTTGGATTTTATTAAGCCTTATGTTGAGGCAGGGAAGTCACCGTTGTGCGGAAATACGATCGGCCAAGATCGACGTTTTCTTGTTAAGTACATGCCGGAACTCGAAATCTATCTACATTATCGCAACATTGATGTCAGCACGATAAAAGAGCTAGCTCAGCGATGGCGTCCTGATGTTTATGGCGGTGTTGTAAAAAAAGGCGCTCACAGGGCCATCGATGACATTAGGGAATCAATTGATGAGCTGATCTATTACCGAGAAAACTTCTTCAAGCTAGCTCAATAGGCGCTTGTAATAGACTCTTCTGATAAGTATCAATCTTTTTATCTACAATTTTAAGATTTTCCTTTACCGCTTTTAATTGAGCACTCACTTTTTCTCGATGCAGGACAAGCAAATTTAAACGCTCATCGAAGGTGTGCTCTCCGTGGATCTCAAGTGGTTTTCACTATAACGACGTCGACCGCTGGCATCTCTTGGTACATCGATGATAAGTGCTTCGCGCTCGTAGTACCTAAGGGTATGGCCGGTGAGTCCGGTTTCCTTTGCAAATTGGGAAGTATTGAAATAGTTCATAATAAATATCCTTGACTTAGCGTGCGCCCAAACAAATATAATCTCAGCATCAAGACGCGTCAACGTAAAGGCGAGATAATTAAAAAGGCAACATAAGATAAGAGGAAAGAAATGACCGAGTCTTCATTTGGATATAGAACTGCCGCCATGGACGTAGTGGCAGACATAAACCTTGCGGATAAAAATGCGATCGTGACTGGAGG
>JBLHIH010000145.1:0-10023 GCA_047616645.1 Flavobacterium sp. | reverse complement strand
CCGAGCGACTGATCATTGAGATGAGAGATCGATTGCCGCAGATAGAAGGTCTTCAAACTGCAGGTACGGTACTACCGATATCCTCGGATAAGCTCATTGATGCGGAGACAGCATTAGTTGGGCTTGGTTTTAGACCAACGGATGTGTCGAGGGCGCTAGCCTTGATAGAAAATAAACAGGATGACACCGGAAATTTGATTAAACAGGCTTTAAAGATACTTTCTTAACTGTTTGTATTCTTAACTGTTTGTAATGGCAATTTGTGGCAAACTGCCCTCCAAGTGAAAAATAAACGCAAGAATTCTACATGATTGAATCAGATCGTCTGATTGCTCCAGCAACCACGCCCAAAGAATCTCATCAAGATTGGGCAATTCGCCCGCGCACCTTTGATGAGTACAGAGGTCAGCCTCAAGTAAGCGAGCAGATGAAAATTTTTATTGAAGCTGCAAAGAGGCGAGCCGAGCCCCTTGATCATACACTTATCTTTGGTCCTCCCGGCTTAGGTAAGACCACGCTCGCTAATATTATTGCCAATGAAATGGGAGTACAGATAAAAGCAACCTCTGGCCCTGTAATTGAAAAAAAAGGTGACCTTGTTGCGGCGTTAACGAACCTTGAAGAAGGAGATGTTTTATTTATCGATGAGATTCATCGATTGAATCCCGCGGTGGAAGAGATACTTTATCCCGCGATGGAAGATTTTCAGGTTGACTTGACGATTGGTGAGGGACCCGCTGCACGTTCAATTAAACTGGATCTACCGCGTTTTACTTTAG
The DNA here is from genome assembly GCA_047616645.1 of Flavobacterium sp. Lineage (GTDB taxonomy): Bacteria > Pseudomonadota > Gammaproteobacteria > Pseudomonadales > Azotimanducaceae > JAHRVQ01. Next base: position 9,244 of record JBLHIH010000145.1, on the reverse strand, counting down.
TGGGTGCAACAACGCGTACGGGGCTTCTGACCTCTCCCTTGCGAGACAGGTTTGGCATCATTCAGCGACTGGAGTTTTACTCTGTCCCGGATTTAAGTCGAATTATTTTGCGTTCTGCCGGTCTACTCAATGTAGGGGCGGAGAAAGAGGGCGCAGAAGAAATAGCATGCAGGGCGAGGGGAACCCCTCGAATTGCTAATAGGTTACTTCGGCGTGTAAGAGATTACGCAGAAGTTAAAGCAGAAGGTGTGATTGATAAAGTATCAACCGATCTTGCGCTGAATATGCTCAATATTGATGCTAATGGTTTTGACCATATGGATCGGCGGTTGTTAATGGCAATGATCGAAAAGTTTGATGGCGGTCCTGTAGGGGTTGATAGTCTAGCCGCAGCCATCGGTGAGGAGAAAGATACGATAGAAGATGTCTTTGAGCCTTATTTGATACAACAGGGTTTTATCATGCGTACGCCCCGAGGGAGAGTGGCAACACGACACGCCTATGAACATTTTGGCTTGAAGAAGCCCGAATCTGACGCTAAATAACGAAAAGAAGTCCACTTAAATAAGGAAGATTTTTTTGAACGAACAATTATCGATTCTTGAGTTAGTACTAAACGCAAGTGTATTAGTACAGATTGTAATGGGCCTATTGGCCCTTGCATCATTCGCCTCCTGGGTAATGATCTTCCAGCGAGGTTTTTCCTTGGCCAGTATAAAAAGAGATTCTGCATCCTTTGAAGATGACTTTTGGTCTGGAAAAGATCTTCGTCATATCTATCAAGAGATCGAAGCAGGGGAAGAAGAACCAGTTGGAATGGAACATATTTTTAGCGCTGGTTTTAAAGAGTTCTCCAGGTTACGTAAACAGGAAGGAACTGATCCAGATCGAATTATGCAAAATGTTCAGCGAGCGATGCGTGTATCTCTTTCTAAGGAGGAAGAGAGACTTGAAACCCACTTGGCCTTCCTTGCAACTGTAGGATCAACAAGTCCTTATATAGGGTTGTTTGGAACTGTATGGGGGATAATGAATTCCTTTCGAGGTCTTGCAACGGTGCAGCAAGCTAGCCTTTCAGTGGTTGCCCCTGGCATTTCGGAAGCTTTGATTGCCACGGCAATGGGTTTGTTTGCGGCGATACCCGCAGTAATAGCTTACAATCGATTCTCAGCGCAAGTTGAGATTACTGTTAACAGGTTTGAAGCCTTCACAGATGAGTTTAGCGGCATTTTACACAGAGCAATTCATTCTTAAGTCCGTATGGGTTCAAGATTTTTTCTAACATTGGTCACTGATTTTATATTGAGGACATAAAAATGGCGAAAGCAAAAAGACGTAGGCCTATGTCAGAAATCAACGTCGTTCCTTATATTGATGTCATGTTGGTACTACTTGTAATTTTTATGGTAACTGCGCCAATGATTACTCAAGGAATCAACGTAGATTTACCTGATTCTCAATCATCATCAATAGACTTGAATGATGATGAACAGGCTTTGGTGGTTTCCATTAAAGCAGATGGAAGTTATTTCATGAACATTGGAAAAGAGGATGAAGCCATTGAATTAGATAGAATTTCTCATCGCGCCAAACAAATTATCAAAGCTAATCCAAAGGTAAAAGTTTTGGTTGAGGGAGACGAACAAATACAATATAAAGTTGTCATAGAATTAATGAGTATTCTACAAGCTGCAGGTGCAAAAAACGTGGGCTTGATCACCGAACCGCCCGCTGTATAAATAATGAACCCATCTGTTTATTACCTACTATCGATTGTACTTGCGCTTATACTTCACGGCGGAGTGATTGCATTGATGCTTTTTAACTGGCAGTCAGAAAAGCCAGTTCAGGTTGAAGATAAGCGCCTCTATTATCTTGAAGCAAGCGTCGTAAGTGAAAACCCTCATACAGTAAAAAAAGATCAGGAAAAAAGGGAGAATGCACGTAAAAGAAAACGCAGGCTAGATCAAGTGGCTGCAGAAGAAGCCAAACGTCAGACCGGTGTAAAAAGAAAAAGGCTAGAAATTGCCAAACTAAAAAAAGAAGCAGAGCGTCAGGCATTGGAGAGTGAGCAAAATCGGCAAAAAGCGGTTGATCAGTCCGCCATTATCGATGCTCAGCGTCAGGTTCAAAAGTCAAATGAGCAACAAGAGCTTGAACGCCAACAAATGGAAAATGAATTGGATATGGCGATCCAGGGAGAACAGCTAGCACTTCGAGCAATTACTGATGATGAAAAGGCAAGTGCCTTTGTGGGACAGATACAAAGGGAAATTATTCAAAATTGGTCTAGACCGCCGAGTGCGCGTAATGGGATGCAAGCAATTCTGCGGGTTTTTCTCGTTCCAACCGGTGACGTGGTAAATGTTGTAGTTGAAAAATCCAGTGGGAATGATGCCTTTGATCGCTCAGCAATGCTGGCAGTTAACAAAGCCAGGCGATTTTTAGTGCCCAGTGACTCGAGACAATTTGAAAAGAACTTTAGGCAGTTTGTTGTCCTCTTTAGACCAGAAGATTTGAGGTTGTAAATGATTTTTAAGAAATATTTATCACTTTGTCTGATAACGCTGCTAGGGACTACGACAACCGTCCTATCTTCAGCGAATGCAGAGTTGAGAATTGAAGTTACTAAAGGGGTAGACAACGCAGTGAGAGTTGCTGTTGTGCCTTTTGCAACGCGTCAATTTAGTAGACGAGATAGGCGACTTCCCGTTGATATCACTCAAGTGATCGATTTTGATCTGACATTGAGTGGCAGATTTGAAACTTTACCTGTAGACCAAATGTTAAGCCTTCCCAACGAGTCGAAGGATGTCTATTTTAGAGATTGGCGACTGCTAAATGTTGAATATTTAGTGATGGGCTATCTGGAGCCCAGTGATAAAGGCATAAGACTTCACTTTGAGCTCTATAATGTATTTAAAAAAGCGATTGAAGTGAGTGAAACAATTGAAGGCAGTAAAGAAGATCTGCGAGATATGGCTCATTATGTGAGCGATTCTGTTTTCAAGAGATTGACAGGTATTGATGGCGCCTTTTCGACTCAAATAATGTACGTGACTGCAGCTGGTCCTGTGGAAAATCGTCTTTTTAAGCTGAATATTGCTGATGCTGATGGGCAGAGGGTGAATGTACTCCTGCAATCAAACGAGCCAATACTTTCAGCTACTTGGTCTCCGGATGGAAAGCGAATCGCCTATGTTTCGTTTGAAAGAGATCAGAGACCGGCTATTTATATTAGGGATCTTGAGACAGGGGAAAAACAACAAATTACAGATTATTCTGGATTAAATGGCGCGCCGGCTTTTTCACCTGATGGCAAGCAATTGGCCATGGTTCTCTCAAAAGACGGTAATCCAGATATCTACGTACTTAATCTCGAAAATCGCCGCTTAAGAAGAATTACACGACATTATGGTATCGATACGGAACCATCTTGGCGTACGGATGGCAAAGCTATTGTATTTACGAGTAGTCGAGGTGGCCAACCGCAAATTTACCAGATGACATTAGCCGATTTATCCATTGAACGATTGACCTTCGAGGGTGATTACAATGCAAAGGCAAGTTTGTTAGCGGATGGAAGTGGTTTGATTATGGTTCATCGTCGTTCAGGGGTATACCATATTGCGATGCTGGATTTAATCCGAGGTAGATTGAGTATTCTAACTGAGACTGCATTAGATGAATCTCCAAGTATCGCACCAAACGGAAGTATGCTAATTTACGCTACTCAACTAGCTGGTGAGGGCATATTAGCTGCGGTTTCGATAGATGGTGGTGTAAAATTCAATTTGCCGTCGAGTGATGGGGATGTAAGGGAGCCTGCATGGTCCCCTGGGAAAAGAAAGATATTTGAACCGATTTCGCCTTAAGTTTTGTCATCCGGCTTTGCTCGAAAAGGTAGTGATAAGAATAAAAAAATGTCATTCTCAGATATGAGAGTGACATTTGTTAATTGGATTGTGTTTTAATCCACAAGAAGCATGTAATTAGGAGTTAAATCATGGGAATAGTAAATACTCGGGGCATTTTAGCACTTGGTCTAGCGGCAATATTACTGGCTGGTTGTGCTAGTAAACCAACTGAGGAAGAAAATGCGGGAACATCGGTAGCAGAAGATGTTACCAGTGATACATCCACAGATATGGATAGTAGTGACAATGGCGACAGTGATATGGCTGCACCAGCAGCGCCTGTTGGACCTAGAGTTACTTCTGATGGTGGTATAGTTGTCTCCTCAGGTGAAAGTGGTACTGAAGCTTTGAATCTTGTATTTTACTTTGATTTTGATCAGGCCATCGTGAAGCGCTCAGGTCATGCTGAATTAGATAAGCACGCCAACGCACTGATGCAGGCTAGAAGCATACGCGTTAGATTAGAAGGCCACGCAGATGAGCGCGGTACACGCGAGTATAACTTAGCCTTAGGTGAGAGAAGAGCAAATGCTCTACGTGCTTACCTAGTAGCTCAAGGTGTCTCTCGTTCACAAATCGAAGTGATTAGTTATGGGGAAGAAAAACCCGCAATACTCGGTGGTGGAGAGAGCACATGGGCTCAAAATCGTAGAGTACGATTTAACTACAAGTAAAAGTCTAAAATGATGAAAGCAAAAAGGCCTTCAATGGGCGTTATTGCTTTTTGACTTGGTGCCTAGCAAATCCCTATTTTTCTTAACATAGGGCCTTGCGAATAAACTTCTTTACCAGTGCCCGAATTTATTAGTCCAGCGTACTGGTATATAAGCGCTTGAGTAAAAATAATCAACTTTCCTCTCAGGAACTATCTAGTCTTTTTGTGACCTCTCCGTTTTGCGGGGATACTTCCTTAGGTAAGTGCTCGATTTTGTTAACATGGGGTACCCATGCTTAAACGCTTGCATTAAAATACTCGTCTTTCCCCTCCAGGAATTATCTTGTATTGTGGTGAGGTCTAAGTTTTGCGGGGATACTTCCTTTTTAAGCACTTGAAGGTGCTACCGTGATAAAATCTGGCTTTCATCATTCAGCACATTATTGCTAATTCTGCACGGAAATATCTACATGTTTAAAAAAACCCGGTTTTATTTTATTAGCCTATTAATATGTAGTGCTCCCCTATCAACGGCAGCGACTAATCCAGTCAGTGTCGAGTCGAGAGATGTTGAATCCGAGTATCCGATATATCAAATGGGTAAGGACACTAATACGGAAGAAGAACTGCCATTTCAGTCCCCCGTAGATGAAAGTAGTTCAGAAGAAAGCAATTCCGGTGAAATGCATTATCAGATGCAACTTCTGCAACAAGAAGTTGAACAACTAAGAGGAATGGTTGAAGAGTTAAAATACGGCTTAAAACAGATGCGTGCTACCCAAGATGATAGATATCTAGAATTAGATAGTCGGCTTCAAAGTTTCCAACAATCTGAAGAGCCAATTAAATCACCTGATAACGGCAAAATAAATGATGATGGCTTTTCAACGGCTGATCAAGATGAAAAAACGTTGTACGAGAGCGCGATAAAACTGATTAGAGGGCGTCAGTACGCCTTGGCAATTAGTCAATTGCAGAGTCTAATTTCAAATTATCCAGATGGTGGCCTTGCACCCAATGCATATTATTGGCTGGGCGAAGTTTACGCCGCTAAACCACAACCCGATTATGAAAATGCGAGAAAAGCTTTAGCTCAAGTAATCACTTTCTTTCCTGAACATAGAAAAGTACCCGATGCGGCCTTTAAATTAGGAAAGGTCTACCATCTAATGGGAGACTGTGGACGTGCGATAGATTTGCTTAAACAGGTAATAAGCAATCATCAAGGTAAATCAGTTTCTAAATTAGCGGAAGCTTATCTTCGAGATAAAGTAACCAATTGTTCCTAGATTCAAAAGTGCCGACTAAATTTCGAAGGTGAACACCACTGTGACCAGTTTACGCATAAGCGAAATATTTTTTTCATTACAGGGGGAAGCAAAAACTGTAGGTATTCCCACAGTTTTTATTCGTCTAACAGGTTGTCCACTACGATGTGCTTACTGTGATACTGAGTATGCGTTTAGTGGTGGAGTGATGAAATCAATTGATGATATTCTCAGTGAAGTAGCTAGTTTTTCACCGAGGTATATTACCGTTACCGGTGGGGAGCCTCTCGCTCAGAAAAATTGTATCGAGCTTTTGAAGCTACTTTGCAATGAGAAGTATTCCGTCTCATTGGAGACAAGCGGTGCCCTTGATATTTCTGAGGTTGATGAGCGAGTATCAATTGTACACGATCTAAAAACGCCTGGTTCGGGTGAGGTTTCTAGGAATTTGTATACCAATATTCCCTTGTTAAAGCCAAAAGATCAGGTCAAGTTTGTTATCTGCGATAGGCGAGATTATGACTGGGCGGTATTCAAAATATCTGAATACAACCTTACATCCCAAGTAGATGAAGTTCTGTTCTCTGCAAGTCATGAGCAATTGGAAGCGAAAGAATTAGCCGATTGGATAATAAACGACAATTTAGGTGTTAGATTGCAAATCCAACTACATAAATATTTGTGGGGAGACAAACAAGGTGTCTAGTAAGAAGGCAGTAGTATTACTTTCTGGTGGGCTTGATTCATCTACTGTTTTGGCAATGGCTCAAAAAGATGGTTTTGAATGTTATTGCTTGAGTTTTAATTATGGTCAAAAACACTTAAGTGAGATTCGGTTTGCAAAAGAAATTGCTAGAAAGCGAAATGTAGCTTCTCATAAGATTGTTCATTTAGATATTGCGAGTTTCGGTGGGTCTGCATTGACCGACATCTCCATTGATGTACCGCTCGGAAATGAAGGGGGAAATATCATTCCCCTAACTTATGTCCCCGCTAGAAATACGGTCTTCCTCTCCTATGCTCTCGGGTATGCTGAAGTATTGGAAGCTCACGATATTTTCATTGGCGTTAATGCAGTTGACTATTCAGGATACCCAGATTGTCGTCCCGAATTCATTCAAGCTTTTGAAATCATGGCTAACCTTGCAACCAAAATTGGTGTTGAAGGAGAGCCCGTTACTATCCAGACACCTTTGATAGACTTGACGAAGGCGGAAATCATCGCCATAGGATTAGCATTAGGAATCGACTATTCTCTCACGGTATCTTGTTATAAATTAAGTGACACTGGTTTAGCCTGTGGCCTCTGCGATAGTTGTTGTATCAGAAAAGCTGGTTTTGTGAATGCCGGGATAGAGGATCCAACGCGATATCTATAGAGAACATTCGATTTCTGCTAAATTGATGTAAATTTATGTGTAACTTATGGGTTACAGACTTGTAAAAAATAGCTATTTTTTATTATGATACGCATCCAGTTTGTTTGAAGTTAGGTGCTAAAGCGTGGCTGAAGTTAAGATGCTTGTCGTTGATGATGATACAGCGATATGTCGTTTTTGCAAAAATGCCCTGAGCCGAATTCCCAATTTGGTTGTGACAACAGAATCAAGATCAAAGACAGCCCTTAAGCTTTGTGGTTCCGGTAAATTTGATATTGTGTTGTCCGACCTGAATATGGGAGATATCAGTGGTGTAGATATTCTCAAACGGGTCAAAGAAAATAACCCTCATACACCTGTCATTATCATGACAGGTTATCCTAGCCTCGATAATTCAGTTGAGTGCCTGCGTCTGGGTGCAGCCGATTATGTACTGAAACCCTTGATGCTTCAGGATTTGTTGTCGACGGTCACGCGAATATTAGATGAGACGCGGTTGCAGCAAGAGAATAGCCTCCTTCGACGCCAGTTAGAGCGTAAATCCTCGCTTGGCGATATTATTGGTGCAAGTGATGCAATGAATACTGTTAAAAATGCCATTGGCAATCTTGCGGACACGAATGTTGACGTACTAATTTGGGGGGAGACAGGAACAGGTAAAGAGCTGGTTGCAAGAAATATACACACCAGTAGTGATAGAGCCACAAAACCCTTCGTCCCCGTTGATTGCAGTGCGATTCCTCCAGAGCTTTTCGAGAGCGAGTTTTTTGGACATGAAAGAGGGGCGTTTACGGGTGCAACAGAACGTGCACTGGGTTTGATGGAGTATGCCGACGGGGGCACTCTATTTCTTGATGAAATAGGAGAGCTATCTCTTGCCCAGCAGGCAAAATTATTACGGGCTCTACAAGAACGAAAATTTTGTCGTGTGGGAAGCTGAGAAGAAGTAGAGGTAGACATCAGGCTCCTTGCTGCAACAAATCGAGATTTGAGAGAAGAGGTGAAGACCAAGCGATTTCGAGAAGATTTGTACTTTCGAATCTATGTGGGAGAAATAAGGTTACCGCCACTTAGACAGAGAATTGGAGATGTTGCTATTTTATTGGATCATTATTTTGACGTTTTTGGTCGAGAGATGAAACGACCTGATCGAGTGACAAATGAAGATGTAAAGAAAGTATTAGATTCCTATAGTTGGCCTGGAAATGTCAGAGAGCTTATTAACGTGGTCAGAAGGATGCTAGCAATGAGCAAGCGTAAGACCTTAGCTCTAGATGATGTCCCCGAAGAAATTAAGTTCCAAATGCTAAGCACCAGTGCAAAGTCTTATTCTGTCGGCTTTCTAGGAGAAAAGGCGCGGATGATGGAACAATCTGTCTATAGAATGCTCGACCGTTTGGAATTGGATGCTAAAGAATATCGTCATATAGTTGAGAAGTAGTGTAATGGTAAGATGACAAATATAGTGAAAGTGTCATTCTTTGTTTACAAATTACTACGATAGATACTCAACCTATGGATCTATGGATCTACTTATAATCAATAACTTAGCTCAATAATTTCGTTTGTCATATAAATGGCACGTAACCTGCTAATTGATATACCAATAGTCGTCTACCAATAGTCGTCGACTAAATTACTGTCTATGAATAACGTGCCTCTAATTGTGAGGGGTGGCTATTCAAAGTAATGGATTGGCTAGACTTTAACGGACACACAAACTCAAGTAATGTTAACTGAAGTATGAGGTGTGTCACGATGAAATCAAGTCAAAATAAATCGCAGAGCTATTCGCAAGAATTTAGAGAAAGCGCTGTAAAACTCGCCAGGCAGAGTGAATATTCTGTAGCTGCGACGGCCAGAGAGCTAGGCGTTAATGTTAACACCCTGCACACCTAGATTAAGAAATATCATCATCCTGAGCAGGAGACGTCTAAACGGGCTGGTGAGCTCCCTGTGCACGATCAGCTCAAGGCGATGAAGAAGCAGGTGAAGCGGTTGACGGAGGAGCGAGATATTCTAAAA
>JBLHIH010000144.1:0-10045 GCA_047616645.1 Flavobacterium sp. | reverse complement strand
CCCCGTTCTAATAGCCTTCTAATCAGTACCCTTGAATCAAACCGTAACGATCTCGGTGGAATGCACTATTGCCTAATGCATGTTCACAAACTCTAGAACGTTTCATAAAAAATCCAATTTCATATTCATCCGTCATTCCAATCCCGCCGTGCATTTGCACGCCTTCGCTGCTAACCAGATTGTAGGTATCATTAAGACGAGATTTTACAAGGCTCGCCATTTCAGCGATCTCCTGCGATTCCTCGTCCAGCGCAGATAGTGCTTCTAAGACAACCGATTTAGAGAGCTCTACCTCGCAAAACATTTGCGCAGCTCGATGTTTTAAACCCTGAAAAGAACCGATAGGAACGCCAAATTGCTCCCGTACTTTCAAGTACTCGATGGTTCGTTCAAAACATTCTTGAACACCACCTAACATTTCAGCTGATAAGAGAATGCGTCCTGTATCCAAAACTAGATCTAATGCATCGGCAGCATTACCCTCTTCTCCAAGGCAAACCCCAATGGCACCAGAAAACTCTATATTTGAGGCGTTACGACTATCTGCCATTATAGTTCTTGTGATGTTGACACCCTCAGCATCAGAGTCGACCAATACGAGACTTAAGCCTTCCCTATCACCCGCTTTACCTGATGTTCTGGCGACTACAATGATCTTATTCGATACATGGCCATCGAATACAAAGGTCTTTTTACCTGTCAATTGATAGCCGGCATCAGTCTTAGTTGCACTTGTTTCACTGCCATAGGGGCTGTGGTGAGCACTCTCTTCTAAAGCAAGGCATAACAATAACTCGCCGGCTGCGACCTGTGGCAGTAACTCATTTTTTTGAGCATCACTACCGCCATGGAGAATCGCACTAACGCCCAGCACAGCCGTCGAAAAAAGAGGCGAGGCAGTTAAAGTTCTACCACATTCCTCCAATACCACACCCATACCAAGATAACCGAAGCCTAAACCACCAAATTCCTCTGGAATAGTGATACCTGTCCATCCAAGATCAACCATTTGTTGCCAGGTACCATTATCATAACCAGTATCGCTCTTTTCATCTCTGAGCTTTCTCAACTGAGTAATGGGTGTATTGTTTGTGCAGAAGTCCTTCGCTGCATCTCGCAGCATATTCTGTTCTTCGTTTAGTACCAGTGGCATGACGTTTGTCACTCCTTAATGTAGACTTTCTGAAATTGAATGTGGCATCGTTTTGATCAAGCTGTATACACTATCAAAAAACCACGGGCTTATCGAATGCAATGATGAGAGTGATGCAGGAGTCTACATCGGATCAATGACGCTAGTATTTTTAGGCACTATTTTAGGGAGCCAAACATCATTTCTTGCGCAGCGTCGATTGCTCTCCCCAATCCCTTAGCATTCGCTAGATTCTTACCCGCAATATCAAAGGCTGTGCCATGATCCACAGAGGTTCGAATGAAAGGAATACCCATGGTCGCAGTAATACTATTTTCAAAATCATGCATTTTAATCGCGATATGACCCTGATCGTGATAAAGCGCCATTACCGCATCAAACTCTCCTTTTACTGCGCGATAAAACACTGAATCTGCAGGATAAGGTCCCACAACATCGAGATTCATTTCACGGCAGGCATGCACTGCTGGCATTATTTGTTCAATTTCTTCCTTACCTAATAATCCACCTTCACCTCCGTGAGGATTAAGGGCGGCAACGGCGATCTTAGGCTCTTTACCCATCCATGATCGAAGGTGGTTTGCAGTCAATAGCAGTTTTTCTATTAAAATGGGGGTCTTTACATACTTGACGGCTTCTCCCAAAGACAAATGGGTCGATAAATGCGCAACCTTTAAGTTTTCCGTCATCAACATCGTTGCCGTCAGTTTAGCCCCTGTCTTACGAGCAAGAATTTCTTGATGTCCAATATCATCTATATAGCCAGCCATATGAATCGCTTCTTTATTGATAGGACAAGTCACAATGCCTTTAATCTGACCGTCTACAGCAAGATCAATTGCATACTCAAAATAACTTACCGCAGCTCGACCTGCATCGGCGCTCAATTGTCCTATTTTAATTTGATCTACTTGAAAGGGCTCAATAACTTGGAGAACATCATGTCTATCTTTTACATCAGTGAGGCTCTGACACTGAAAAATGGGAAAGGTCAAGTTTGTCTGCTGCATTGCTAATTTTAGGTACTTGATGTCACCGATAATCACAGGGAGTGCATCTGAGTGCGCATGTTTACTAGCAAAATGTTTACTAGCAAAATGCTTAACTACGATTTCCGCTCCCACTCCGGCGGGATCACCCATTGTTATGGCGAATATCGGATTCACTGTAGCCTCAAAATAGCATCAGCTATCAGCTGGGGGGCTTGCATGGGCATAAAATGTGAGAGTTCCGGGATATACACATCCGTACCTTGGCGCAGGGTCTCGGCTAAGCCAGGCCAAGTTGGAGATTTTGAAAAGTCGAGTTCCGTCTGCGCTATGTCTCTTTGTTGTGCCCTGAGTACTGTCACGGGAAGATTAACCTCTTTGGCTAACGCGATGATGTCGATAGAAGTACTACCCATGTAAATTGATGCTTCAATTTTAGGGGGGCATGCCAATTCATATCCGCCCTCAATTTTCCTTTTTAGACCAAACTGACAATAATCTTCTAATGCTTTCTTGGTCCACAAACCAAAACTACCGCGGTTTTCAAAATTTTCATACATTTCCTGACTATCACGAAAATTATTTCGCCTTCTTGCGACAGGGTGCTGACCCGCTTCATTTAAGAATCGATCATGTTGAGTAACACCTTTCGCATAAATTTCAGGGTTCATAATAACGGGGTCGACAAGTAGGGCTTTACTAAAACGCTCTTTTTCTAGTGCCATCGCATGGGCAACGGCATATCCGCCCAGAGAGTGTCCCACCCCCGTAAGATTAGATAAATCCAGATACTTTACAAAGGCAGCAATATCTTCGCCAAAGACGTTCCAAGTAAAAGGGCCATTATTTTCACTGCTACCATGCCCTCGCATATCCAAAGCAATGATATGTCTGCCGCTCAGGTTTTCGATAACTTGATTCCAACAACGACCATGAAACCCTGTGGCATGAACCAGTAATATGCTACTTTCTTTGGTACTGGGTATTCCCCACTCAAACCAACTCAGTTTATTGGGTCCAATCTGAATGTATTGCTGTTTATAGCTTTGCTTGTTCTGAATAAGTGTTTCTTCCATCATATCGATCTTAAATTTTACCCGCTTATACTTGTCTAAGAATTTGTTGCCGCATTAATATTATTGTTTGCCAGATCACTCGTAAAATAGACAATAATTGCCGCTAATGAGATGCCGCCAATAGAAATGTAAATACTGTCCAATGGCCCAATTTGACTTATAGAGTAACCCATAATCATTGCACCTATAGGCATGCCGCCAAGGTTGGCTATAGAGAAAAATGCCATAACTCGCGCTCTGTAGTTTGCAGGCGCATGAATTTGCATAATCGATCTTCCCATACTCATTGCAACTCCACCACATAAGCCCCAGCAAAAAAGTGCTGATAGGTAGCCGACAAAGGAGAGGTGTTGACTCGTGGATCCTAAGAAGAAAACACCACCTATCAAGGCTAACAATAATGCCCTACCTTGATTTCTAATGCCGCCCATCATGACCAACATGATACTTATAATGACAGTACCCAACATAAAGACACCAAAGGACATAGAAATTTCTCGGGCACCTCCTTCGTAAATGTCTCTGATAATAATAGGGTTTACTACCATAAATGTGCCGCCAAAAAACATGCTCATAAATGTCAATAAGATAAATGTGGGTCGAAGATGTTCAGATCCAAATACAATCTTAAAGCCTGCTTTTATTTCCTTAAGCGCTGAACCATTGATTACAGGATTAGTGATTACTGGATTACTGATCTCTGGATCCTTTGACGATGCGGACAGCAACATGACTCCCGCGAAGGCAGAAAATACAAAAAATGATGATTGCAAAACCAATAGCATAATGGGACCACTTACTTCCGCGAAACTTGCTATAAAAAAACCAAGTCCTTGGCCTGCAAACCCAAGCCCCATACTGACAGTAACGGTTTTTTGAAGCTTACCCTCTGCTACAACGCTCAAAAGGCTGTCTCTAGCGGGTTGGATGAAAGCAGTTGCAGCACCGACTAACAGCGCATAAAGAATGAGAACCCCGTAGGAAAGCTGACCTTGTGCAATAAAATAGACCAACATTATCGGCGGTATTGCGATGAGACAATTAACGATGATGAGAATTTTCCGTGGATCTACACGATCAGCTAGCAAGCCCCCAAATAAAATCAATGCCAGACCTGGCAATTGTGTACTCATCTGAGCAAAACCCAAAGATTGCGCACTTTCATTTAGCTCAACCACGATAAGCCAAGGGAACAATACCATCTGGAGACCCATCGAAATGACAAAGCTGGCTAAGCCAAGCATGTACCAGAAATATTGTCGTTTAATTTCCTTACTCCATCAATTACTGATTAATGACTATTGATTAATGAAGGCATGCTAGCCTTAGTCGGTTTAACTAACAATCATGCGCCACATTCACCTAGGTGATATCATTCACACTACTTATAAAACACATAGTATCTGCATAAACTAGGCATTTTTTACGGTTTCTCAATTGCAGCACAGGTAAGGGTTGGCGTAGAGGAGATTGGGCGAAGATAATGATATAGCACTAGCTCAAAGCGCTGGTTCAAAGCGCTACGCCTTCCTTATACTTTTCAACAATAATTCTAATGTATCTCTAGGACGCTCCTTTAATTGATCCATTACATTTACAATTGGTGACTGAATTTCAGCGCTCGTAATATCTGACTTAGAAATTAAAAGGCTGGTGATGCCGTGAATATTCGCCCACATTGACCCAGCCAATAGATCTGTAGGCTTGTCGAGAAACTTACCCTCACTAATCCCTTGTTCAATGACAGAAACAATAAAACCGAAGCACCCAGTACCCGCTTTGATCAAATTTTTATTTTGAGTAAACTCAACTAAAGAAGAATCAAAGAAGAGTTGATATTTTTCAGGGTTGGCAAGCGCCCAGCGAATATAGGCAAGACCAATTTCAATAAGCGCCTCTTCTACATTATTTGAGTGCCGCTCTCGAGCTTCTCGCAACTCAATTTCGAGTAAACTAAAACCATAAGATGCTACAGCAGCAAATAGCGCATTTTTAGAATCGAAATGCCGATAAGGTGCAGTTTGAGATACGCCGACTTTTCTCGCCAGGGCTCTCAGACTTAAGGTATCTGCTCCTGATGTGCGCAGGTGCTCGCAGGCCGCCTCAATAATAGTTTGACGTAAATCACCGTGGTGATACGATTGATCAGTCGATGTTTTATTCATGCTTTTCTCATTATTATTTCTTTTACCATTTCTTATTTATGCTAATAGCAGAAGAATAGCTCTATTATAACGCAAGCATAATTAAATTAGGGGCAATATATCACCCAACAGACAGCGGCGTTTGTCCTTCCAGAATGCCAGTCAGTCAGCAAACAACCTTATCTTTGTCCAGATCACGAAGAATAGGGGCTTATCATCTTTATATATTGTCGCAACAACTAGATAACATTGGCGGTTTTTGATGGTTTCCGAAAAGCATGAATGACTTGTAAACCACATGCACATCAGGAAGTGCCTCATCCGCACATTTTTTGCAAATACAGAAGTGTTTCGGGATTGTCTTCTACAGTGGGCTACCCCCAATTGGGGGGCACTCAAAAATCGCCCTCTCTATCCGGTCACACGCTTCAATTAACAGCTTCCTTGGGCAAGCAAAATTCAGACGCATAAACCCCGGCCCCTCATATTGGCTCCCCGGTGACATACCAACACCTGCAGTCTCAAAAAAATTCTGAGGATCATTTAACCCTAAGTTCCGTACATCGAGCCAAGCCAGATAAGTCCCCTCTACTCGATTCATTTCGATACCCTCTATTTTTGTCATTCTACTCATCAAATAGTCACGATTGGCTTGTAAATAGTTCATTAACTCGAATTTCCAAGCCTTGCAATCTCTGTATGCTGCCAACATGGCCACATAGCCTAGACTAGATACATCCACCGACATTCCTCGCTGAGCACGCGTAAACCGCTCTCTTATAGCCTCGTCCTTAATGATAACGATTGAACCTCCAACGCCTGCAAGGTTATAGGTCTTAGTAGGCGCCATTAATGTGATAGTGATAGATTCGGCAAGTTCACTGAGGCTTGCTATAGGGATATGTTTATAGTGATCAAAAATAAGGTCGCAATGAATCTCATCAGAACATATCCAAACATGGTGCTTGTGGCATAAGCCAACGATTTCTGTAAGTTCTTCCTCTGTAAGGGAACGTCCGATCGGATTGAAAGGATTGCATAAAAGCAACATGCGAATTTCTGGGTTATTTTCTAAGGCTGTAGACAAGGCAGCTAAAGGATAGTGCCAACCATCTTCATCTTGCACGGCCTTTATCTTGTGCAAATATCGATTATTATTTTCACCGACCTCCAAGATTGGTGTGTAAGTGGGAACTGCCGTAATCAAGGCTTCGTTTTCGCCGACAAGAGCACGACAGGCCATGTTGAGTGCAGGTACAATTCCATTGATATAGATAAGCTGTTCTTCACAAATCTTCCAGTCATATGTCTCTGCAACCAGGTCAACAAAGACCTCAGATAGCGCCTTCGGTGGATTGCCGTATGCCAGAATTCCATCATCTGCCTTTTGCTTAATTGCATCAATCACCATGGATGGTGAACGAAAATCCATATCAGCAACCCACATGGGTAATATTTCTGATCCTTTGTACTTATCCCACTTTACGCTGTTATCATCCTGTCTTTCATGGATCTGGTCGAAGTCACTCATATATCGTCCCTTTATGCATGCTAGAGAATAATATACCAATCCCTCTGCTCCTAAGCACAATTTTATGCCATACTGCGCGCCGATTTTACCTGCTATTTCGGCACACTTTTTTTCTTCTTTTCTTTTTTTGAATTACGGACTACTGACTTGCTTACTTCTTCAAACATCACGATGCAATTTGGCGCAAAGCCACTATTTGAAAACGTCTCCATAAAATTTGGCGAAGGTAATTGTTATGGCTTGATAGGTGCTAATGGCAGTGGGAAATCTACCTTCATGAAGATATTAGGAGGAGACCTCGCGCCTTCAGGTGGCAATGTATCTAAAGACCCCAATGAGCGTATAGGTAAACTGCATCAAGACCAATTTGCCTATGAAGAATTTAGCGTTGTAGACACTGTCATCATGGGCCATGAAGAGCTTTGGCAGGTAAAATCTGAACGTGATGCAATTTATGCCAATCCCGATATGACCGAAGCCGATGGTATGCGGGCCGCAGATTTGGAGTCTGAATTTGCTGAAATGGATGGATATAGTGCTGAACCCCGAGCGGGAGAATTACTTCTAGGGGTCGGAATCCCGATAGAACAACATTACGGACCCATGAGTGAAGTCGCCCCAGGTTGGAAATTAAGAGTGTTACTAGCACAGGTATTATTTTCCGAACCCGATATCATGCTCTTAGATGAACCCACAAACAATCTAGACATTAATACCATTCGCTGGTTAGAAGGTGCTCTCAACGAGCGCAATTGCACCATGATAATTATTTCTCACGATCGCCACTTTCTAAATAGTGTCTGCTCCCACATGGCAGACTTAGACTACGGTGAATTACGCGTCTATCCAGGGTCCTATGATGCATACATGACAGCATCAACCCAAGCAAGAGATAGATTATTGAATGATAATGCAAAGAAAAAAGCACAAATTTCTGAACTGCGGACTTTTGTTTCCCGCTTCTCCGCAAACGCATCAAAATCAAAACAAGCCACTTCTCGCGCAAGACAAATAGATAAAATCGAATTAGCAGAAGTTAAGCCTTCAAGCAGACAAAGCCCCTACATTCGCTTCGAGCAGGAAAAAGTACTACACAGAAGAGCCCTTGTAGTCGAAGGACTTGAAAAATCTTACGATGAAGTCCTGTTTAAGAACTTAGATTTAATGGTCAATGTAGGCGAAAGAATCGCTATCATCGGACCAAACGGCATTGGCAAAACGACCTTACTCAGATGCTTAGTGGGCAACCTGGAAAGTAGCGCAGGCAAAGTGAAATGGTCCGAAAATGCAAAAATTGGTTATTACCCTCAAGATCATAGTAGTGATTTTGACTCGAATCACACCTTGATTGATTGGATGGCACAGTGGGCAAAGGTTGAAGATGACGAGCAAGTATTACGCGGTACTCTTGGCCGACTCTTATTTACCTCTCACGAAGGCAAAAAGATTGTAAACGTATTATCAGGCGGTGAACAAGGACGGATGTTGTTTGGCAAGATGATGCTTCAACATCCCAATATCATGCTGATGGACGAACCCACAAACCATCTTGATATGGAATCTATCGAAGCACTCAATTACGGGCTAGAAAGTTATGAAGGGACCTTAATTTTTGTCAGCCACGATAGAGAATTTGTCTCGTCTCTCGCAACACGAATCATAGAACTAACGCCCAAAGGCGTCGTAGATTACCTTGGTACTTATGAAGAATATTTGTCAAGCCAAGGCGTCATGTAAATGATAGAGATCATATTACTTGGGTGCATTCTTCAAGTCCTCGTTGATATATTTGGCCGCCTTTACATAATGAAAACCGCACCAAAAATAGACTAAGACGACTGAAACCAAAGCATAACGGAGCGCATCTTGACCATATTCAGGCGTCAAGTAATCACTTAACATCCCAGTAAATAGCGGGCCGAGTCCAAGTCCGATCAAATTCAAAACAAATAATAAAATTGAAGATGCAAGCGCACGCATACGCAGGCTGACGATGCCATGTGTCATTGCGAGAGTAGGACCGAGATACATGGCACCAAAGAATACCGGTACAACATAAATCATCAGTGCCATTGAATAGGAATCAATGAGATAGACAGCTAATGAAAATGGAATTGCTGCCACCGTTGCAGCAGCAGGTATCCAGACATACCAGCGTTTGTCGTCTTGACCCATTTTATCCGTGAGATAGCCCCCAAAGAACGTGCCTGCGGCGCCAGCGGTACCAGAAATAATGCCAAGCCAAAACCCAATTTCGCCCGTTGAGCCTAAGTCATAAGATCGAATAAAAAATGACCCAATCCATTGTCCTACGCCATATCCAACAAAGGCATGCAATCCCGCCGCTACGGAGAGATGGCGGAAGGACCTTCTGGACCATAGCAGTTTAAAAACCGACAAAAATGGCGGCGTTTCAACTTTCGTTTTAATCTTTTCAGAATATCCTCTTGGTGGTTCCTTTAAAGTAAATCGAACAACCAAAGCCATTAACAGTCCCGGCAAACCAACGACAACAAAAGTCCATCTCCAGCCAAATAAATCATTGACGTAACCACCGATGACAAAACCCACTAAGACACCAAAATTGATTCCCATTGAGTAAACAGACAAGGCAGTCGCACGTTGTTTTGGTGGAAACATGTCCGAAATAATAGAGTGGGCTGGAGGGCTACCGCCTGCCTCACCAACACCCACACCAATTCTGGCGCACAACAATTGGACAAAATTTTGAGCTGCACCTGAAACGGCTGTCATAAAGCTCCAGACACCAATCGCTACAGCGATTATATTTCTTCTATTACTTTTATCCGCCAAACGAGCAATGGGAATGCCACAGGTGACATAGAAAACGGCAAAGCTAATACCTGAAAGTAACCCCAATTGAGTATCACTGAGGGACAAATCGTGTTTAATCGACTCTTGAAGTATGACTAATATTTGCCGATCAACAAAATTAAAAACATAGACTAAGGTCAATATACCAAGGGCATAGTAGCGATAGGAAGTAGTCAGTTCCTCTTCTGAATCCTGTGAGTCCTGTGAGTCCTGTGAGTCCATACTTCAATTTCACCTAGCGTATTGTTAATTTTATTTTATTCGCTCAATTAAAGGTAACACCCCTACTATATCCAGACTATTGTTTTATCAATCAA
>JBLHIH010000143.1:0-10132 GCA_047616645.1 Flavobacterium sp. | reverse complement strand
CAACAGTACATCCCGCAAGGGAAACATCGTTAGATTCCGCCAAGGCATTCAGCGAGTTCTGATCTCCAAGAAGAATGACCTCTGCAATTTCCTCACTCACAATCTTGCTCGCGGCACGGAGAATACGTAGATCATTACCTTCTGGCAACACTATTCGGGCCGAGCTAGCACGGGCTCTTTTAATAAAACTTTCAATAAGTGACATGTTAATAAGTTTAACAATCTTGACGAGAAATGTAAGTATGAAGACTTGGATCATCCTTCAATTTCTATATGATTATTTGAAAATATAAACCCCGTGCATTACTGGTCATTAACCGTCAGTATATATGTCATGGATAATAAGCAAAGTCTTGATAGTAGCATCGACGCCTTGATGCGCCCTGTGGCAGACACCGCAGCAAATTTCATATTCTATTCGATAGAAATATTGGGCGTACAAGTCCCTCTGATTGTCATATGGCTTATCGCGGGTGGTGTGTTTTTTACCGTATATTTAGGGTTTATCAATGTGCGCGGGTTTCGCCATGCAATTGATATTATCAGGGGGAAATATAGCGACCCTGATGACCCTGGGCAAATTTCCCAATTTCAGGCGCTGACCACTGCGGTATCCGGCACCGTTGGCATTGGCAATATTGCTGGCGTCGCGGTTGCCATCTCTATCGGCGGGCCAGGTGCGACCTTCTGGCTGATTGTTGCTGGCTTCCTTGGTATGTCTACCAAACTTGCCGAATGTACCCTTGGGGTCATGTTCCGAAAATACGAAAACGGCGTCGTTTCCGGCGGTCCAATGTACTACCTTGAAAAGGGTTTGTCCCTGCGAAACTGGCCAAGGTTAGGCAAAGCGCTTGGCATTTTTTACGCACTGAGTATGGTCTTAGGTTGTCTGGGTATCGGCAACATGTTTCAGTCAAACCAGGCAGCCGTTATCTTTATTAATGTAACCGGTGGGGAAAATAGCTTCTTCGCAGGACAAAGCTGGCTCGTCGGGGTTATCCTCGCGATTGCTGTTGGCGTAGTCATTATTGGCGGCATTAAGAGCATTGCTGCAACTTCAGCTAAATTGGTACCGGGCATGGCTTTGCTTTATGTCCTCCTTTCGTTGGCTGTGATTCTTCTCAACTATGAGGCTATACCCGGCGCTTTTGTTGCAATATGGGACGGTGCGTTTAACCCTCAAGGTATGAGTGGTGGCATTATAGGGGTTATGATTATTGGCTTTCGGCGCGCCGTATTTTCAAACGAAGCAGGTTTGGGTTCCGCTGCCATCGCTCACGCAACGGCACGAACGAAGGAGCCTGTCAGCGAAGGATTTGTCGCCTTGTTAGAACCATTCATTGACACAGTGGTCATCTGCACAATGACTGCCCTCGTCATCATTACAACTGTCTATGATCCAGCACTTTCGGGTTCATCTGTCGCTGGAATAGAACTGACAACACGCGCGTTTGCCAGCACACTATCCTGGTCTCCGATACCACTTTCCATTGCCGCCATTCTGTTCGCATACTCGACTATTATCGCCTGGTCTTACTATGGTCTAAAGGCGTTTACTTATCTCGTCGGAGATAGCCCGATCGCGGATCTTGGCTTCAAACTGTTCTTTCTCACTTTTGTCATACTGGGCAGTAGCGTTGAACTCTCTGCGCTGATTGATTTGTCAGATGCTTTAGTATTTATAGTGGCTATACCCAACCTGTTGGGGATGTATCTTCTTGCCCCTCTAATCAAAGAGGAACTTAAACGATATGAGAGTAAATTCTTAGACTAGCTTATTGCTCACAAAGGCCCGATTGGCATATCAAGCTTTATTTAGTACCAGCAAGCGATATGCTAATTGGAGCTGCAAACAATATCGCTGCATGTTTTAACATACTTGCCTCAATTTACTCAGTCACGATCTTCGAGCGGGAGATAAGCACGAAGATTCGGCCCATTGTATTGCAGGAGAGGTCTAATTAAAATGTTGCTCTCAAGTTGCTGTAAAACCTGCAAAGTCCAGCCTGGTACGCGTCCAATGGCAAAGATTGGCACAAATATATCTTCCGGAATACCATGTAAGTGATAGATCACACCTGAGTAAAAATCTACGTTAACATTAACACCAAGCCTAGAATAAGGCTTCATAGCCTCAACAAGCGCAATCAGAATCTGGTTCCATTCTGGCTGACCCTTCTCACATGAAAGCTTTTCCACACCATCTCGAAGATGTCTCGCTCGTGGATCTTCCGCTCGATAAACCCGATGACCAAAACCCATAATTGCCTCTTTTTTTTCTCGCTTGGCTTTGATGTAGGACTTTGCATTTGCGGGATCACCAATCTCACGCGCCATTCGCATTACATTTTCTGCGGCACCACCATGTGCTGGACCAGAGAGAGCGCCAATTGCTGCCGTCACCGCCGCATGAAGATTAGCCTCGGTGCCAGTGACAACTCGCGCTGTAAAGGAAGACGCATTGGACCCATGTTCCGCATGTAAGATAAGATCAAGATCCATCAAACGTGCGGCGTCCTGACTTGGTATTTCACCACTGATCATATAGAGGAAGTTCGCAGCATGACCGAGGGTAATGTCCGGTTCAACAATCTCCTTATCTTGACGAATTCGGTGGTGGGCTGCGACAATCATGGGTACCAGAGAGGTAAGCCGAATGCCCTTTCGCAATACTGCTTCGGCGGTACAATCTGAGGTCTCGTGGTCAAATGCAGCTAATGCTGAAACAGCCGTTCTCAACACATCCATTGGATGAGCATCTTTGATCATACGAATGATGTCATAAATGGCACCAGGTAGCTTACGTTCTGCCTTGATCAGCCCATCAAAAACACGCAGTTGCGCTGCAGTTGGCAGTTGACCGTGTAATAATAGATAGGCTGTCTCTTCAAAACTGGAATTTTCTGCCAGATCGTGGATGGAGTAGCCAAAGTAACGAAGCTCTCCCGCCCGCCCATCGATATACGTCGACGGTGAACGATCAAAATACACACCCTTTAAACCACGGTGAACTCTTGCTTCATTTGATTTGTCATTCATGAAAAAATACTTCCCGAAAAGTCAGCTTCAAAGACGGTTTAACTCTTGTTTCAAAATTTCACACATTTCGTCAATCTGTTCTTTTTTCACAGTTAATGGTGGCGCAATGATGCCAGCGTCACCAGTAGTCTTGATATGCAATCCGGCATCAAATAATCGTTTCTGAAGTTGGTTTCCCCTTACACCTACGCCTCCCTGAGGTGCGATGTCAAAACCTGCCAACATGCCGTAACCTCTAATGTCAGTAACTACAGCAAGATTCTGCAGTGCAAACATTGAATCGAGAAAATACTCAGACATATTGTTAGCACGCTCAAACAAATTTTCATTTTCATAAATTTCGAGTGTTGCAATGGCAGCGGCACAGGCAGCGGGATGAGCCGAGTAAGTATAACCATGAGCAAATTCAACTATATCTCGTGGACTGGCATTCATAATAGTGTCATAGATTTCATCTTTTACAGCAACTGCACCCATGGGCTGGGCACCGTTAGTCAAAGCCTTCGCCATCGTCAATATATCGGGTACAACTTGAAAGGCATCACTTGCAAAGGCGGCACCCGTTCGGCCAAAACCCGTAAGTACCTCATCCATCACCATGATGATGTCGTTCTCATCACAGATTTCTCGGATTCGTTCCAGATAACCTACTGGTGGCACCAGAACGCCAGTAGACCCTGCAATCGGTTCTATAAAACAGGCAGCGATACTCTTAGCACCGTGAGTTGAAACAAATCGATGTAAGTCGTTAGCTAGCTCCACACCCCGATGCTGAGGCTGTCCTCTTGAAAAACGTTGATCCTCATCCCAGGTTGCGCGCATATGGACAACCCCGGGCATCATGCCGTTAAATCCTACACGGTTCTTTACCAGTCCAGACAAAGACGTTCCGCCAACGTTAACGCCATGATAAGCCCGATCCCTTGATACGAAAATATTACGCTGACCTTCTCCTCGACAAGCGTGATACTGCAGGACAATTTTTATCGCACTATCCACAGCTTCAGAACCAGAGTTACAAAAAAACACATGGTTCATCGGTTTTGGTAAAATTGGACACAGCTTGTTTGCCAACTCAAAGGATCTCGGATGGCTGCGCAAAAATGATGGTATGTAATCCAGTTCTGCTAATTGCTCTGCAACCGCCGCTGTAATTTCCGGACGACAGTGACCAGCCGCGGCAGTGAACAGTCCAGACGATCCATCCAGCAACCGATCTCCGTGTTGATTCCAGAGATAAACACCTTCTCCTTTGACTACCAATCTTGGATCATCTTTAAAAGATTTGTTATCAGTAAAAGGCATCCAGTGGCTTTCGAGATCAGATCGCACAACGTCGATCTTGGCTGGAGCGCTTTGTTGTGTATTATCTTTATTCATACTTGCTCCTGTACAATGTATTTTTTGATTACCCATAATAATGCCTTCAGAAGGATCATATTGAAAGTGCCTCAGGATAATCACAATGAACTACAAGGGTAGAGCCAATAATGCCTAAAAGACCATACCAGAACATGTGGCAACACCTCATCACGTTTTCAAAAGGGCTTGATGAAAGCCTTCAACTTCAGCTGCGTAAAGCCTTAACAAATCTAATCCTCGAACATCGAATTAGTCTCGATACTCCACTCCCATCTAGTCGTGACCTAGCGCGTATGCTGAATGTTTCTCGTAGCACGGTCACCTTGGCTTATCAGCGGTTGGTGGATGAAGGTTATTTACTCAGTCGCGAGCGTCAGGGTTACTTTGTAAACCCTAAAATGACCAACACGCTACCGTTTAAAGAGACCATGACAACTGACCAACCTGCTCCAAGAATAGACTGGGGTAGGCGGCTAAAATACAAACTGACAGCGCAGCGAAACATTAGCAAACCTATCGATTGGTACCATTACGCCTATCCGTTCATCTTTGGTCAGGTCGATGCAGAACTCATGCCTTTAACAGAATGGCGGGAGTGCTGGCGACAGAGCCAAGGTGCAAGATCAATTACACGTGGGGGCTATGATCTTCTCGATCAGGATGATGCATCACTTATTGAACAACTTCTTCGCAGAGTGCTTCCAGGGCGGGGAATTTGGTGTTACGCGGAAAATATTCTTGTTACTTTAGGTGCGCAAAATGCACTATCTATGATCATAAAATTACTGATAAAGGCAGATACGGTCGTGGGGTTTGAGAATCCAGGTTACCCTGATGCCCGCCACTTGTTCGAGCTGGAGACAAACAACCTCCGCTTGCTCGAAGTGGATGATGAAGGTCTTATTATCAACGACGAAATCAATGCATGCGATTATCTTTACTTAACCCCGGCTTTTCAGTCTCCAACCACTGCTACCTTGTCGCCAATGCGACGAAAGCAATTATTCAAGAAAGCCAAAGAACATAATATTATTATTATAGAAGACGATTATGAATCTGAAGCTGCATTTGGTGACCAGCCTATTCCTTCGCTGAAAAGTCAGGATGAAAACAATTGTGTAATTTATTGCGGCAGTCTCTCGAAATCGTTGGCACCAGGACTGAGAATTGGATTTCTCATGGCAGATCAGGAATTAATCAAGGAAGCACGTGCACTCAGACGACTGACAATTCGGCATCCACCTCCTCTTATTGAAAAAGCTGTCGCACTATTTATTGAGCTTGGTCACTACGATTCTCACCTCAATCGCATGTCTCGAGTCTATCGTGAACGTTGGTCCACTATGGCTGCAGCGCTAGACAATTGGCTTCCCCAATCAAAAATGAGGCAGTCCTTCGGTGGCACTTCGTTTTGGTACATTGGCGATCCATCACTTGATGCTGACCAATTAGCTATACAAGCACGGGCAGAAGGAATTCTAATCGAGCCGGGCTCGGTCTACTTTGGTGAGGCTGATCCCAAGCGAAATTGTTTCCGGCTAGGCTTTTCGGCCATCGCTAATGACAAAATAGAGCCTGGGATCAAGAACCTAGCAAAATTATTCCAGAATAATTCCAGAATAAATTAAACGCCTGATCTTGTCCGAAATTCTATCGAATACAAAAAAGCTTTTGGCCTAATGAATTGACACTCCGAATCTATAGGGTTCCAGATCCAGATGATCTGGGGTCGCTCGCTTGCTTGTATTCAAGCACTTAAAGGGAAGTATATGGGAACGCCTAGGAGGCTGATAGTTGTTCAACCAATTTAGCGGCTTTCTCTTCGAGCTCAGCAAGCAGTTCTTTAGTCTTGTGGACAGACAGAGCAAGGCGGCGATTAGCACCTAATTTTTTGAGACCACTGTAAATTTCTTCTGCGTTAACCTTCATATCGTTTTCTTTACTCATTTTCTACTCCAAATATTAGCCGCAGTATGATACTGCATTTGAATTGCAGGTTCACCATCCATTAGATGCGTCATCACGCATTATAGGCTTATAATTGGCATCTACTAAGATGTTTGAGCAAACAATATGGAGCACGACCTAGAAACAAACTATAACGGGGCTATCCTACGCCTAATTTTCAGCGCCAATGATAAAAATAATGAAGGAGAGGTTAGGCTATTAATCAACAACATAGAAAGAGAAAAGGCAGCCTCTAAAGAAAATACTATCTTAAAACTAACTTCTACGGTACAAACTGAATATGAATGGCATGAATTTATTGAAGCCATTATTGAATATGGCAGTAATAAGATTACAGCATCGTTATTCGCGAGCAAGGTAATGTTGAAACAGGTCGTAATAGAGCGTCAGGTAGAATAATGAATATTGAAGAAAGTACCCTTTCAGAAGGAAGGTCAGAAGGAAGGTCAGAAGGAAAGCCAATCGAAGATGACAATCGAGAGCAAGCTCAAGTGCTTAGCAGAAATTCAGAGATGGATTGGCCAATAAAAGCAGGACTATGGGGCAGTGTATTGTGGCTAATCCTACTTGCTACGTATATTTCTAAGGGCCTAGGTTGGGAAAATTTTTCGAGTGTCCCCATGGACATATTGGGTAGTTTCCTCGAAGGTGCTTTTGCGCCCCTTGCTTTTCTGTGGTTTGTTTTAGGTTACTTCACCCAACAAAAAGAGTTGTCACAAAACACCGAAGCCATCAAACTTCAACACCAAGAAATGCAAAAGTCAGCAGTTCAGGCTGTCATTCAGGCGGAGGCAATCCAGGCTTCTGAAGTTCATGCCAGACGAGAATCATTTCTGAGTGTCGCAGAGACTGTTAAAGCACAGCTTGGTGTGACTATGGGTTTCTTATTTATTTCATCCCAAAGCAGTAATGTCAGCGGTCTTGTGCCACCCGAAAAACTGTCAGAGCTGTGGAATGAATTGGGTAGGAGTGACCATGAAATTTTTTCTAGGCAAATGTTGTCGCTAACCTATAGTCATGGCAAGCCTTACACGTACAAACTTGTGTTTGGCACCGAACTTCGCCGACGTCATACTGATAATTTTATCTTTAATTTTGAAAGATTGATTTCGGCAGCTATTGAATCTGACACTAACAGCATGATTCGGGACGCGATAATGGGTAGCGCACACGGCCATGTTTACGAGCGTATGATTACGGTCCGTAACAACCCACCAGAAGGCTTTAAACTTGGTGTTTATGATTTTGATCCCGATAAAACAGAAGATTAAAAGTCTTTAGTTGATTGGTTTGCGCAATGGCAAAAATTAAAGCTTTCATTCAATCTTTACAAGAACAGCCCCACTCAAATATGCTGTTTAACCCCTATATTGATACAGACTTGGCTAACAATTTAGAATGCTATTTACGTATGATGCGAGGACAGAAGAGTCGAAAGATTCTTCTAGTAGGCGAAGCGCCGGGTTACCTTGGTTGTAGGCTAACAGGTATCCCATTTTCCAGTTGTCATGTAATTAGGCATTCAGCACATCCTTTTCTCAAGAGGCTACATAAACGGGTGAAGCTGCAATCAGAGACTAAGGAAAATTCGGCTTCCGCTGTCTGGCAATACCTATTAGATCTATCTCTTTCAGAAAAGGAAATTGTACCGCTATTTTGGAATGCCTTTCCCTACCATCCCCACAAATCAAAAGAAACTAAGACAAATAGGAAACCAAGTTCAGCAGAAATCCGAATGGGCGTGCCATTTTTAAAAGCGCTTGCGGATATCTACAAAGTTGAAAAAATCGCGTCCCTTGGAAAATCAGGCTTACAAGCCGCTCAATTGGCATTTCCTTCTGCCAAAATAAAATACATACGTCATCCTTCATATGGCGGTAAAAAAGATTTCATCAACCACATGAATGAATTTTTGAAGCAAAGCAAATGATACATCACTATAGACCTATCACTATCCAGTGACCTCAACTGAGAAAACATTATGCATCCATGTAAATTAATAGCGCAAACAAGACACGCAGCAAGACTCGCAAAAGATCAGAATGCAGAGACCTGTTTCCTCGCTATCGCGAGTAACGAGGGCAAAGCTTCTGTCAGAACACTTATTTTAAGGAATATGATCGAAAACAATTTCACGCTCTTCATCAATAAAAGCAGCCCGAAGTGGCAGCAGCTATCCCAAAATTGCCATTACGAATTGCTACTTTGGTATCCCTCCCAACAAAAGCAATTCCGAATTAATGGATCATGCCGTGTACTTGAATACACGGAGGTGAGCGAGGTATGGAAAGGTCGACCCTCAGGCTCGAAATTTATGGATGTCCTTTATCAAGAGCTGCCCCAAAGCTCTACAATACCTTCTAGGGAAATACTGAAAGATAATATTGAGTTAATAAAAACATCTCATGATACAGACAAATTATCGGCACCCCTTTCTGTAAGTGGTGTCGAATTAAGCGCCAACAAAATAGAAATTCTAGATCTGGCCCCCAGCGATCTAAGCCACGATGATCGAATACACGACAGGCAACTCTTCCAACTCATAAATGGGGTTTGGCAGTCAGAAGTTTTGATACCTTGAAGAAGTAATAACAAGCGCCATCGCCATATTTACCTGTCTTGCGGGGTACTTTCGAATATTTCAATCGAAGTGTTTATCTACTGCGTAGACAAGTGCGCCTAATAGCTGTGCTCCTAATAGCTGCGCTCCTAATAGCTGTTGACGCTATTGTAGTCACTGACTACAATATTTCGCCTGTTCACTGAAATAGGCTTATGACAATGCACAAACCACTTGATGGGCTGCGTGTTATCGATATGACTCACGTACTGGCTGGTCCGTATTGTGTACCTACCAACTCGGACTACTGGGCGCGGAAGTCATTAAAATTGAATCTCCCCGTGGAGATTTAACACGTCCGTGGGGCGGTACTGCTGCTCAAATTAAAGAAGGTTTGGGTACTGGGTTTGCAGCACAGAATGCGGGGAAGCGCAGTGTTTCTGTCGACATCAAACAACAAGCGGGTAGCGACGTGATTCGCAAGCAGGTAGCAAACGCAGATATTGTCGTCGAAAACTACCGTCCTGGCACAATGGCTGACTACGGCTTAGATTATGAAACCTTGTGTGAGATCAACCCAAAACTGATTTATCTTTCTATTTCTCCATTTGGTCAAAATGGACCTCATGGTCATCGGCCAGGATTTGATGATGTTGTGCAAGCCACTTCTGGCTTTATGTCCATTAATGTTCGCGGGGATGGACCCATACGTAATGGCGGGCCGGTGCTTGACTATGCGTCGGGAATGCACGCGACTTCAGCGGTTTTAGCGGCGGTATTATTACGCCTTCAAACAGGTCAAGGACAGCGAATTGATATCGCCATGCAAGATGTAACGATGTTACTGATGAATAGGCATTCGAGCATCGTTGCCAGTACTGGGGAAGAAGTCCCTCCCATGGGTAATCGGGACGGATTTTTATTAGGTAGATACGCCGTTAAAGACGGTTATGTCATGCTCGCCGGATATGCTATTAATCATAAACGAGACATACTAAAGGCCATTGGACTTGAAGCGGCGGCAGCGCTCACATCAAAAGAAATAAATGCGACAGCCACAGAAATAGAAATTCAGGTTGAGGAGAAACTACTACATAAAACGGCGTCAGAGTGGGATCAAATTTTCTCAGATCAATCTGTGGTTGCCGGCGGAGTACGCAGTCTCGTCGAGGTGGTCAACACTGGACAACCCGCAGCGCGTGA
>JBLHIH010000142.1:0-10136 GCA_047616645.1 Flavobacterium sp. | reverse complement strand
CTTTAAAACCGCGGCCAGGTCTAGTAGCGTGTGCGCCTTCGAGTATTTATAAAATCCCGCAAAGGAATAAACACATTAATACAAAACCGAACGTAAAATCTAACCACAGGGACTTCATTAACAACCCTAAGAGTAACAGTTAGGAATTTTTTATCAGAATAAGAAAACTCTACAATGTCAGCATCACAAAAACTCACCGGTTTTTCCTTATGTATACTGATAATTATCTTTCGCAACACAGCCCAAAAATAAGGAAACACTATCTTAGTTTGTAGCGATTTTATGAGTAACTTTTTGGCATGGATTCTTATATCTGAGGAAACTCTTGCATCCTCAATTATATTAATCATACGAAGATCCATGATCACATGGTGTGGCCAGTTGATAATAGGTTTTCCAACACTAAAGGATTCATCATGCACACTCACATAGGCACCAATTTTATCACATGTTGCCCAGCTATAATGAGCTGAACACATAAATAAAAAATTAATATCCGATCCAACATCTCTGAGTGAGTCAAATTCCACATAGAGCTCAGCCAGTGGTTTTCTAAATAAAATTGATATCAGCGACAATGGGAATTTCCAGGATGTCATATATTTAAAGGATTCCAAGCCTGAAAAAAAATTAGCTTCTCCACCTTTTAAACAATCGGTTTCTTTAATAATTAGCTCTTCTCTTCCATCAAAATAAACTGACTTTAATGCAACAAAGCCTAACCTCTCATTTGAACTAAGAATCTTAAAACTATCATTTAAAAAATTTTCTGAGTAGTAATCGTCGTCTGTTAACAAACAAAAGTAGTCCTCTGTAACAGCAGAAAAAGCGTAGTTCAAGTTCCCAAGCATACCAATATTTGAATCGTGCTTGATGTACTTGACTCTGGGATCACGCTTCATTATTTCATCTATTGCATCGAACGTACCATCCCCTGACGCATTGTCAATTACGGTAACTTTTACATTTGAATACGTCTGAGAAAGAACACTGTTGACAGCCCTGAGCAGCATGCTCACTCTATTGTATGTGGGGATAACGACTTCTATGCATACTTTAGGATCAGTCACAATTTAACTCTCAAGCTAATGTCAATTTGAATAAAAATTCACTCATGAATCTGAAGGCATGGAACAGCTGTAACAAATTTTCCATTCCATTTAGATATATAACCATTATTTTCCATTACTTCCTCCGCTATATTCCACGGAAAAATGACAACGTAATCCGGTTGTTTTTGAGCAATAGCCGCTGGAGTGAGTATAGGTATATGACTACCGGGCATATACTTACCTTGCTTGGCAACTGCCGCGTCACAAACAAATGTCAATAAATCAGGTTTTACACCTGCATAATTGAGCAGAGTATTGCCCTTGGCTGCAGCCCCATAGGCCGCTACTGACTTGTTGCACCTTTTTTGTTCTAGTAGGAATAAAAGAAAGTCGTCCTTGATTTTATTTGCTCTGGTTTGAAACTCCTGATACGTCGATAGATCTTGAAGACCCATGCTAATTTCTTTTTTTAGTATGGTTGCAACATTCGACGAGACAGACCGAGAGTCATCGTCATGACAACCATAAACACGAATACTCCCCCCATGGGTCGTTAACTCCTCGACATTCCAAACTTTTAAGCCGGCGCTCTCAAAAATACGCATCACAGTGCTCAAACTCAAATAAGAAAAGTGTTCGTGATAAACTGTATCGAACTGTGTATTTTGAATGAGTTGCATCAGATGAGGAAATTCAAGCGTGATAGTACCACCAGCTTTTAACGCAGCTTTCAGTCCTCGAGTAAAGTCGTTAATGTCAGGCACATGCGCGTATACATTGTTACCAGCGATCAGATCTGCTTTCTTCCCTTCGTCACTTAGCTTTTTGGCCAGTGTCTCTCCAAAGAACTCTCTCAGAACCGGTATTCCAATCTTCTCGGCGGCCTCTGCAGTACTTGCAGTAGGCTCAATACCTATGCAAGGAATTCCTGCCTCAATGAAATTTCGCAGAAGGTAGCCGTCATTAGAGGCGACCTCTATAATTAGACTGGTAGAGTCAAGCGAGAAATCTCTGATCATTTTCTCAGCATAAAGGGATGAATGGGACAACCATCCCGCAGAGGTGCTTGAAAAATATGCATAGTCCGAATTAAAGAGATCGTCAGCTTCAGTATAATCCTCAGTTTGCACTAGCCAGCAGGTATCACAAACCATGACTTTTAACGGATAATAAATCTCAGGTTTGGATAAAGCAGCACCCGTCAAGTAAGCATTTGACGGCGGAGCATAACCAAGGTCTAAGAATTTATGTTCAAGCTCTTCGGCACAATGTCGGCATTTCATTTATTAATAATTCCTTTAAAACATTCGTCTATAGGTGGATGTCTATTATCACGATCAGAGATTTCAGTTATCTGTAATGGCCACTCAATACCCAACTTTTCGTCCCTCGGGCTAATACCTGCTTCCGCATCCGCGACGTAAATAACAGAGTGACAATAAATCAGTTCAACATCGTCTGTAAGCGCCTGAAAACCATGAGCGAAGCCCTCAGGAATGAGAAGTGCTTTTCCATTTTTGGCCGAAAGAAGCTCCGCATGAGACTGCAGGTAGGTACTCGACTCACTCCTAAGATCAACAACAACATCTAACAATTCACCTCGGATACAGCTTACTAGCTTCATTTCTGAGTAAGGCGGCCGCTGGTAGTGCATCCCTCGTACAGCACCTCTTTTAGACGTATGGGTATGGTTTATTTGTGCGATTGGCATTGTCCACCCAGCCTCACTCAACTCTTCGGCACAAAATAGTCGCGTAAGGTGACCTCTCGAATCGCCAAGCATATGCCTCTCAATGAGCTTCAGTCCATCGATAGTGAGATTTGTAATCTTTAGACGACTCAAGCCAAACCTTCATACGAATCAATATCCAACTCACATAACCCTCTTGCATCCGCGCCCCTCTCTTGAGACATATACCAGAGGATTGTACGCCTAACAGATACATCCAGAGACCAACGAGACTGTACATTTAATAGACTTTTGGATTTAGCTACGTCTAAGGTCAAAAGCCCCGCTTCATGAGGCCCGTCACATCCGTCACCAAACATTACTCTGCCTGACCCATAAGTTGACTTAGCGAGTTCGATCACTGTCCGTACCGACGCTGCCTGACCACTTTCGGGTCCAAAATTATAGGCCCCCGCTAATTGTGAATCATTCCACGTTACCTCAGATAGCTTCAGATAACCCGCTAAAGGCTCTAAGACATGCTGCCAAGGCCTAACAGCGTCTGGCCGACGAATATCTATTTTCCGCCCCTCCTGCCACGCTCGCAAAGCATCAGGAATTAACCGGTCGGCAGACCAGTCACCGCCACCCATCACATTACCTGCTCTTGCAGTAGATATTGCCTTACCTTTGTCTGCTAAAAATGCAGACCTATAACTTTCGATTAAAATTTCGCTTGCGGCTTTACTCGCACTATAGGGATCATGTCCTCCAAGCTCATCAGTTTCCCTATAAGGCCAGAACCACTCATTATTCTTATATACCTTATCAGTAGTAATCATTACAGCGACTCTTACACTATCGACATCACGTAGACCCTCTAAGATATGGCCTGTGCCCATAACATTAGTGGCAAAAGTTTCTATCGGAGACTGGTAGCTTTCGCGGACCAACGGTTGGGCAGCCAAATGAAGAACAATTTCAGGCTCTATTTTACGAATAAGTTGACCAACTTCCTTCTGATTTCGGATATCACAAAAATGACTATCACAAATAGTGTCAATTGACGCCGATTCAAATAAGTTGGGAGTCGTGACAGGTGTCATGCTCAACCCAAAAACCTTTGCGCCCATACGATAGAGCCATATCACCAGCCACCCGCCTTTGAATCCAGTATGCCCCGTCACAAGCACGCGCTTACCCCGCCAAAACTCAACATTAGGTGCCCCACTTCTGATCGGCACTACCATGTCTTCCATGGTGCCTTACCAGCCTCCCAGAGTGCTTCAAGCATATTTTTTTCCCGCAAAGTATCCATTGGTTGCCAAAAACCGTTATGCACAAACGCTGCCAATTCACCCATACTCGCTAGCTTCATCAATGGCTCACCCTCCCAACTCGTTTCATCACCCTCTATCAAATCAATGACCTT
Organism: Flavobacterium sp.; assembly: GCA_047616645.1. GTDB lineage: Bacteria > Pseudomonadota > Gammaproteobacteria > Pseudomonadales > Azotimanducaceae > JAHRVQ01. The sequence goes on along the minus strand of JBLHIH010000142.1, from coordinate 5,983 downwards.
CGGCGAAAGAACAAAGAAACCACCATTGATCATTCCTCCACCTCCCGCAGGCTTTTCTATAAAACTATTAACCAAATGATCTCTGATATTCAGCGCGCCGTATCTTCCCGGTGGTGAAACTGCTGAAATCGTCGCCAAACTACCGTGATTTCTGTGGAAATCTATAGATGCCGAAATATCGATATCGCTTACGCCGTCGCCATAGGTAAAACAGAAGTCGTCTTCATCGTCCAGATATTTACGGACGCGCTTTAATCGTCCGCCAGTCATGGTGTTTTCTCCCGTATCCACAAGCGTTACTTTCCAGGGTTCGGCTTTTCTCTGATGAACTTCCATTTCGTTATTCGTCATATCAAACGTAACATCTGACATATGTAAAAAATAATTAGCGAAATACTCTTTGATAACATAGCTTTTGTAGCCCAGACAAATCACAAATTCAGTAATCCCGAAAGCACTATAGCTCTTCATAATGTGCCACAGAATTGGTTTTCCGCCTATTTCAATCATTGGCTTAGGTTTAAGGTGCGTTTCTTCGCTAATTCTGGTGCCTAAACCACCAGCCAGTATCACAGCTTTCATTTACAGTCCTCCATTCGTGACTTTGCAATTTTTATAATGTAGCGCCCTGCACTACTACTCCCATATTCCAACACTAACCCCGGCTTGGTGTTAGATAGAAATCTATATGATTGAATTTTGTACTTTTAGGTGCCACAACATATTGCCCACCAACGAACTTAACAATGGAGTTATCAGGTATTATTTGGTTGTGTAGTAAGACCCCCGCTCCAATAACACAGTGATTACCTATACAGGTGCTGCCTGTAATCGTCGAACCAGGATAAAGAATCACATTATGGCCTATTTCGGGCCGGGACGTGCCAATCCGGCCGACAGTCACATTTTGAAATATAACCAGTCTTTCACCATATACTACATTGCCAAGAACAGTCCCAATACCATGAGATATAAAGAATACCGACGGCATTGAAACAGAGTAAAATAAATCAATGTTGTTTAAAGCTTTATTTAAAAGAAATAGCCTCTCGGACAACTCGATCGGACCATCTTGTGTCCAGTTTTCATTAGAGAGTAAGTATAAAAAACTCGCATATTGCAAACTATTTAGATGATCAAATCGACGGCCATTAAAGGCGTTTACATCTCTTAATATTGGCAGAAGTCTTAAAATAGCTTGATCCAAAACCTGATCAATCGCTTGTATGTCTGCTATTTTGGAGTCACTAGGAAAAAAATTATTTAACTGAGCTACTACATAAGAAATAAGCATACTTCTAGAGTTAAGCCTCAACAAAACATTTACATCTGCTTCAGTAATATTATTCATAACTATTAATCCCGTTACAAAACACCAACCAGGCACGGCGGATCAAATGAATTCGAATCTGGCACCCCATATTTTATTAGATGAAGCGCATCATATTCAGCTGCAATTTTTTCAGCAAATTCTCTCACGGTAACTGGAATCCCAGAACAAATATTTACAGCCCCCTGCTCGCTGCCAACAGCCGTCTCAGCGATCATTTTTCCCGCCGCCTTGACATCCAAAAAGTCTCTCACATTATCCCCACCCCTTAGTTCAGCTACCTCACCAGCCTGAAACTTCGCTCTCAAAAAAGGTGAGAGTCTTCGCGCATCTTCTCCTTCACCGTAAAGGAAAAAAATCCTGCACCATGCAAATTCAACATTATTGCCCTCAAACAAGCTTGAAAGCGTAAAAAAAAGCGAGGCTTTGCAGCTAGCATATATCGTTCGAGGATTCACTCTGGAGCTAATACTTACATAACCGCAATCTGAATCATACTCGGCGCAAGTACCTATCCCAACAAAGCGTCTAACTCCAGATCTACTGGCAGCGCTTCCCATAACTAACGTTCCTTGGAGACATTCTATGTTTTTACTTGAGTGGAGATATTCCCCAGGCTCTGCGTACCACGCTAAATGAATCACTGTATCAATATTTTGAAGAACGCTAATCCACCATTCTTCAGACTCTAAAAAGAGATCACTGGAAGAAATGATTTCTATAGGATGGCCTAAACTCGAAATTTTTTCTCGACTACTTTCACGAACAATCACAACTATTCGGACATCTAAATCGAGCATATGAGACAAGACTTGCATGCCAACAAAGCCTGTTGCTCCAGTAACAAGCACGCATCTCCTCATTTGATTTTATCCTCGACAGTAAATTTTTTGTCTTTATTGAGAACGACGTCCAAAACCAAAGTGCCTCAACAAATCCTAATGAGACCTTTGCGCGATAACGTCCTATGGACTCTAGTTTTAATTTAATGCGTTTTTTGAAATTGGATGCTCAATAAATGCATCATGCCAATTAAATGACTCGGTAATTCACCTTTTATGCCCCTATTTCTATTTTTTAGCCGCACGAAGAATGTATCGACAGCCCTCGCTTCATATTATGCGCCACACACATTAGTTCAAAGCGTGTACGATTACGGCCAAGACCAAGATAACGCGCTTTAGTCCTTGCGTAATGCTGTTTTAATACGCCAAAAACGCGCTCAACCGTAAAACGCACACCCGAATCCAATCGATTAAATTGCCTGTCGATTTTATCTAAGGGTCGGTTTCTATACGCTCGCTTGATGATTCTGTTTTCAATTTCCCTTTCGCTTAACCAGTCATTATGCGCCCGGCTAAGATAAGCGCTATCCGCATAAACTGATGACTCGTCGCCGCTTAACATGTCAGTAAAACAGTTAGAATCATGCACGCTTCCAACCGTGTTGTCTGTCGCCTTAATAAATCCATCTTAGTCAACATTGATATGTGCCTCATAGCCGTAGGTACTTTTCCGCTTGCCATCTGAACCCGCTTTTACATTCCAGTCTGCTCCCGGGTCTTGCATGGAATTACCGTCTTTATCTTTATTGGGGCGACACTGATTTGCTTCAATCACGCTAGCATCTACGATACTAACGCCACCTGATTTAATTAATAATCCCTGGCCTGAAAGCTGCTCATTGACTTCGTCGAGTAAATTATCCATTAGCGATAATTGCTCCAGCTTTTGTCTGAAACGCCAAAATGTTGAGTGATCAGTAACCGATTCTGAAATATCGAGCGCCACAAATCGACGAAATAGCAAATCACGAGCTAACTGCTTTTCTAGTCCAGGATCACTTAATCTATACCAACTTTGTAGGAGAAGCGCTTTAAACATCATGATAGGCGGCCAAGCTTTCTCACCTCTAGATTTTGAATGAATACCTGAGAGCAGCTGCTCCAGCGGCAACCAGTTAATTAACGCATGTACATCATCAAGCTCTCTTAAAGCGTCATGATCTATCAGCATCGAGTCTGCCAAGCTGCGCTGTTTAAGGTTTTTCCAAGCCATAAGGTCAATCATTCACTGAAGTTTATTCGTATAGGTAGTATCTCAAATTTCTGGCTGAAACTCATGCTCTCGTGCAAAGGTCTCTTGTTGTATTATAATATTTTTTTAATTTCGCTTCGCTTCGTTTGAGAGTCTTGGATCTTCTGGGCCGATAGCTAGTGAGGTCTTACTGGGTACCGGCACTTCGCGGCTCGGGCAAGCGTAGGGAGTGCCTTTGCCGCAAACTTCAAAACGGATATATGATGAGGTTTGTGGGTAGCTATCGGCCTTCATTGTGAACCAGTTAAAAGGAAAGAAAAAAACCACGAACATGGCAGTATGAGCAAATCCCAATATTGAAAGAAATGCCACAAGCTTTTTGCCCTTCTTTCCAAGTTTGGTGTGTTGAATGCCTTTTTCAGCAAAGGAGAATCCGAAGTCATCCTTGAAGTAGCGCAGTACGGTCAGGGTCGTCACGATTCCACCGACGCACATCGATTCGTAAAGGGGGAATTGATAATACTCACCTGCCCAGAGCGTCAATGGATGATAGGTTCCACCGTAGGCAAACAATTCGTAGCGGCAGAATATCGATTCAACGATGAGGTCCACCATAAAGAAGATCGCAAAAACCACCATAATGTGGACGAGTATACTGCTGTTCGGAAACCAGCTGGTTTTTGATTTATTGAGTATTTGGCAGCCGAGAAGTACGAAACCGCATAAAAAAATGATGTACATGCCACCCATCAGAAACAGCGGTTCAGGAAAATTCTCCATTCGCGGAGATTCCCATCCTGGGAGGTAGGTAGTCCAGGAGCTAAGGTTTATGAAATGGGCGTTATAGGAAAAGCCGAAGTTAAAATAATTGTCCATCGGGTCCTGAATCCATAAGGAGAAAGCAACAATGCATAGCATGCCATCCCAGGACAGTTCGCCTTCTCGGCGCCACGGCTTGATAATGCAGTGCCAGATTAACAAAAGCCCGCCAAGTGTGGAAACAACTTCTATCGCTCGAATAAGCCAGTATGACACTGTAGGTAATGGATCAATGCCCACAGGAGAAGGCTTGAAGTGGTCAGAGGTAACCCACATCCACAGGCTGTTGATAATAACGCCAATGACTACAATGCCAATACTGGCCCATAGTTTGACCGGCATAGCGGGCGCGCCTTTAACGCCGGCCGCAGATCCCGATAATTTCGAGCTCCGTGAGTGTTTGTCCGTTATTATTGTCATCTTATTATTCCAAACGATTATGTTTGTTGATAGTTTTACTGAAAGTGGTTCGCTTCTATACTAATTGTGAAATATACATGATCTTTACCAGGAGAGTTTGGATTTTTTTACAAGTATTTTTGACTGGCGCGGAACTTGATTCGGATGAATAAAGCGTGCGTCTAAACTGCTTTGACAGCTAATTTTTGTGGTTGTAACAGAAGATGTTGCACCGCTTACGCCTATTTTATAGGGATTTTTTTATTGAATCGCTCGCCGTATGAGGGCAGGGTTCCTTGTAATTCCCATGTCCGTATCATTAATGAGTGTTTGGGGTGAGGATTTTTCCGTCTTGCGTTGATATCTTTTCATCTCTGTGAATGCAATTGACATCCTCTGGCTCTAAACATAGTATAGGCATACTATTAACGTTGATTTCACTATCGGCTTAGATCTTTATTTATAGCCACATACCTACTTTTCGCTCTATCTTGAGTTGGCACGGACTGTAGATGATGGTCGTTACTTGATTTAATCAGGAGATAATAAATGAGTTCACAAGAATTTGATTACCGCAAGGGTTTCGTCGCTTATCCGGACGATAGTTCAGGAGCGTCAGGTAAAAAAGCAGCCTATATTGACCACGGTACTGAAAGTCCTGATCCCAAGCGTTATTATTCGCAGGCGGAGGCCGACCTTGAGTGGAAGCATGTATGGATGAAGACCTGGGCCTTTGCTGGTTTGGCACAGGACCTGCCAGAGGTGGGAGATTACCTGCGCTATAACCTTGGAAAGGAATCTTTTATTGTTGTGCGCAATGCGCTTGGCGAGAGAGGCGTTAAGGCCTATTACAATGTTTGCGCCCATCGTGGTAATCGTCTAGTTCACAATGATTTTGGTCACGTTGAGGATCAATGCTTTACCTGCGATTTTCACGGTTGGAAGTACAATCTTGACGGCAGTAATAAGGATATTCGCGATGAAATTATTTTCCGCGAAGAGGTAGTCTGTGATCGTCCGGGCATGGTTGAAGTTAGCTGTGATGTTTGGAATAGTATGATTTTCGTTAATCCTGATCCTACACCAAGGCTGACTTTATTGGAGCATCTGGATGTCATGCCAGAGCACCTGAAAAATTATGATTTTTCCAAACTGCGCGTATTGCGTGATCTCGAGTTTTGCTGGGACGCTAATTGGAAAACCGCATTGGATGCTTTTATCGAATTCTATCATGCCGATGTTGTGCATCCGGAAGCGATACCAGTTAGTGAAATGTTAGAGTGCCAGTACGACCTCTATGACAATGGTATGTCGCGGATGATTATACCGCAAGGCTACGTGACTAGCCGCTTCGAAGACCGCGATACTGTTAACCCTTTCTTGAAAATGTTTGTTGAA
>JBLHIH010000141.1:0-10182 GCA_047616645.1 Flavobacterium sp. | reverse complement strand
TCTGCGACCTGTAACTCACCTAGTCGCTTAACAACATCTCCCACCATAGGTTTCAACTCGTCGGCATAGGCTAGGGAATCATCTAGAGTTTCTTGAAAGCCTACTTTTTTTGTATTGAAGTATTTTTCCAATACAAAGTTGTGATAATCCATAATTTCTTCGAGAGAAGACTTAAATTTCTCTTCATCATAAAGATCACACACTCTTAGGCCGCGTCTAGATATTTTGTCCTCATAAGCAGGTCCAATTCCTCGACCTGTTGTGCCTATTTTTTGGTTACCTCGGACATTTTCTCTCATTAGATCCAAAGCAATATGATGGGGTAATATCAAAGGACAATTTTTGCTCACCATCAACCTGGAACGCACTTCAACACCAGCATCTTCTAATTCATTCATTTCTTTAAAAAGTGCAGGTATTGATAACACCACACCATTACCGATTAGACATTGGACATGACTTCTCAATATACCCGATGGTATTAGATGCAGTACGGTCTTAACCCCCTTGACTACTAAAGTATGGCCCGCATTATGACCTCCCTGAAATCTCACGACGGCAGAAGCTTCCTCTGTCAATAAATCAACAATTTTACCCTTACCTTCGTCACCCCAGTGCGTTCCGATGACTACTACATTACTTCCCATGGAGCGTTCTCTTTCTCAATTTAAATTTGATTTACTATTCTGAATTAAGACCCAACTACCGTCTTCTTTAGTTAAGCTGAGATCACAACCTAGCGCTTCACCTTCAACGACAATATGCCCTTCGTTCCGTAAGCTGGATATCTTTATCCAGCAATCATCTTCTTTAAAAGCGTCTGGTTTGACGCAGATTTTTCTCGTTTTATTAGCGCTAGGTTCAAGCACAGAAGCAAGCGCTTTTAAATCAATATCAAATCCAGTTGCACACCTTGCTCGACCGAAGACATTACCAACTCCATCATAACGACCACCTTTTGCGACTCGCTGTCCTGTATTTCGTAGATACGCCGCGAAAACAATACCGGTATGATAATTGTACCCACGTAGCTCACTTAAGTCATAATAGATATCAATTGTTTTAAATCTTCGTTTTATACCGTTCGATACCTGGGCAAGATTATCAAGCCTCTCAAGTATATTAGGATATGCCTCAAAGAGTATTCTACCCTCTTCAAGCACTTCATCTCCTCCACTAAGATTGGGAAGAGCAGAGATAATTTTGGCCAATGCATCGGGTAGCTTTAAGCTTGCGATCATCTTGCCAAGATCCGGCATTGCCTTACGTTGAATCAATTCAAAGAGCGCTTCTTCGTCATGGGAATCTAAGTTGGCGATCAACATAAGCTCTCTATAGATCCCAACATCCCCTAATTCCACGTGAGGTGAGGATGGCGTAAATTGGGTGATAGACTGTATCATCAGACTAACAATTTCTAAATCACCCTGTTTATCTGAATTACTGAACAATTCTGCGCCAACACTGATTGGCGTTCTAGATGCCAGCATATTGTCGGCTTTAGCATGGAGTACCGTTCCGGCATAACAAAGTCTGACGTCGCCCGATCGATTTAGACTATGGGCGTCGATTCGTGCAACCTGAGGCGTAATATCAGCTCGAATACCCATCATTCGCCCAGAGAGTTGATCGGTAATTTTGAAAGTTTTTAGATCAAGATCTGTCCCAGTACCTGTTAGTAAAGACTCTAAAAACTCTACCATTGGGGGTATCACAAGCTCATAGCCCCAAGATCCGAAGATATCGAGTAGCTCGCGTCGAACAGATTCAAGATGCGCAGCCTGGGGTGGTAGCACTTCGTCCACACCGTCTGGTAACATCCAGCGGTCAACAATATCCATAACTATCTCTTTAAATTCAGCGTATTAAATACAGCATTGCCGTTCCCACTAGCATGCTAAACAGGCCTGCCATTCTCATTGTCTTATCACTCACTTCAGCCAACATTGAGACGAGCTCTTTCCATCTCGAAGGATAAAGGAAGGGCAATATTCCTTCAATGACTAGAACTAAACTAAATGCAATTCCTATTTCCTGCCACATAAAAATTCCACCAATAGCAAAATAAAACGACCGAGAAAAATCTCGGTCGTTCACAACAATTCATATAAATAAGTGTAACGAAGTGTCCCAATACTTAGAACTTGCTCTTATTCAGGTATTTAAAGAAATCACTGTCTGGTTGAATCAGTAAGATGTCACCTTTGTTTGCGAAGGTCCGCTTATAGGCCGTCATGCTACGATAGAATTTATAAAACTCTTTATCTTTGGTAAAGGCCGAAGCATAGGTTGAAGCTGCTGCTGCATCTCCATCACCCCGCAGTATTTGTGCATCTGCATAAGCATTTGCCAGAATAACTTCTTTTTGCTTTTCGGCATCAGCACGTACACCCGCGGCTAGCTCCTGACCTTGGGCACGATGCTCACGGGCCTCAATATCACGCTCTGTGTTCATTCGCGCATAGACCGATTGACTCACCTCTGGAGGTAAATCGATCTTCTTAACTCTGACGTCAACAACTTGTACGCCAAGCTCATTGCGAGAATCAATATCTAAGCGAGTCGTTAGCACACTCATCAGTTCATCACGTTCACCGGACACAACTTCATGCAGGCTACGCTTACTGATTTCATTCCTTAAGCCATTATTAATTCTTTGTCTTAATAGCGCTTGTATCCTTCGTTCATCACCGGAGGTCGCTGTATAGAACAGCTGAGCATCACTAATGCGATATTTTGCAAACGAATCAACAATCACCGCCTTTTTTTCAAGGGTTAAAAACCTTTCTGCTGGGGCATCTAGTGTCAAGACACGACCATCAAATTTTCTGACGTTGTTGATAAACGGCTTCTTAAAGTGAAGGCCTGGGGAGACATCTTCCTCGATGACTTTACCAAACTCTAAAAGTACGGCTCTTTCAAGCTCCGTTACGATATAAAGAGAATTTGAGCCAAGTACGATGAAAACAATCGCCAAAAATGCGAGTACAATTCCTTTAGTAGACATTAGTTTCTATCCCTCCGGCTATTAGGTCGCGGCTCTTGCACTTGCGTGCTATTTATATTCGATCCAGAGGAGCGAGACTGATTATCGTTCATATTCCCCATGAGTTTATCGAGTGGAAGATAGAGCAAGTTATTTCCACCTTCGACATCAATCATAATTTTCGTGCTATTCGACATAACAGACTCCAGGGTATCCAAATAAATACGCTCTCTGGTGACGTCAGGCGCGAGCTTATATTCCGCGTAAAGCTTATTGAAACGAGCGGCTTCACCACGCGCTTCCGACACGACTCTTTGTTTATAACCATCAGCTTCCTCCATCATTCGCTGGGCTTCACCACGTGCTTCTGGAATAATTTGATTAGCGAAAGCATCGGCTTCATTTCGCACACGAACCTCATCTTCTCTTGCCTTAATAACATCATCAAAGGCTGCCCGAACTGCATCAGGTGGCGCAGTTTCATCAATGTTTACCTGAGTCACTTCAATGCCCGTGCCATAACGTTCCATATAAGACTGAATTCTTATCTTCACTTGATCTCCCAGCAAAGCACGACCTTCAGTCAGCACATCATTCATGAGAGCACTACCGACTTCATGCCTTAGCGCACTTTCTGTCGACTGGAAAAGACTTTCATCAGGGCTTCTCACCTGAAGCAGGTATTTTTTTACATCGCTGATGACGTATTGCACTGTCATGCTGACTTTGACGATATTTTCGTCTTCAGTCAGCATATCCGAATTCGCTGGTAGCGATCGAACTTGGGTCACGTTGGCGATTAAGACCTTGTCAATCAAAGGCGGATTCCAATGTAAACCTGGAAGAACAATTTCTTCCTGCGCTTCACCAAATCTAAGAACAACACCACGCTCTTGTTGATCCACTGTATAGACGCCCGTGGCAGCCCACACTATTAAAAGGGCGACCAATAGGAGGCCAAGCATACCGCCGCTTAATTTTGCAGCGCTAGCACCACCGCCTCCACCACCAGAACGCTTACCTCCAAACATATCACTAAGGCTTTTTTGCAATTTACGAAACGCCTCATCTAGATCTGGAGGACCCTGATCATCACGGTTTCCCCAGGGATCTTTCCCATCCTGGTTTCCACCTCCAGGTTCATTCCACGCCATAGCTTTCTCCGTATCAATTTTACTAAAGTTTTAGTTTCTCATTATATAAAGTATGCAACAAAGTTTTATATAGGAGAATATGAATTTTCTGAACTTTTTACCGCTATTTCCGGTAATTCAAGGGCGGTGATGTCCACACCTGACTGGCTTGCCAATCTCCTCAAACTTTCTGCTTCAATTCTGACATGCACATTTATGGTGCCATCCTCATCAACATCTTCTTCTACAACAGCGCCTAATTCAAATAATTTAGCGCGCATCTGCCCTTGATTAGGGTCGAGCTTTAAGGTCAAGTCAAGTACTTGATGGCTCAAAATTTCTGATATAGCGGTACTTAAAAGATCAATTCCCTCTGCTTTTAAGGCAGAAACCCAAACCCGTACAGGTCTACCGTCTTCATCACGATCAATTCTCGGTTTTCCTTCGGTCAAATCAATCTTGTTATAAACCAAAAGCTGCGGCACTGTTTCCGCACCTATCTCACTTAAGACTACGTTGACTTCTTGCATCTGGATAGGTCGATCCGAAGTTGACGAGTCCACAATGTGCAAGAGTAGATCTGCTTGCATAACTTCTTCTAAGGTTGCGCGAAAAGCATCAATAAGACCGTGGGGTAGTTTACGGATAAAGCCAACCGTGTCTGTCAAAATCGCCTTGCCTATCACTGGCAATTCGAGTTGTCGGAGAGTTGGGTCTAATGTCGCAAACAATTGATCTGCCGCATGAACTTCAGATTCGCACATGACATTAAAGAGCGTAGATTTTCCCGTATTCGTATAACCTACAAGAGAGATCGTCTTAATTTCTGCCTTTTGTCTGCCTCGTCTATTTTGTGATCGTTGTTTTTTTACTCGCGCTAAGCGTTTGTTAATATTTTTAAGGCGACCAGCAAGCATGCGCTGATCTGATTCTAACTGAGTTTCACCAGCGCCCTGGACACCCATGGATGAACCCTCTCCACGACCTGAGCCACCTCGCTGTCTGTCTAAATGACTCCAACCTCGAACCAGTCGAGTGGACGCATGCTTCAATTGAGCGAGCTCGACTTGCAACTTGCCTTCATGAGTACGTGCACGTTGAGCAAAAATGTTGAGAATTAAACCTGTCCTACCCAGAACCCGACGCTCAAGAGATACTTCTAGGTTACGTTCTTGTGTTGGACTTAGCTCCTGATCAAATAGGATTATCTCAGCTTCTGTTTCTTCCGCGTAAGCACAAATTTCTTCTAACTTGCCTTTACCAACATAGGTTTTTGGGTCAGGAAATTTTCGCTTTGCGGTAAGCGCACCTACAGGCTCAAGACCTGCAGAAAGTGCAAGCTCTCGCAACTCTGCTTCGGTTCCGTCGTCAAACTCTATGTGTATGAGCAGTGCTCTACTACCGGCATCCGGTCTATCGAAAAACAATTAATTAACCCTTAGCTATGAAAAGGCCTACCTATACAGGGCGCCTTAATCTTCAGCTTCGTTATCATCCATTGTCGGCATTTTGACGTTCCTGGATGGCACAACGGTTGAAACAGCTGATTTATAAATCATTTGATTCACTGTATTTCTTAACAAAATAACAAATTGATCAAAGGATTCGATTTGACCCTGTAGTTTTATACCACTTACCAAATAGATGGAAACAGGTACTCGATCTTTCCTTAACTGATTGAGGAAAGGATCTTGTAATGATTGCCCTTTTGACATGAAATTCTCCTAATTGTCCTCGCAGAGGCGAGGTCGTCAACAAATTGTTCAAACCATCGACTAAAATATGACCTTATGCTGATCGAACTCAAATCTCGCAACCCAATAGAGGGGCCATTAAAGCGTCTACAAAACGCGACAATAACAACTGAAATAGAGTCAAAAATATGGCTTCAGAAATCTAGCTTACACTCCCGTCACCGGCCACTTAGCCTAATATGCTGCTTGTTTTGATAATTTTCAAGGCCTCTGTGACCTTCGGTTCTGCAATTTGATGCAAAGATTGCCAGGAGCGGAGCCAAGTGAACTGCCTTTTCGCTAATTGACGGGTGGCAATAATTGCCTTTTCGATCATTTCATCAAATTGATAATCACCGTCTAAGTATTGCCAAACCTGCCGATAACCTACTGCTTTGGTCGAAGCTAATCCTTCGTGCAGATCTTCGCGAGACCGCAAGCTTGCCACTTCTTCAATCAAGCCCTCATCAATCATCTGATTAAATCTGACCTCAATTGCCGCATGAAGTTTCGCTCTATCTTGAGGTATAACGGCAATTTCAAGTAAATCAAAGGGGCAAGGTTCCACATCATCCTTCAGCCAGGAAGTCATTGTGCGACCACTAAGCTCATAGACTTCCAAGGCTCGCTGTAATCGTTGAGGGTCATTCTGATGAATCCGAGCTGCCGATACCGGATCAACCGCTTTAAGTCGATCATGAACAGCTGACCACCCTTGAGCCAGAGCAAAATTACTAATTCGTTCTCTGGTCACCTCATCAGCCGCAGGTAACTTGGCCAATCCCTCTTTGAGTGCTTTGAAGTAAAGCATCGTGCCACCTGTAAGCAGCGGTAATTTCCCTCTGCTTTTAATCTCTGTGACGAGTTTAATAGCATCTTTGCGGAAGTCCGCAGCGGAATAAATTTGTGACGGATCTCGTATATTAATAAGATGGTGGGGAATTTCCGATAATAAAGCAGGATCTGGTTTTGCCGTGCCGATATCCATTCCCTTGTACACCAATGCGGAATCAACACTGATAATTTCGAATGGATATTCTCTTGCCAGCGCCACAGCCAGAGCGGTTTTACCGCTGGCCGTCGGACCCATCAAACATAGAATCGCGGTATCTCGCGTCAAACCCTAACGCCCCCGCAAGAAAAGGCGATCCAAATCAGCAATGGTTTGTTCGGTCCACGTAGGTCGTCCGTGATTACATTGACCACTCCTCTCAGTCTCTTCCATATCCCGGAGCAAAGCATTCATCTCGGGAATAGTTAGGTGGCGGTTCGCTCGAACAGATCCATGACAGGCCATGGTAGACAAAATTTCATCTCGATGTTGGTTAACGCGAGCGGTACTCCCATATTCAATCAAATCAGCTAGGACGTCTCTAATAAGCGCTTCGGCACTACTCATACTCAACATCGCAGGAATGCCTCGAACAATTAAGGATTCTGTCGATACATTCTGTAACTCCAATCCAAGGCTCACCAATTCTGATTTGAATTCTTCGGCTGCAAGACATTCTTTTTCGCTCAATGCCAAAGACAGGGGTACAAGTAAAGGTTGCATTTTAATGCCTGCATCTTCACTGGCTTGCTTCATTCTTTCGTAAATAATTCGTTCATGTGCTGCATGCATATCGACAATAATCAGTCCTTGGGCATTCTGAGCAAGAATATAGATACCATGCAATTGGGCGACAGCGTAGCCAAGAGGAGGTACTGTACCCTGATTTGTACGAGCATCATTTTCAAGTTCTTGGTTTTCAAACTCTCTTGCCTCCGAGCCCCCCTCTCTTAAAAGACTACCGTAGGTCGATAGCTGTTCACGAATGGGCGAGCGACGGCCAAAGCCTGACTGGAAACTTATATTCGACTGACTAGGCGGCAATTCCCCAACTGGATATGGCGTATGGAATTGATTTTCGCCTCCTGAGCCTTGGCCAGATTCGTCACCCGCCTCTGGCCTGACCTCAGCCAACACCTTATAGATTGTACGGAAGAGATAATCGTGTACCTGCCGACTCTCGCGAAAGCGTACTTCGTGTTTCGTAGGGTGGACGTTCACATCTACCTGCTTCGGATCAATATTAAAAAACAGTGCATAAACAGGATGTCGGCCGTGGTACAAGACATCTGAATAGCCTTGCTTAACCGCATGTGTGATTATTTTATCTCGGATGATTCGACCGTTGACATAAAAATACTGTTGGTCAGCCTGGCTTCGAGAGTAGGTTGGTTGTCCTATCCAGCCTCTGAGCGTCATGCTTTTAGGAATATTAGAGCCGGAAATATCTGCATCGTTTACATTCGCATCTTCAAAGTAAATGGCATTTTCCAAGAATGCCGGCCCAAACACCGAGGCAACACGTCGCGATATTTCATCAACGGATCTTGCACCTGTGTATTGACGAATTAGCTTGCCATTATGTTGAATGTTAAAACTGACCTCAGGGTGACTCAAGCCCAATTTACGAACGACGTCTTCTATTTTCTGAAGCTCGGTTCTTTCGGTTTTAAGAAACTTTCGGCGTGCTGGTGTATTAAAAAACAAATCTTTAACTTCAACTGTCGTACCTCGAGGATGGGCAGCAGGGACAAGCTCTGGCTTCATCAATGCCCCACTGACGGTAATTCGCCAAGCACTATCAGCCGAGTTGGCGAGATTACTTGTCATGGTCAGCCGAGAAACAGACGCCAAAGATGCCAAGGCTTCCCCTCTAAACCCAAGAGTTTCAACAGCCTCTAAGTCGCCAACAGCTTCGATCTTGCTTGTTGCATGTCGACTTAATGCCAAGGTTAGATCATCTTTGTGAATACCTAAGCCATCATCCCTGACTCTTATCAGTCTTACACCACCGGCTTCTAGATCAACATCAATGCGATGACTACCTGCATCTAGACTATTCTCTAACAATTCTTTTACGACAGACGCGGGTCTTTCGACAACCTCTCCTGCTGCAATTTGATTTGATAAGCGAACACCTAATTGTTGGATTCTAGTCATTTAACCTTCGGGATTTTTAGTACTTGACCAATGCGAATTTTTTCATTATTCAAACCGTTAACCGTCATAATGCTTTTAGCTGAGACCCGATGCCGTGAAGCGATTCCGGATAGTGTATCACCACGCTCAATTCTGTAGATTTCGAGGCTTTTCTTGCCATCTTGCTTCCGCCAAGCTAGGTAAGAACCATCTGGGGGATTGTTTTCCATGTAACGGTTTATGCCTGTAAAAATAGCCTTTGCAACTTTTTTCTGATGCACTTTACTACCTAGTTTTTTTGCCTCAGCAGGATTGGATATGTAACCAGTTTCGATTAGCAAGGAGGGTATATCAGGTGACTTCAACACAGCAAATGCCGCCTGTTCCACATTCTTCTTATGTAACTTATTAATTGGCTTTATTGCTTCCAACACTTTACTACCCATTTCTAAACTCATCGCTAAACTTGCCGTCATTGACAGATCAAGTAAGACACCCGCCAACAAATCATCCTTATCATCTAAACTCACACTACCTACACCACCAATTAGGTCTGCTCTATTCTCTTTCTCCGCGAGCCACCGAGCAGTTTCACTTGTCGCTCCTCGTTGAGAAATGGCATAAACTGATGCACCCCTCGCGTCTGGCGTTTTAAATGCATCAGCATGTATCGAAAGAAAAACATCTGCCTGGCTATTACGAGCAAGCTTGGTTCGTTTACGCAAACCAATGTAATAGTCTCCTTCACGAATGAGTACGCTTTTATAGCCTGGCTTTGCGTCAAAATATTCAGCTAAGCGTTTTGCAATGCCTAAAACAACATCTTTTTCATAAAGCTTATTTCTTCCAACAGCACCAGGATCGTCTCCGCCGTGACCGGCGTCTATGGCAATAATAACATCTCTCATTCGCCGCGATATCAAATCGGCTTTTTCTACTACTGGTGAAATTTGTTGATCCGCCGTATATAGGTCCACAACCAGGCGATCTCCGTATTGAAGAATTGGCTTTAATACAAAGGATCTTGGCTTTACTTGATCCCGCAAATCAAGAACGATTCGAATATCTTTATTTTCACGTACTGCACTTCTCATGCCTAAGATAGGTGTCGCACTCAAATCTAGTTTATTAAATTGAGTATTTATTTCCGCAGATTTAATATCAACAACTAGACGTCTCGGGTTAAGCAATGAAAATACTCTATGCTCCACCGGTGCGGTAAGATCAAAAACAATTCGCGTTCTTTCGGGAGATTGACGTACCCTGACGCTTTCAATTGTCGTAAGCTCAGCAAATGCGTGTAAGGGCAGGCAAAGAACTGATACCCACAGGACCGAATATGAAAGTAATGTGCATAAG
>JBLHIH010000140.1:0-10214 GCA_047616645.1 Flavobacterium sp. | reverse complement strand
CAGGTAACTAATAACACAACAATCGTGATGCCTGTCACACGCTACATCTTTGCCTTTACCGATAGACCTTACCGTAAGCATGCTTATATAACGGGACAGCAATTTGCCTCAATGTGGGCTAAAGCAGGTAGTGATAGCTTCAAGACTGACCCACCCAATGCAGTTTTAACCTGGGTTGAGGGTGAGGATGTTAAAGAGGCTGAATTGGTTATTACAGGTGCAAGGTTTGATGGTAATAGCATCATCTATACTCGCAAGTATTCAGCGACAATACCGGATGGCACGCTAAAGGCGGTTAGTCTGTTTGTGGACGGTGCAGCGTGCCATTATGGGCCCGGCGGTTTTGTGATGTGCCCCATTCCACACGAAAAGAGGATTCAATCCGTGCGAGCCCCGACACCCAAATGGCACGTTGATGAGGCAGGGTTGCCAAACAAAACCACAGACTAGCCGTCAACTAAGACCTTGATTAGAGAGAATGTCCGCCTTTAAAACGGGTGGGCTTTATTCTCAATGATGTTGAGTGTTTTTATAACGTACAGTCCTAGAGTCGACAATAATCAGCATAGGTGGAATGTCCCTCAAAGGCTCTGGCTGATTCTCGCCCCAGTTCTCTCTATCTCTGACCTTTAGGTAGTAAATCATTGCAGTGACATTACCTTGGGTAGCCTTCTCAAAGAGTGCGTTAGAGACCTGATTTAAGCCCTCAGCGCGTCCCTTTTTCATAGCATCCATAAACGCCGTATACTCATTCTGTTTGCCGTATAAGGTAGATTCAGCGATACCTAGACAATCACTTATCTGAGACACTGTAAGGCCGCGAGAAGCCATTTCACGGGCTTGTTCGCATATCGAGTCAGTTGGTATCCATGAGGGTCTGCCAGTCATAGTGTTTGTCCAATTGTATTCAATAAACCCAGTCTGGATCGTTTTCACCAAGTTTTTCTATCAAGGATTTGACCTTTTGGTAATTCTTTTTTTGAAAGTAGATTGATAATTGTAACTTCCAAAAATCATCTTTAGGGGCTACATCTTTAGCTTCTGCCTCCGCAATTCCAAGATTGGCCATTTCAAGCGCCTCATCTTCACGCCCAAAAAGGTGGTACAACTGAGCCATCACAAGACGCTGCTCAGTCCCAACGACAATAACTGCATCCATCCATATTTCAAACTGTTCAACGGCTAACGCATATTCATCTTGCATCAAATACAATTGAGCTAACATATAGCTCATATCTAGCTTCGTCTCTGGCGGAGTTCCTCCACCTTCAAGCACGTTTCTGTAATAGCCCGACGCTTCCGTAACGTCGTTCATAGAGTAATAAACATAACCGAGCATGTTCCACACCTGACTTTGCTCATAATCTGAGGCGCAAACTCTAGGGCGTCTTTCGATATCATTAAGCATCGATTTTGCCTCGGCCCATAACTCGGAGTCTATAGGTCCTCCCTCACGCTGCACGATATCTAGAGCCTCTGCGCATGTTTTTCCTACAGATGCTCTTTTGCGGGTTTTTACATTTCGATAGCTAGGTACTTCATTTTTTTCTGTTGCAAAAACAGAAGAGGCGAGTTTTGAGTCAGCTGGCAGCATAGATGGCATCAAAAAAAATGCACCAAACAAAGCAAGAAGTCTAAAATTATTTATCATCGCAACCTCCTTATTTAGCCATGGCGAAAGAAAATTTATAGAGGACATTTGGCACTTCTTGACCAACTCCGTCGGTTACTCGAGGTTTATACTTAAGTTTCATTGCCGCCTTTAAACCAGATCGGCCAAACCCCCAACCCTCTGGATATTCCTCTACTAATATAGGGTCTCTAACACCACCAGTGGTCGTAATAGTAATCTCTACCACTGCGTAGCCTTCCTTCCCACGAGTTTGCGCTCTTCTAGGATATTGTGGCTGGGGAACATAGAGTGGAATATAGTCATCATCACGACTGATTCGCTCTAATTTTGCCAACTCGAAGTTTGGCTCTTCATAATTTGACTGTAAAGATCGCTCCCAGCCTCTTTCGATATTACTGAGAAGAAATACTTCAAATGGCGAGTCACATAACTTGGGTGCTCTTTCCACAACACCTAAACTCTGTAAGGCAGCTTCAGTGCCCTCTACTGCCTTAATCTTTCTCGCTTCCACAATATTTTCATAGCACGCACTCGAGGCACACATTTGCTCAATAACAGACTGATACTTAGAGATTATTTTGAAAGCTAGTGGGTCTTTTGATTCTTTGCTTACAACATTGTTATTTTCAACAATAGTTCGGCAAAAATTCTTACCTATGCCTTGAGAAATTTCTTTTATTTCGGCTTTTTCTTTGGCTATTCTTTTTAATACTGCGTCTGCTCTTCTCTTCTTCTCAGCTGCTGCTTTTCTCGCCTTCTCAGCCTCTATTTTTCTTTTTCGCTCTTCCTCAGCCTGCTTCTTTGCCTCTTTTGCTCTTATCTCTCTCATCGCAGCTTCGGCAACTTTCTTTTCATCGCTCTCTATGAGAACTTTAAATCTTTGAGGAATAATTGAATCAGCAGGTGTTTTAGATTTACCAAAAGCAACCTCACACTTTTCAGCCTCATACTCCCAATCTCCCGAGATGTAGCAACTAGGGTCATCATCCCAAGCCGCTTTTTCTCTATCAAATGAAATATCCCAGCCGTTTAATATCCCTTGATTATAAGAATTTGAAATTACCCATTTTTCATTATTAACCCAACTTCTACCATCTACTTTACCAGTCTTCAAACTCACAGGTTCAATGTATTGGCCAGATTCCAATAAAACTCTGTCCTTTCGTGCTTCAACAGAAACTTTAGAGGGACTTGTATCTTCCCATTCATTCTTTTCTTTTTTTGATTCTGTCTTAAATTCTTGGTCATCTTTGCCTTTCTTAAAAGTTTTAGTGACAATTTGACCTTGAAGGTAGTCAAGTTCTGACTCTTCAATGTTGTGGCTATATTCGCTTTTATACTCATATCTTCTTTTATAAAACGTCAATCTAGATTGGGTGCCTTCATACCTATGCTCGAAATGAGACTCAGTATTTGACGTAACGTCCTTGAAATCCCCCAAATGTTTTCTCTGCTTATGTAAGCCTTTTGAATAATTCGATGTTGTAGAATCGGTATTTGTTTTGTAAATGTAAGCGCCATCAAGTAAACCATTTAAAGCATTTATCTCGCCTTCAAACTCAGGGGATTTCCATATATTTCTACCAACTAGCGTTCCATCTAGAACCCTAACATCTCGGGCAACTTCTCCATTCTCATACCAGTCACGAATCCTTCCTTCATTTTCACCAGAGAAGTGTTGCTCAGTTTTCATCTGTCCATTGGCATACCACTCAGAACTAATCCCTGAGGGCTTTCCATTTTCGTAGGAAACAACAATTTGTTGCTGACCTGATGGATAACTTGCAACCGCTGTTCCAGTTATAGGTTCAGGCTCATTTGGTAGATATGCAATTCCGTTGCGGTCCTGAATAAGGTTGTAATCGATCTCGCTTGGCGAACATCCTGCAAGCAAAGCAGAACTCAAAAGTATTAAACCAATAACCTTCTTCATAAAACCTCCTTATTCTTTAATGGATCATCTCATACTAGCCAGACTATTGCCTAAAACAGTTCATCACACTCTAATGCCCATTGTTCTTCATATTCAGCTAACCATTCTTCATTGGTTTGGTTCTGTACTCTCTTAGTATCATCTATAGGGCTAATAGGATTACTTGTATACTCATTACCGTTAAAAAAGTATTGAAGGTTTAAACAAACCGAGCGATTTTTTTGAATAGTGAAGTGGTGGATTAAACCCCGCCACTTTTATTTCCATAGGATAAATATAACGGTATAAATAAAACGGACACCCATTCAAAGTATGCTTCCTTGTAGGATCATCACATTTAATTGGTCGGTTTTGGAGTGGTGGTTGTGCCTAGAAATTTCCTAATTATGAGTTTCCTAAGCCTCGAGTACTGGTGATGTCTAGCGATCGTAGAAAGGGCTGCTACATTCTATTTTGTATCATGCCAATTTTAATGTAACCTACGAAACCTCAAGACGTTGATTATTTCGACGATTATATAAAATAAATATTTAAAACAAATAAATTTAAGGTGTATATGTTGCTTCAAAATTTAAAGTGGTTGAATTTATTATTACTACTTACAGTAATTATATCTCTAGCAGGCTGTAACGCAGCAGTAGATATTGATAAAGCGCTAGAAGGTCACTTAGACGGTCCGGCCAAGATATACCGGCACTCCCTTAATGGTGCTCCCAGTAGTCTAGACCCGGTTAATGCCGCTACGGTCTATGCTAACCATATTGTGACAAATATTTATGACACCTTGTATCGCTATAAATATCTTGCTCGGCCTTACGCAATAGCTCCAAATCTTGCTGTTGCCATGCCAGACGTATCTAACGATGGTTTGACATATACCATTAAAATTAAAAAAGGTGTGTTTTATGCTGACGATCCAGCTTTTCCGAATGGTAAAGGTCGAGAAGTCATCGCAGAAGATCTTGTTTATTCCATTAAACGCCATTTTGATGTTACCAATCGTTCGCAAGGCTCTTGGCTTTGGGATGGCAAGATTGTAGGTCTTAACGAATGGAAAGACGCTGGATCGAACTATGGTGTAGCGATAGAGGGTCTGAAGTCATTGGATTCACATACCATTCAAATCACTTTATCTCGCCCTTACCCGCAACTGACACACTCTTTTGCTCAGGGCTTCTCAGCGTTAGTGCCACATGAAGCGGTCGACTATTATGGTCGTGAATTCTCGGTGCATCCAGTTGGTTCAGGTCCCTTTAAAATGCTTCGCTACGAATCATCAAATTATGCGTTGATGATTCGAAATGTCCAATATCGACAAGAGCCTATCGATATCGAATTTGAAGGCTATGACCCAAAAATACATAAACAATATGGTATCGATCAGATTGCCGGCAAATCTCCTCCATTAGTTGATGCTCTTAAGATAGATTTCATTAAAGAAAGTGCTTCCCAATGGGCATCGTTTAACAAAGGTGATGAAATAAATTTTGCGGGGGTGCCTGTAGAACAAGTAGATCGAGTTCTCAGTCAGAAGAAACCTACGCTGGTTCTAGCGTCAGATATGGCGGATAAATTTCATATGTTCAATACCATCGAAGCCGGTTTTGTGCATACAGATTTTAATATGCGCGATCCTTTAATTGGGTACAACGATGACCCGGTTAGGGAGAAACGCAATAAATTACTTAGATGTGCTATTCGCTCAGGATTTAACTGGCAAGAGAGAAACGACGTATTCTATTCTGGTATAGGCGTCATATCTCCAGGCATCATTCCGCCAGTTGTTCCAGAATTCGACCTAGAGCTTTCGAATATATCCACATTGCGTGATCTAGATGAAGCTAAGCGCCTGATGTTAGAAGGCGGTTGGACGGCAGATAATATACCAAGCTTAGTCTATGGTGGAGTAGCATCTGTAAGCACAAGGCAAATGTATGAACAGTTTAGGGGCTGGATGAAGGATATAGGCTTTCCTGAGGAAAAAGTAGAATATGAGTCTTTCGCGAGTTTTGGTGATTTTAATAAAGCGGTTAAGGAAGCAAAAATCATGATCGTGGGCATGGGTTGGGGGCTTGACTATCCTGATGCCCAAAACACCTTACAACTATTTTATGGTCCTAATGGTTCGCCCGGTTCTAATAATGCCAATTATGATAACCCCGAATATAATCAACTGTATAAACAAGCATCTGTTATGCAACCATCACCAGAACGTACGCAAATTTACCGAAAGATGAATAATATGCTTATTGATGATTGCGTCAGTATTACCGGCGTGTCTCGTAATGTAATCATGTTATGGCACAAGAAGGTTGTGTCTTTTCCTGATAGCCAGATGGTGGGTGGCTTTCATCTGAAATTTGTTGATCTGCTAGATGAGGAAACTAACTGATGGAAACATTACAATATGCTTTAAGAAAACTGGTCACTGGAATCCCTTTGGTATTGGGTGTGACCGTGATTAGTTTTACTCTGATGGTGCATTTTGGACCAGATAAAACTTACGATCTACTGGGTAAAAATCCAACCCAGGAACAAATCACAGAAGTTCGACATCAACTAGGTTACGACCAAAGTTTTGTTACGCGCTATACACAATATTTAATAGAATTAGCCACTATGGATTTTGGTTATTCCGATTCATCAGGTGAAAAAGTATCGACTATTTTGATTCGAACAATGCCAGTCTCTTTAGCGCTAATTCTTCCAGGGTTTATTTTAGGTAATCTTCTTGGTGTAATTTTAGCGTTGGTGGCTGCTTATCATCGAGGGCAGTGGACCGATAAGATTATTATGGGGGCCTCGGTTTTGGGTATGAGTGTCAGCTTTCTGATTGTGATTATCGCCTTTCAAATTATATTCTCATCTTCTCAAGGGCTTGATTTATTTCCAGTTAGAGGCTGGGATGTTTATTCATTCACCGATTATCTTCACTATGTAACGGTGCCTACCTTAGCTTCAATTTTTGTATCTCTGGGTTACAACACTCGATTTTATCGAGCAGTAATTGTGGAAGAAATGGGTAGGGATCATGTGCGCACAGCCAAAGCATTTGGAGCCCATCCGATCGATTTATTGTTTAAAGGGGTGTTGAAAAATAGCTTAATCCCTATCATCACTCGAATCATGTTTTCTATTCCACTGGTTGTAATCTCAGGCAGCTTACTTTTAGAAAGCTATTTCGGTATACCGGGTGTCGGTAAAGTTACCTATGACGCCATCATCACTGGCGATCAGCCGATCCTTAAAGCCGTAGTTGGATTAACCGCAATCATGTTTGTTTTTACATTAATTATTAATGATATTTTATACAAAGTTGTCGACCCGAGAATATCTCTCAAATGAATACACTATTAGAGACACCTGCTGACGCAGCAGTAAACAAAAAAGTAGGCGAATCCATGTGGTCAAAGGCGGCTTATAAATTCCGTCGTGACCGTGCTGGAATGATGGGGTTCTATGTTGTTGCTTTATATATGGTGGTCGCACTTGGTGTCGCTTTAGGTTTATGGGGTACTGAGTGGTCTGATAATAATGGTCAAAAATGGGAAGGGATGTCTTCACAATACTGGTTTGGCACCAATATTCTTGGCCAAGACATTTATGAGAGAGCGATATATTCTACTAATACAGCATTTGAAGTCGGATTAGTGGTGGCGGTTGTCTCAACCTTGGTGGGCGCTATTTTGGGGGCACTATCGGGCTTTTTTAGTAACTCATGGATTGATGAAGTTGTGCTTTGGGCGATGGGTGTACTTGACTCGATTCCCTTCTATTTGTTTGTAGCAGCTATCGCATACGCTCTAAGTGGGTTTGCCTATTCAATGCATGTAGCAATGATTATTACTTTCTGGACAACCACCGCGCGACTGGTGCGTGGTGAAGTAATTAAATTGAAGAATTTTGAATTTGTCGAAGCTGCTCGTGCAGTAGGTGTACCTCAGCATCTCATAATCTTCAGGCATATTTTGCCGAATACGTTCCACATACTATTGGTGCAATCGACCATCGTTTTTGTTAGTGCGATCAAATCTGAAGTGATCTTAAGTTTCTTAGGCTTAGGTGTGAAAGATGGCGTTTCTTGGGGTTTGATGATTGCTGAGTCAACGCAGGAAGTACAAGCTGGGCAATTTGCTAATTTTTATGCAGCCTCAGCCTTACTATTTGTTCTGGTAATGGCGTTTAATATGTTTTCGGATGCCTTACAAGATGCATTAGATCCAAAGAAGGTAAGTTCATGAGCACTAAAAAACCATTATTGAGTGTACGTGATCTGGTTGTTGAGTTTAATACTGAGCGAGGGATCGTTCGCGCTATTGATGGCATCAGTTTTGATGTGATGCATGGCGAAACAATGGGTCTTGTCGGTGAGTCTGGCTGTGGTAAGTCTGTAACATCATTAGCTATTTTAGGCTTGATTCCGTCGCCTCCGGGTAAGATAACGGCGGGCAGCATTCAGATTAACGGTCGTGAACTGGTTGGATTGCCTGAGTCTGAGTATCGAAAAATTCGTGGCAGCGAAATATCAATGATATTTCAAGAACCCATGACTGCATTAAATCCGGTGTTTACAATTGCAAATCAGATGACCGATGTGCTGGCTCGACATCAAAAAATTCGTGGTAGACAAGCTAAAAATCGCGCTATTGAGATGTTAGAACTGGTAGGAATCCCATCCCCAGATAAACGTATCAATGAATATCCGCACCAGTTATCAGGCGGAATGCGACAACGTGTGATGATTGCAATGGCACTATCTTGTAATCCAAAGTTGTTATTAGCCGATGAGCCCACCACAGCACTGGATGTAACAATCCAAGCGCAGGTAATGGAGCAAATCGTAAAATTGCAGCATGAATTAGGGACAGCAGTTGTGCTGGTAACACATGACTTAGGTGTTGTTGCAGAATCGTGTCAACGGGCTGTCGTTATGTATGCGGGACGTATTGTAGAACAATCACCTATCGTACCGCTGTTCCAAAATCCGCAACACCCTTACTCAGCAGGACTGATGGCATCGATTCCAAGGATTCGTGAAGATAAAGTAGAAGAATTACCCACCATTCCAGGCACAGTTCCGGATTTATTAGACTTGCCAGACGGTTGTCGGTTCGCTGATCGCTGCCAATATTCAGATGAGCGTTGTCACATTGAACAGCCGGTTAACCAAATTAAGGATGGCCGCGAAGTCGCCTGCTTTCATCCCTGTGGAGAAGCATCATGAGTGTGTTGTTAGATGTTAAAAACTTAAAAAAACATTTCCCTATTCATGGTGGATTGTTTCATCGAGTGACAAGTCAGTTAAAAGCCGTTGACGATGTCAGTTTTATAATTGAAAAAGGCAAAACTATGGGGCTTGTAGGTGAGTCTGGCTGTGGTAAATCCACCCTCGGGCGAGCGGTCCTTCGATTGCATGAGCCTACAGGCGGAACGGTTATACTTGATGGTACTGATATTACCAAACTTGAATCAAAAGGGTTGGTAGAAGCTCGTAGGGATATGCAGATTATCTTTCAAGATCCGTATGCATCTCTTAGTCCGCGAAGAACTATACAGCAGACGTTACTTGAACCATTGGAAACGCATAAAATTGGGACACCTGAGTCTCGCCAACAAAAGATTGAAGAACTACTTGATATTGTCGGCTTAAGAAAACATGTATTGCACCGATATCCACATGAGTTCTCTGGCGGTCAACGCCAACGCATAGGTATCGCTAGGGCACTGACTCTTGAACCTAAATTCATTGTTGCCGATGAAGCCGTATCTGCTTTGGATGTATCAGTACAATCACAAGTACTGAACCTGATTTCAAACCTACAAAAAACCTTAGGTATATCGTTTCTATTTATTTCACATGATCTGGCTGTAGTTCAGCACATCAGCGATGATGTCGGTGTAATGTATCTTGGTCGATTGGTTGAAAAAGCAACTGCTACGAGTCTCTATACAGAGCCGAGGCACCCCTATACAAAAGCACTGTTATCAGCGATACCCTCACCTGATCCAACAACCAAAACTGAACGACAAGTTTTGAAAGGTGATGTACCTTCACCACTAAATCCACCCTCTGGCTGTACTTTTAGAACTCGTTGTCCTGAAGCAATGGATATTTGTGCGGCAAAAGTGCCTCTACCAGTTGAAGTAGGTAGTAAAGATGATCCTCACTGGGTAGCTTGTCACTTATTTGAACCGTCATAACTCATATTAAGCAAAAGCTTGTCTATTCTAAGGACCAGTCCATTTGTATGCCATACAATCAAATCTCATTTGCTTGAGACAACTTTCTGGTAGTTCAGTGTAAGGGATAGTCATAATGATTCTGGCTAAACATCTTGGCTTGATATTGTTGAGGTATTCATAAACTTCCAGATAGCCTCTCAAGAAATAGGGATAGAGGCGTATGCTCCGCGCCAAGTGAAATCTCGACGCCTAAAGTTGGCTTTGACTAGCAACAGTCCCGATATCGTTAGCCACAGCGCTAAAAATCCGATAATAATGATCTGAGGATTGTTAAAGCTGTGGGCATATACATATACATAAAGTGCCTCTTCGGGATAGGGGGGGTGCCTTCTAATTAAGTTTTGGAAATTCTCTCTCTGGAAGAGGATTGCGGACACGTGGCATTCAACGACTTGACGGCTAGAA